>JASGFB010000157.1:0-7421 GCA_047605765.1 Rhodocyclaceae bacterium
CCCGGCCACGGCGGCATTGGGCGAGAGCCATGCCACCGGCATCGACGCGGCGTTCAGTTACATCAACGCCAGCCCCGCGCTGCCGCTCGCCACGTACACGCTCAACAACGTGACCACGGTGGGGCTGGCGGCGCTGTCGCTCAAGAAAGAAGTGCGCAATGTGACCCTCAGCGGCCCCTTTGGCGTGAGCAACCAGGCCAAGCCGGGCGATGAACTGGAATACCGCATCACGTACACCAACAACGCCCCCAGCGCGGTGACCGACCTGGTGATCAACGACACCACGCCGGCCTACACCACCTTCGTGTCGAGTACGGCAGGCACCACGCCCACCGCGCTCGGCGCTTGCAGCAAGAACACGCCGGCCAATCCGCGCCCGGCGGCGGCCGTCGACTGCACGGCCGGCCCGGCCCAGCCGGTGGGCGGTACCGGTGCGCTGCATTGGGTGTTCAGCGGCCCGCTCGAAGGCGGCGCCACGGGGGATGTGCTGTTCCGCGTGAAGGTGGATTGAGTGCGCGCGGGCGCTGTTTCGATGAACAAAAAAAAGCCCCCGTCCTGACGGACGAGGGCTTTGGGTGATGCGACGAAACCGTCTGTGATCAGCGCGACTTGAGGCTGACTTCGAGGCTTTCGAGTTCCGTCCGGTTACCGGCCGACGTGGTGCCGGTGAATTGCACGCCGAAACCACCCAGCGTCGTGCTGGCTGCGCTGGGCAGCGTGGCGCTGAAGTGGATTTCGTTGGGCAGGCTGTAGCCCAACTGCACGTTGGTCTGCGGCGACGTCGTGGTGACATCCGCCGTCAGGACGTTGCCGGTCAGCTTGAACACCAGTTGCGCGCCGGGCATGTAGACCGAGCTTTCGGTGTAGCAGTTCGGCAGAATCGTCTTCACGCCATTGACATACTCGATCATCGACACGCGGGTCGAATTGCCCGAGGACGGGATCGGCTTGTTCTCATTGAGCGGGTCGGCCGACAGGCGCTGGAAGCGCAGGGCATAGCCCGTCTGCGTGGTCGGATCCCACTTGATGTAGACCTCCAGGTATTGGTCGGTGGCGCTGCCGAAGCCTTGGCCGGCGATCTTCTCCGGCGTCAGGTCCAGCGTCAGGGACATGTCCGAGAACGAGCCTTGCGGCTGGTACAGCAGACGTGCGCCCTGGGTGGCGGTGCGCAGGCCGCGCACGCCGAGGCCGCCGTCGCGATCGCCCACTACGTACACCCACGGGGTGGTCGTTGCCGGCACCCAGGCTTGCGTGATGTCGGCCGGCTTGAACGTGTCGGCGTACCACACGTCATGCTGGTTGAGCGTGTGGCCCGTCCAGGTGATGTTGGCGAAGTTGGTGGACACCACCAGCGGGTGAGTGACGTCGGCCGCTGCGATGGCACGGCTGGTCGACACCTGGATCGAGCTGCCCGCCGCCGGGCTGAACTCATACTTCGGCGTGATGACGGCCGTCAGGTACTGGCCGATGTCGCCAGCCGACAACTGGTAGGCGCGATAAGGCGTGTTGAGGGTGGTCACCGCCACTTGCACGGTCTTGTCGCCCGGCGCGCTGCCGCGGAACCAGGTGATGTCCGATGCGTCGGTGAATTCCGGATGGTCATACACGACTTGCAGCGCCGCCGCGTTCTGGCTGATGGCGATGCTCGGCGTGCCGACCACCACCGGTGCGGCGACGGTTTCGGGGTTGATGTGCAGCGTGACGTGCGCCTTGAGGCCGTTCGGCGCGACCGCCATGACCACCGACTTGATGATCTGGCCGGTGGCGTTCAGGTTGGCACGCAGGTGCAGCTTGCCGTCGCCACCGTTGGCCAGTGCCGTGAACAGCGACTTGTCGTAGTCGTAGGTGACGGTGTCATTGGTGTAGGCATTGGCCGGCACGAAACTCGGCGTGAGGATGACCTCATTGGCCGCGTTGTCGGACTGGACCGTGGTGGTGTTAGCGGCCAGATCGAACTTGTAGGCGCTGTCGGTCTGCTGTTGCTGGCCCGAAGGATTCCAGCCGTCGCTGCCCTTGAGCAGGTTGTAGACGTTGTACGTGGTGCCCACCTTGAAGGCGCGCAGCGCGTTTTCGTCCAGTTGTTGCGTGACCAGCGGGTTCTGCGTGTCGAACACCACCGGCGTGCCGTCTTCATACGTGTTGTTGTAGACGTAGTGCGTCACGTCCGGGCGTTGGGTGTTTTCCCAGCGGATTTCTTCCTTCGGGCCCTTGAAGACGTTGTCGACCAGCGCCCAGTTGCCACCGCTCTTCGAGAACCAGAAGACCTGGCTGTCGTTGTAGAAGTTGAAGGTGGAATGCAGGAACGCCGCCATCGTCGTCGAACCGCCGTACGACGGGTGGCTGCCGTAGAAGTCGAACGTGCAGTTTTCGAACACGTTCACCGCGCCGCCGGCGATGGCGTCGTCGGTCAGCTGGAAGTACGAGTTCTTGAAGTACGCGCGTGCCGGGCTGACGGCGATCAGGTTCAGGAAGCTGACGAAGCGCACGTTCTCGAAGTACAGCTTGTCGAGCGCGCCGCCGGCGGCGGTGATCGTCTGCGCCTGCACGCGCGCATCGGTGCGGCGGGCGAGGTTTTGCGACGGGTCACGCGGGAAGACCAGATCCACCGAGGTGTAGTTGCCGACCGTCAGGTTGTAGGCCGAGAAGTTGGTGCCGATGCCGATGACGTTCCAGTTGCCGTTCGAACCCATGGTCTGGCCACGGTTGCCGGCGATGCGCACGTCGTCCGCGTTGGAGGTCAGGCCCTTGAAGACCAGCCCGGCCTGCTCGAACGAGATACCGACCAGCCCCGGGTGTTCGGGGGTGTTGGCGTCGTGCGTGTCCTTGTAGTCGTCGGTCCAGTAGACGCCCGGCGTGAAGTTGACCGTCGTGCCGTCGGCGATGTTGGCGGCCTTCAGTTCCTGCAGCGTCTTGAAGGTGAAGCCGGTGCGCTTGGACTCGTCCAGGTAGGCATCGACGATGACGTTGGTGGCGGACAGTTCCACGAACTTGGCCTTGAGCGCGACATCGCCCTCGACCTTGTCGTGCGTGAAGTCCCACATGTGGCCGGCGCCAGCGTCGGCGACGAACCAGCCGACGAAGTACGTGGTCTTGCCCTTGTCGGGCGAGGCCGGCGCCGTCAGCAGGCCGCCATGGCTGACCTGCACTTGTGACGTGGTGGCGCCGTTGTCATACGACACCGTGTGCGAAACCGCCGGCGGCGGGCTGTTATCGGAGTCGTCATTCGAGCCGCATGCGGCGAGCATGAACAGCGCGAATGCCATGACGAGCAGGGCGAGAGGATTTCCCCTCGCAGGTATCTTGTGACTATGCATTTTCTCTTCGCCTTTCTTCAGATCGCCCCTGCGGTCTGTCGAAGTTAACGATGGTGTGGTCGGCACACGGCCCGCGCTGCAACGATTCAGCGCGAACGTGGTACCGGGGAACATGCGCTGTCACCGGGCGGGCCGGGCGACAGCGCCGCCGCGGCTCAGTGCGGGCCGCGGCAGGGCCCGAAGGGCCGGCCGAGAGGACAGAACGTATGTTTCTTCAAGGTCATGTCTCCGTTATTTGTTATATATGCGCCCCCGACAGAGCGGGCGAATGGAACGGGGGAGGGACGCGCACAGACGTCCCCGTTGCGAGATTTGGCCGCCGTTGGCGGTTATAAGTCAGGCAAAAGGGTCGTAGTTAGCGTTCACAATCGCTACCTTACAAAAGTTGGCGGGCCTTTACAATTGTTTGCCTGACTTTTCCGACATGCATCAGGTGGGTGTCGCGCCCGCGCGACGTCCCGGTCGGCCTTGCCCGCGACCGCCGCCGCAGGCGGCTTGCCCGGCGACACGTACAAGCCGCCCGATTTTTCGTAGCATGCCGCCGTATCCGCGCGTGATTCGACGCCGCGCCCCGGTCACTTGCATGGAGCCCATCGCATGTCACGTCGTTCCGTCTGCCTGTTCGCCCTTGCCCTGTCGATGGCCGGCGCCAGCGCGCGCGCCGAAGACATCGCCCCCGACAGTTGCCGCTCCGGCGCTTTTCTTTCCGAGGGGGCCGTCGTCGCGCTGTACCGGGTGGCGAGCAAGCGGCCGCTGCACTTCAATGACGACGATGCGGGCTGTCCGGCTGCGGCGGGCTGCCGCCGCGCCGCCTATGTCATCGGTGGCGATGAACTGCTGGTGAGCAAGGTGCAGGCCGGCTGGGCCTGCGCGTGGTATCAGGGCAAGGCGCGCGAGACGGTGGGCTGGGTAGCGGCCGACGCCCTGGCGCCCTTGCCCGAGCCGCCGGTCAAGCTGTCCGACTGGATCGGCCACTGGCAGGGCGCCATCGGCGCTATCGAGATCGCGCCGGGCCAGCCCGGCACGCTGGACGTGCGTGGCTCGGCGAGCTGGGGCTCGGGGGGCAGCGTGCACGTCGGCGAGATCGGCGGCCTCATCCGTCCGCAGGGGCGCCACGCCCGCCTTGGCGCCGATGCAAACGCCTGCCTGGTCGACTTCGATCGCGTCGGCCGCTACCTGATCGTCCGCGACAACCGCCGTTGCGGCGGCGTGAACGTCAGCTTCGATGATGTCTATGTGAGGAAGTAAGGCGCCGGCAACGCGCCTGACCGTTGGCGCCGACCGGCGTATCCTGTCCGGTTTGCCGGGCATGGCGCCGTGTTTCGCGCGCCGGCCGCTTTCCCCACGAAGGAATGCCGATGAACGTGCAGGACATGCTGCAGACGCTGGACAGCTATTTCCGCAACAACCAGGTGGACCAGGTCGAACCCTTTCTACTCGACCACCTGAACCAGGCCTTTGCCAGCCATGACTATGGCGCCGCGCTCACCGTGCTCAACGAGCTGATGGGTTTCTATCGGGGCATGAGCCGTTTTTCCGAAGCGGTGGCCGTGGCGCAGCGGGCGCTCGGCCTGCTCGAAAGCCTCGGCTACAAAGGCAGCGTGCCGTACGCCACCACGCTGCTGAATGCCGCCACCGCTTACCGTGCGGATGGTCAAACGGCGCGCGCCATCACCGCTTATGAAGAAGTCATGGCCATCTACACGGCCAACCATGCCGCGCCCTACCAGATGGCGAGCCTCTTCAACAACATGAGCCTGGCCTACCAGGAACAGGGCGATCACGCCCAGGCCACGACCTGCCTGGAACGCGCCCTGCCGCTGGTGCAGAGCGTGGCGGGCAGCGAAGCCGAGGTGGCGGTGACCCACACCAATCTTGCGGTGTCGCGCATCAAGGGGGGGCAGTTCGATGCCGCGCGGGCCGATCTGCTGCGCGCCGTCGAACTGTTCGAAAGCCAGGCCGACCGCAATCCGCACTACGGCGCGGCGCTGTCGGCGCTGGGTGAAGTGGCGTTCCGCCAGGGGGATGCCGCCCAGGCGGTCGATTACTACCAGCGCGCGCTGTCGGCCATCGAAGCGCACTACGGCAAGAACATGTATTACGCCGTCACGCTCGAAAGCCTGGCCGTGGTGCTGGAAGACACCGATGCCGCGCGCAGCCAGACGCTGATGGCCGAGGCGCAGGGCATCCAGTCGGCCCTGAGGGGCTGAGGCATGCACGGTCTGGCCCTGTCGCGCAGCTACTACGACACCCACAAGGACGCGCTGCTGGCGCCGTTCGCGGCGTACCGCCCGCGCATCGCCGCCGGCCTGGTGGGCATGGGGTCGGAGTGTTTCGGTTTCGACGACGCGCTGTCACGCGACCACGATTTCGGCCCGGGGTTTTGCCTGTGGCTGAACGCCGCCGATCACGCCGCCATCGGCGCGCCCTTGCAGGCGGCCTACGATGCGCTGCCGCCAGGCCACGCCGGCTTCGGCGCGCGCCGCACCAACAGCCGCAGCGGCCAGCGTGTCGGGGTGTTTGGCATCGCCGACTTCTACACCCGCTTCCTGGGGGCACCGCAACTGCCCATCAGCGATGCCGATTGGCTGCAGATACCCGAAGAACTGCTCGCCACCGCCGTCAACGGCGAGGTGTTCAGCGATCCGCTGGGTGAGTTCTCGGCCATCCGCCAACGCCTGCTGGCCTATTACCCGGAGGGCGTGCGGCGCCTCAAGCTGGCCACCGCCGTGGCCAAGATGGCGCAGAGCGGGCAGTACAACCTGCCGCGCGCCGTGGCACGCAACGCAAGCGTCACCGCCTTGCTGGCGCAGGCCGAATTCGCACGTCATGCCTGCCTGGCCGCCTACGCGCTCAATGCGCGCTACGCGCCGTTCTACAAATGGCTGCATCGCGGCGTGGCCAACCTGCCGCGTCTGGCCTCGCTGCATGACAAGCTCGACCGGCTGGCGCGCCTGCCGACGACGCAGGCTGCCGCGCTGGTGGAAGAAATCTGCGCCGACGTGCTGATCGAATTGGTCGCGCAAGGCTTTACCGTGCCCGGCGACGCGTTTCTCGAAACGCATGTCGACGCCATCCTGGGCCGCACACAGGAGCATCACCGATGAGTATCGTCGACGACATCGTCGCCATCGAATGGCAGTTCATGGACCGCGTGCAGAACGAAGGCGGTCGCGCCAACTGCCAGGATGATTTCGGCACCTTCGAGATCATGCGCAAGAGCCAGTTTTTGTGCTGGGATCCGATGACGCTGGATAGCTATTACGGCGACCTGGTGGCCGCCCAGCGTGCCGGCCGCAATCTGGTACAGGAAAAATACGCGCGCATGATGGCGTCCACGGCGCCGGCGCAGTATGCCGCCTTTGCCCACACCTTGCCGCCGCTGAGCGAGGCCCGGCGCGACAGCATCGAACGGATCATTGCCATCCAATTGGCATGGCGCGAGGATTTCGCGCGTGCCTATCCGCAGTTGTCGGGCCAGGCACGCCTGATCCGCACGGCCGAAGACACGCCCTTCGAAACCTCGTTCGAAACCTACCTGCGCGGTGAGCTTGAGACCTACTCCGAGCAGACCCTTGAATGCTACAAGGCGCTGGTCGAGGGCTATGCCGACAACGGCCGCAACCTCACCACCGCCAGCATGAACAAGACGGCCATGCTCTACGGCTACCAGGACGTCGACGACGCCGAGCGCAAGCTCGCGCACAGCGCGGGCTGAAGCCGGCCGGGCCTGCCCGTCGATGGGCGGGCACGCCGCGTGCTGAATCGCCGCACCCCTGGGGTCGCCCGCCGGGGCGTCTATGCTCAGACTGTCACCGCTCGGGTCACGCGAGGAGAACGCCATGGCCGATCACGCGCCGCAACCGGACAACGAACACAGCGTCGAACCAGACGATCTGGACAGCGCGCAACGCGCCCAGGAAGAGGATCGGCCGGTGAGCGATCCCGACGATCTCGATCGCGATGAGGACGACAGCCCGTCATGAGCGCCGCCCGCCCGCTGTGTGTGCCCCGCCCGGCGGCCATCGCCGGTCTGGTGACGCTGCTCCTGGCCGGGCTGACTGCCTGCGGCGAGATGGCGACGGTGCCGGCCGCCGCCGGCTACGG
>JASGFB010000158.1:0-7393 GCA_047605765.1 Rhodocyclaceae bacterium
CGTCGACACCAAGCCGCTGGTGGGCCACCTGGCCGCCTGGAACTACTTCATGAGCCTGAAGAACCCGGCCAACGACGAATTCAAGAAGAAGTGGGCGGCCTACGCCAAGGCCAAGAAGCTGCCGTCGGCGTCCAAGCCGCTGACCAACGATCCGATGGAGGCCACCTATGTCGGCCTGCACATGTGGGCGCAGGCCGTCGAAAAGGCCAAGAGCACCGACACCGACAAGGTGATCGCCGCCATGGCGGGCCAGACCTTCAAGGCGCCGGATGGCTTCACGATCAAGATGGACGAAAAGAACCATCACCTGCACAAGCCGGTGTTCATCGGTGAAATCAAGGCCGACGGGCAGTTCAACGTGGTCTGGAAGACGCCCGGCCCGGTCCGCGCCAATCCGTGGAGCCCGTTCATTCCGGGTAACGACAAGAAGAAGGACGGCCCGGAAAAGATGTAACGACTCGGGGGCAATGGGAACCGGCCGGCACGACCGGCCGGTTTTCCTGCGATGGCAAGCTTACCGCCGTCGCCATGACAGTCGCGTTTTGCATGACGTGTTCCGCGCGTGCCCGGCCAGCCACGCAACGCCAGTCAGGAACACGCCATCTGCGGACCCGTTCCGCTCTGGCTCATCACATAAGTCACCTCATCATGACATTACGCAGTCGCGCAATCGCCGCCCTCCTCGCCCTGGGGCTGGGTCTTACCAGCCTGGCGGGCCATGCCAAGCCGGCGCCCGACCTCGTACTCAAACTCGCCATCGGTGACAACGACGAGAAGATCGCCGCCCTCGGCGCCCTGGCGGCGAGCGGCGATGCCGACGCCCTGCCGGTGCTCGAAGCCATGGACGGCGACACCCTCAAGGTGGTCGGCGAAAAACGCGTGCTGATCGTCGACGGCGACAGCGCCACCGATGCTCTCAGCGGCGAAAAACTCGCCGCCGTGCCTGACAACGCCGACGACGTGATCGTCAACAACCGCGTCCGCGGCGCCGTGGGTGCGGCCATCGCCGCGCTGAAGATTTCTTCGCCCGCTACCGCTGTGCGCCTGGATGCCATCAAGACACTGCAAGGCGGCGCCTCGGAAGACATGCTGCCGCTGCTCGATCGCGCGCTGGCGGCCGAAACGGACGCCACCATCCGTCGCCTGATCGAACAGACGCGTGCCGGCATCCAGTTGCACGCCAAGGACCCGGCCATCCGTCTGGCGGCGGTGGAAACCCTCGGCCAGAGTTCGGACGCCGCCAACAAACAACTGCTGTTGTCGGTGCTCGAAAAGCACGACGACAGCTATGCCGAAGCGGACGAGAACGTCCGCGCCGCCGCCCGCGCCGGCATCAAGTCGATCGACGTGCGCCTCAAGTACGGCGAATGGCTGGGCGGCCTGTTCACCGGCCTGTCGCTGGGCAGCATCCTGTTGCTGGCGGCCCTTGGCCTGGCCATCACCTACGGCCTGATGGGGGTCATCAACATGGCCCACGGCGAGCTGATCATGATCGGCGCCTACGCCACCTTCGTGGTGCAGAACCTGGTGCGCCAATACGCGCCGGGGCTGCTCGAGTGGTATCCGCTGCTGGCCGTGCCGGTGGCCTTCCTGGCCTCGGCCCTGGTCGGCGTGGCGATGGAACGCCTGGTGATCCGCCACCTCTACGGCCGCGCGCTGGAAACCCTGCTGGCCACCTGGGGCATCAGCCTGGTGCTGATCCAGCTCGTGCGCACGCTGTTCGGCGCCCAGAACGTGCTGGTCGAAAACCCTTCCTGGCTGTCCGGCGGCGTGCAGGTGATGAGCAATCTGATCCTGCCCTACAACCGCATCGCCATCCTGGTCTTCGCCGCCGCCGTGGTGATCGGCGTCTCCCTGATCCTGACGCGCACCCGGCTCGGCCTGTTCGTGCGCGCCGTCACGCAGAACCGCTCGATGGCCAGTTGCGTGGGCGTGGCCACCCCGCACGTCGACACGCTGGCCTTCGGCCTGGGCGCCGGCATCGCCGGACTGGCCGGCTCGGCGCTGTCGCAGGTCGGCAACGTGGGGCCCGACCTGGGCCAGAGCTACATCGTCGATTCGTTCATGGTGGTGGTGCTCGGCGGCGTCGGCCAGTTGGCCGGCACGGTGTACGCCGCGCTCGGCCTGGGCATCGTCAATAAATTCCTGGAAGGCATGGCCGGCGCGGTGCTGGCCAAGATCGTGGTGCTGGTGATCATCATCGCTTTCATCCAGAAGCGCCCGCAGGGCCTGTTCGCGGTAAAGGGGCGCTTTGTCGATGCGTAATGAACCACTGCCTTCCGGCGCCACACACGACACGCCCGCCCGCTGCCTGCCGGCGCGTGTAATGACGAATACGTATCACGGGGTCCGCCATGCTTGACAAGACTTTCACCGCCCGTCTCTTCGGCCCGCACGCCTGGGCGCTGCTGGCCGGCTTTGCGGCCCCCACCCTGGTGCTGGTGCCGATCCTCAATCTGGCGGTGCCGCAGGACAGCGCACTGCACCTGTCCACCTACTGGGTATCGCTGATCGGCAAGATCATGTGCTATGCGATCGTGGCGCTGGCGATGGATCTGGTGTGGGGCTACACCGGCATCCTCAGCCTCGGGCACGGTATCTTCTTCGCCCTCGGCGGCTATGGCATGGGCATGCACCTGATGCGCGCCATCGGCCGCGAGGGCAATTACCAGTCCGATCTGCCCGACTTCATGGTGTTCCTCGACTGGAAGGAACTGCCCTGGTACTGGCACGGCACCGAACACTTCCTGTGGGCCATGCTGCTGGTACTGGTGGTGCCGGCGCTGCTGGCCTGCGTGTTCGGTTTCTTCGCCTTCCGCTCGCGCATCAAGGGGGTGTACTTCTCGATCATCACGCAGGCCCTGACCTTTGCGGCCATGCTGCTGTTCTTCCGCAACGAGACGGGATTCGGCGGCAACAACGGCTTTACCGACTTCAAGCGCATCCTGGGGTTTCATATCCAGTCCGATCAGACGCGCGTGACGCTGTTCGCCCTCACCGCCGCCCTGCTCATCGGTTTTCTGCTGCTCGGCCGCTACGTCGTCACCAGCAAGCTGGGGCGCGTGCTGGCGGCCATCCGCGACGCCGAATCGCGCGTGATGTTCTCCGGCTACAACCCGCTGCCGTACAAGCTTTTCATCTGGACGCTGTCGGCAGTGATCTGCGCCATCGCCGGGGCCTTGTTCGTCCCCCAGGTGGGCATCATCAACCCCTCCGAAATGTCGCCGGCGAACTCTATCGAAATCGCCATCTGGGTGGCCGTGGGCGGACGCGGCACGCTGATCGGCCCGCTCATCGGCGCCGGTCTCATCAATGGCGTCAAGAGCTGGTTCACGGTGGCCTTCCCCGAATACTGGCTGTATTTCCTGGGGCTGATCTTCATTCTCGTCACGCTGTATCTGCCGCGTGGCGTCATCGGACTACTGCAACGCAAGGAATCGCGCGCATGAATGCCGCCGCCAGCACCGCCACGCAACGCCTGTCCGGCACGGAGGGCATGTACGACCGCGCCGTCGGCCTCGAACGTCCGGTCGATCCGCACGCCCTGGACACCACCAAAGGGCCGATCCTCTACCTGGAGGACATCACCGTCAGCTTCGACGGCTTCCGCGCCCTCAACGCGCTCACGCTGACCATCGACCGTGGCGAACTGCGCTGCGTGATCGGCCCCAACGGCGCCGGCAAGACGACCATGATGGACGTCATCACCGGCAAGACGCGGCCCGACGCCGGCACCGCGTTCTTCGGGCAGACCATCGATCTGTCGCGCCTGAACGAGGCGCAGATCGCCCACGCCGGCATCGGCCGCAAGTTCCAGAAGCCGACCGTGTTCGAGCAGCTCACGGTATTCGAGAACCTCGAACTGGCGATGAAGACCGACAAGGGCGTCTGGGCCAGCCTGCGCGCCAAACTCACCGGCACGCAGCGCGACAAGATCGGCAAGACGCTCGAACTGATCCGCCTGCATGACCAGGCGGCCCGCCCTGCCGGCCTGCTGTCGCACGGCCAGAAGCAATGGCTGGAAATCGGCATGCTGCTGATGCAGGAACCGCAACTGCTGTTGCTCGACGAACCGGCCGCCGGCATGACCGACGAGGAAACCGAGCGCAGCGGCGAGCTGTTCCTGTCGCTGGCCGGCCAATACACCCTGGTGGTGGTCGAACACGACATGGAATTCATCAAGCAGATCTCGAAGCGCGTGACCGTGCTGCACGAAGGCAGCGTGCTGGCCGAAGGCACACTGGAGCAGGTGCAGAACAATGAACGCGTCATCGAGGTTTACCTCGGACGCTGAGCACAGGAACACGCCATGAAACACGACAGCGCCACGCTCTTGGGCACGCCCGCCGCCCCCCTGATGCAGGTCGACGCGCTCAACCAGTATTACGGTGGCAGCCATACGCTGCGCGGCATCTCGATGACGCTGGAACAAGGCAAGGTGACCACGCTGCTGGGCCGCAACGGCGTCGGCAAGACCACCTTCCTCAAGTGCCTGACGGGCCTGCTGCCGGTAGCCAGCGGTTCGGTCGTCTTCAATGGCCAGGACATCACCAAACTACCGGCTTACAAGCGCGCCGCGCGGGGCATCGCCTACGTGCCACAGGGGCGCGAGATCTTCCCGCGCCTGACGGTGGAAGAGAACATCCAGATGGGGCTGGCCAACGGCAAGGCTTCGCGCGGGGTGCCGGCGTACATCTTCGAGATGTTCCCGGTGTTGCGCGACATGCTGCGTCGGCGCGGCGGCGATCTGTCGGGCGGCCAGCAACAGCAACTGGCGATTGCCCGCGCGCTGACCATGCGGCCCAAGCTGCTGATCCTCGATGAGCCCACCGAAGGCATCCAGCCGTCGATCATCAAGGACATCGAGCGCGCCATCCGGAAACTGGCGGCGGGCGGTGAAATGGCGATCCTGCTGGTCGAGCAGTATTACGATTTTGCGCAGTCGCTGGCCGATCACTACGCGGTCATGGCACGCGGCGAGATCATCAAGGCCGGCCCCGGCAGCGAGATGGAAGCCGAAAACGTGCGCGCTCTGGTGGCGATCTGAAACAGCCGAAAACGGCGCGCGGCCTCCATCCGCGCGCCGGTCCATCGGCGTGAGCCGATCAGGATCAGTACGAGGTCACGTCGCTGGTCGTCACCTTGCAGTACGAGTCATTCCACTTTTCACCCAGCGACGTCGGTTCGGCGCCCGTGTTGTTGCCGGTGTATTCGACGCACACCTTCGGGCTGCCCGACTTGTAGCTCTTGATCTGCAGCGTCTTGATAGTGGCCACGTCGCCGTAGTTCTTGTTGATGCCGACGACGGCGGCGGTCACCTTCTCCAGCTTGGTGCCGCTGATGTTCACCTTGCGCGCGCCCTGCGTCGAACAGTTGCCGCACGAGCGATACAGCTTGCCGATGCTGCCGGTGGTGGTGAAGTTGGTGATGTTCACCGTCGAACCCACGCCGTTGTGCTGGAACACCTTGTCATCGGCCGACGCGGCCGAGCCGCCGCTGATGGTCATGGTCTTGCCCGAGC
This sequence comes from Rhodocyclaceae bacterium, assembly GCA_047605765.1. GTDB lineage: Bacteria > Pseudomonadota > Gammaproteobacteria > Burkholderiales > Rhodocyclaceae > JBGVSA01. Next base: position 5,522 of record JASGFB010000158.1, read on the forward strand.
CGCCCTTCATGGTGGCGGCGTCTTCGCACACGTCGGGCCACTTCACGTTCTGAATGGTGCAGCTGCCTTCGCAGTGCACGCCATCGGCCGCTGCCCCCGCCTTGATGACCACGTTCTTGAGGGTGGCGCCATCCTTGAGCAGGAACACCGGCTGCTGGCTCTCGCTCTGTCCGTCGCACGAGGTGCCGTAGGTGGCACCGCCGCCGTCGAAGGTGGTGCCGGCGGGCACCGTGGTAGTGGCCTGCGCCGACAGGGCGAAGGCCGAGAAGAGCACCCCGAAAGCTATTTTTTGCATCATCGCGACTTGTCTCCATGGATATGTTGTATGAACGAACCGACCTGCCAGAAAGCCTGTCGGCATACCCAATTTGAATAGCAACAAACGGACTGTCAACGACCCCGAAGGGAACGTTCACAAGGGGTTAAACCTTTAATGGTGTGACGCGCCGCACCATGAATTAGGACCGATCACATTCGCAGGCATGAGCGCAGCGGGGGGATCTCATATCGCAATGCAACAGGCGCCTCGCACACATTTGCACTGCGGCTTTCCACAGCGTACGAAAGGGCGTGGCGCCAAGCCCACACTGCGGCCTTGGTGCAGCGTGATTGGCGCCTTCAAGGCGCGCCGAGCAGCGTGATCAGGCCATCGGCCAGTTTGCCTTGCCACATGATGTAGTCATGGCCGCCGGCAAACACGTCGGCGTGCACGCGGTACCCCTTGGCGCGCAGTACGTTGCCCAGGTGACGCGTCGATTCGAGGATGCCGATGTCGGCACCCACGCCGTGTTCCATGGCGCCCGCCGTCAGATAGAAGGCAATCGGTTTGCGCGGTGCATCGGCGTACTGCGCCGGCAGCCATTCATCGCTGCCCGGCGCCTGCCCTGCTTTGGCCGGCGGCGACCACCAGAACGAGCCGGACATCGACAACACCTTGCCAAAGGCGTCCGGGCGCATGAAGGCGCCGCAGGCCGCCGCCAGCCCACCGTAGCTCGACCCCGCCAGCACCACTGCATCGGGCGTCTGGCCAGCCGTGTACGCCGCCCGAACCCAGGGCAGCAACTCGTCGGCCAGTGCGTCGGCGAAACGCGCATTGCAGGGGAGTTCGTCGGCGCGCGACCGGCGCGTCGGGTTGGCGATCAGCACGGCCACCGTCGGCGGAATCCTGCCGGCGGCGATCAGACGATCGAGGATGGCCGGCGTCGATACCTGGCGCAGGTAGGCGTCTTCGTCGAACAGCAGCATCAGCGGATAAGCGACACCCTCCCGGCGATGCCCTGGGGGCAGATACACCGTGACCTGACGCGTGTTGCCGAGCAACCGGCTGGCGAACTGCGCCGCCATCAGGCGGCCGGCCGGTACCGGCGCACCCGCTTCGCTCCACGGCAGCGGTGGCGCATCCGGCAGCACCAGGGCCGAGGTATAGGCCTGCACACTGTCACCGGGCGCCGCGCCCCAGCGGTGGGGATTGAGCGGATCGGCCTGGGCGCTGCCGATCAGCGCGGCGCGCCGCGTCAGGCCGGTGTCGCCGCCATACGCCGGCACGTCGACGGCGATGCGGTACGACAGCCGGGTATCGCTGGGCAACACCATGCTGCGGTACCACACGTCGCTGCGCCCGAGGCGCTGGAAACTGAGCGGATCGGCTGAGCGTGCCGGCCACATGAGCTGTGCATTGCGTGTGTCGGCGCCGCGCCATACGAAGGTGACGCGACGCTGGTCCGGCGCGGGCCCCGCCTCGATCAGCGGTGCGCCGTGGGCGGCGATCTCCTGCCAGAACGCGTGCGTATCGCCACCGCCGTGCAGTTGCGTCAGCAGCGCCCGCAGACGCGGGCTGGCCGGCGCGCCGTCGGGGGCCGCCGCCGTGGCCAC
>JASGFB010000159.1:0-7345 GCA_047605765.1 Rhodocyclaceae bacterium
ACATCGCCGGCGCGGGGCTGGCGCGCGGCTACCTGCTGCGGCCGGAACTCACCGCCGAGCGCTTCCTGCCGGACCCCTTCGCCCACGCGCCGGGCCAGCGCATGTATCGCAGCGGCGACAAGGCGCGTTACCGCGCCGACGGCAGCATCGAATTCCTCGGCCGCCTCGACGACCAGGTGAAGATCCGCGGCTTTCGCATCGAACTGGGCGAAGTCGAGGCCGCTCTGCAAGCCTGCGCCCAGGTGCGCACGGCGACGGTGGTGGCGCGCGAAGACTCACCGGGCGATCGGCGGCTGGTGGCCTACGTGGTGCCGGCCGATGCTGAGCACGCCCGCGACACGGCGGCGCTCGCCGCCGGCTTGCGCGAACAACTGGGCGCGCGTCTGCCGGCCTACATGGTGCCGGCGGCATTCGTCGTCATCGATGCCTTGCCGGTGACGCGCAACGGCAAGCTCGACCGCCGCGCGCTGCCGGCACCGGACTATGCCGACGGCCGCACGGCTTACGTGGCGCCGGACAACGAAGCGGAACAGGCGATCGCCGCGCTCTGGGGGCAACTGCTCAAGATCGAGCGCGTCGGCGCCGACGACAACTTCTTCGATCTGGGCGGCCATTCCTTGCTGGCCACGCAGGCCATGTCGCGCCTGCGGCAGGCGCTGGGGGTGGACCTGCCGCTGCGGGCCCTGTTCGAAGGGCCGACGGTGAGGCAATTGGCGCGCCGCGCGCTGGCCGCACAGGCGGACGGAGCGGTGGTAGCGAACGGCATGCCGCTGCGGCCGGTGGCGCGTGACGGCCACTTGCCCTTGTCTTTCGCGCAGCAGCGCTTGTGGTTCCTGGCGCAACTGGAGCCGGACAATCCGTTCTACAACATGCCGGCGGCCTTGCGCCTGCACGGGCAACTCGACGTGGCGGCCTTCTGGCGCACGCTCGACGCCGTGGTGGCGCGCCATGAAGTGCTGCGCACCCGTTTTGCCATGGTGGACGGCGCGCCGGGGCAGCACATCCAGCCTGCCTATCGCTTCGATCCCCGGGTGGAGGACCTGTCGGCGCTGGCCCCGGCGATGGCCGAGCAGGAGGCGGCGCGGCTGGCGCAGGACGCAGTGCGGCGCCCGTTCGCGCTCGAATGCGAGGTGCCGATCCGCGTGCGCCTGCTGCGGATGAACGCGCACGAACACATCGTGCTGTTCACCATGCATCACATCGCCGCCGACGGCTGGTCGCTGAGCGTGCTGATCCGCGAGGTGGCGGCACTGTATGCGGCCTTCGTGCGCGGCGAGCCTTCGCCCTTGGCGCCGCTGGCGCTGCAATACGCCGATTTTGCGCACTGGCAGCGCCGCTGGCTCAGCGGCGACGTCCTGCAGGCGCAGCTCGATTACTGGCGACAGCGGCTCGATGGTGCGCCGCCGGTACTCAGCCTGCCGACCGACTTCCCGCGTCCGGCGGTGCGCACCTATGACGGCGCGGCGCACGCCATCATGGTGGATGCCCGGGTCGGCAGCGCCTTGAAAGCCCTGGCACGCGCGCATGACGCCACGCTCTACATGGTGCTGCTGGCGGCTTTCAACCTGTTGCTGGCGCGTTACGCGGCGCAGACGGATATCTGCGTCGGCACGGCGATCGCCAACCGTACGCGGCGCGAGACCGAAGGCCTGATCGGCTTTTTCGTCAACACGCTGGTGATGCGCAACGATCTGTCGGGCGACCCGCGCTTCAGCGAGCTGCTGCAACGCGTGCGCGACGTGGCACGCGACGCCTACGCCCATCAGGATCTGCCCTTCGAGCAGCTCGTCGAGGCGATCAATCCGCCGCGTGATCTGGCCCATTCGCCGCTGTTCCAGGTGTCGCTGGTATTGCAGAACACTCCGGTGGAGGTGCTCGAACTGCCCGGCGTGCGCCTGTCGCCGGCCGATATCCAGCAGCACGGCGTCGCCAGGTTCGATCTGACGCTCTACGTGGCGGAAACGGAGCGGGGCATCCGCCTCAATGTGGGCTACAACACCGCGCTGTTCCGGGCCGACACCATTGCCCGCCTGGCAGGCCAGCTCGATACGCTGCTCGGTCAGATCGCCGCCGACCCGCAGCGGCGGCTGTCGCAACTTGACATGGTGTCGGACGCCGAACGGCCATGGCTGCAGACCGTCAGCCACGGCGCGTCGCCCGCGCCCGTCCCGGCGCACACCTTTCATGCGCTGTTCGAAGCGCAATGCCGGCGCACGCCGCAGGCCGCCGCAGTGCGTTGCCGCGAGCATGTGCTGAGCTATGCCGAATTGAACGAGCGCGCCGATGCGCTGGCGCATGCCCTGCGGCAGCATGGCGTCGGGCCGGACGTCTGCGTCGGTCTGCTGCTGGAGCGTTCGGTCGACATGCTGGTGGGCGTGCTGGGCATCTTCAAGGCCGCTGGCGCTTATGTGCCGCTGAGCGCCGAGGCGCCGCCGGACAGGCTGGCACGCCAGCTTGCCAACGTGGGCGCGCCGGTGGTGGTGGCGCATGCGGCCATGCGGGCGGCATTGCCCGCGACGGTGGCGGTGCTGTGCCTGGATGGCGAACGGCCCGCCGTGGCGAGCGTCGCGCCGTCCGGCGCGGCGGCGCTGCCCGGCCATCTTGCGTATGTCATCCATACGTCCGGCTCGACCGGCCAGCCCAAGGGCGTGGCGGTCACGCATGCCAATCTCGTGAACTACAGCCGCGCGCTCGCCGATCTGCTGCAGGCGGCGCCGGGCATGCAGTTCGCCACGGTGTCGACACTGGCGGCGGATCTGGGCAACACGGCGATCTTCCCGGCGCTGATGATCGGTGGCTGCGTGCACCTTATCGATCAGGACGTGGCGCTGGATGCGGCGCGCTTTGCGGACTACCTGCAGGCCCATGCCATCGACGTGCTCAAGATCGTGCCGTCGCACCTGAATGCGCTGATGGCGGGCGGGCAGGGGGCCGAGGTGCTGCCGCGCGTGGCGCTGGTGCTCGGCGGCGAGGCCTTGCCGACGGCGCTGGCGGCGCGGCTGGAACAGGCCGCACCCGGCCTGCGCCGCCTCAATCATTACGGGCCGACCGAAACCACGGTGGGGGCGCTGACCTGGGCCATCCCCGGTGCCTGCGACCCCCCCCAGGGCGCCGCGACGATCCCCATCGGCCACCCGATTGCCGGCGCCCGGGCTCACGTGCTGGCGGCCGACGGCGCGCAACTGCCGATTGGCGTGGCGGGTGAATTGTTCATCGGTGGGGCCGGCGTGGCGCGCGCCTATGTGGGGCAGGCCGGCCATACCGCCGAGCGCTTCGTGCCCGATCCGTTCGGCCCGCCGGGTGCACGCCTGTACCGCACGGGCGACCGCGTGCGGCGCCTGCCCGACGGCGCCATCGAGTTCATCGGGCGCGTGGACGATCAGATCAAGATCCGTGGCTATCGCGTCGAACCGGCCGAAGTGGAAGCCGCCATTGGCAGCCATGCCGCCGTGCGCGCCGTCACCGTCCAATGCCGCGCCGATGCCATGGGCGACGCCCAACTGGTGGCTTACGTGGTCGCCGACGGGATCGATGAGGCAGCGCTGCGCACGTACCTGCGGCAGCACTTGCCCGATTACATGCTGCCGGCGCAGTGCCTGTTCGTCGACCGCATCGCCCTGACCGCCAACGGCAAGGTCGACCGCCGTGCCTTGCCCGAGCCGGGCGCGCGACGCCCGAGCGACGCCTACGTGGCGCCGCGCTCGCCGCTGGAAGAAGAACTCGCCGCCATCTGGTGCGCGCTGCTGCGTCGCGAACGCGTCGGCGTCCACGACAACTTCTTCGAGCTGGGTGGCCACTCGCTGCTGGCCACGCAACTGGTCTCGCGCGTGCGCGAGGCGTTCCACGTGGCCCTGCCACTGCGCAGCGTCTTTGCTGCCGGCACGGTGGCCGAACTGGCCGCGCTCGTCGAAACCCACCTGATGGAGCGGATCGCTTCGCTCTCCGACGAAGAAGTGGCGGCGATGCTCGACAGGCTCCGCCGCCGCGACCCGGCCAGCGATCCGGTTTCCGCCTGAGCGTCGCAACGCTTCCCGCATACCGCATACATACGAAGGGCAACACATGGCGTCGAACGAGATGGAGCGTGGCAAGGCAGACATGTCGAATGCACGGCAGGAACTGCTGGCGCTGCTCAGTCGCAGGGAAACCGCACAGCCCATCGCGGGCGGCACCGCGCCGGCCAGCGACGCCGACGCCATCGCGCGCCAGCCGCTCGGCGCCGACGACCGCGCGCCGCTGTCCTTCGCCCAGCAACGCCTGTGGTTCCTTGCGCAACTGGAGCCGGACAGCCCGTTCTACAACCTGCCCGGGGCGCTGCGCCTGGTGGGGGATCTCGATGTGGCGGCCCTCGGCCGCACGCTGGATGAGATCGTGCGCCGCCACGAATCGCTGCGCACGCGCTACGTGGCGGGCGACGGCGATCCGCTGCAGCAGGTGCTGCCGCCGGCCCCGTTGCCGCTGCCGCTGACCGACCTGTCGTCGCTGCCGCGCGAAGAGGCCGAGGCGGCCGCACGGCACCTGATTGCGGCCGAAGCGCATCGCCCCTTCGATCTCGAACACGATGTGCCGGTGCGCGCCGCGCTGATCCGTCTCGGCCCGGCGGAGCACATCCTGCTCTTCTGCATGCATCACATTGCGTCGGATGGCTGGTCGCGCGGCGTGCTCATCCGCGAGGTCGGCGCCCTCTACGCCGCCTTCGCGCGCCACGAGGCTTCCCCCCTGGCCGAACCGCGCATTCAGTACGCTGACTTCGCGCGCTGGCAGCGGGCCCGCTTGCAGGCAGCGGCGCTCGACGCCCAGCGCGATTACTGGACGCGCCAGCTCGCCGATGCCCCAGCCTTGCTGGAACTGCCCACCGACCGCCCGCGCCCGGCCGTGCAGGATCTGCGCGGCGCCACCTTGGCGTTCACGCTCGATGCGTCGATGACGCGCGCCTTGCAGGAACTGGCCCGCGGCCACGGCGCCACGCTCTACATGGTGCTGCTGGCGGCCTTCAACGTCCTGCTCGGGCGCTATAGCGGCCAGCGCGACATCTGCGTGGGCAGCCCGATCGCCAACCGCCACCATCCGGACACCGAAGGCCTGATCGGCTTCTTTGCCAACACGCTGGTGATGCGCACCGACCTGTCGGGCGATCCGCGCTTCATCGATGTGCTGGGCGCCGTGCGGGACACCGCCACGGCGGCCTACGAACACCAGGACATTCCGTTCGAGGCCCTGGTCGAGGCGCTCAACCCCGTGCGCAGCATGAGCCATTCGCCGCTGTTCCAGGTTGCCTTCGCGCTGCAGAACGCAGCGCGCGACAGCATGCGGCTGGCCGATCTGACCTTGACGGCGCTGACCGGCGAGAGCGGCACGTCGAAGTTCGATCTGAGCCTGATCGTGTCGGAAGACGGCGCCCAACTGAACGGCCAGATCGAATACAAGACCGGCCTTTTCGATGCCGCCACCATCGCCCGCCTGGCCGGGCACCTGCGCAATCTGCTCGGCTCCATCATCAGCGGGCCGGCGCGCCGCCTGTCGCAACTGACGCTGCTCGACGCCGCCGAATACGCCTCCCTGATCCACCACGGCAACGACACCGCTGCGGCCTACCCCGAATGCCCGGTGCATACGCTGTTCGAGGCGCAGGTGCGACGCACGCCGGCGGCCATGGCGCTGGCCTTTGAAGGTGCAACGCTGAGCTACGCCGCGCTCAATGCGCGCGCCAACCGCCTGGCCCATTACCTGCGCGCGCAGGGCGCCGGCCCCGATCGCTGCGTCGGCCTGTGCGTCGATCGCTCGTTCGACATGCTCGTCGGCCTGTTGGGCATTCTCAAGGCGGGTGCGGCGTACGTGCCGATGGACCCGTCGTATCCCACGGCCCGCTTTGCCAGCATGCTGGCCGACGCGCAGCCCTGTTTCGTGCTCACCCAGCACGCCCTGCGGGCGCGCCTGCCGGCGCTCGACTGCCCGGTGCTGTGCCTGGACAGCGAGTCCGCCACGCTCGATGGCTGGCGCGACGACGATCCGCCGTGCACGGCGACGCCCGACAACCTCGCCTATGTCATCTACACGTCCGGCTCAACCGGCACGCCCAAGGGCGTGGCCGTGCAGCACCGCAGCGTCACCAGTTTCTGCACGCTGCAGGCGCAGCGCTTCGGGCTCGGCGCGGAAGATAAATTCCTGCAATTCGCGTCCCTCAATTTCGATGGCTCGGTGTGCGAGGTGTTCGCCACCCTGATCAGCGGCGCCTGCCTGCAACTGGCGCGCGTGGACGTGCTGCATTCGGCCAGCGATCTGTCCGACCTGACCGCCAGCGAAGGCGTCACCGCCGCCATCTGGCCGCCGGCGCTGCTCAACCTGATCCCCGATCAGCCGGGGCTGGCCACCTTGCGGACGCTGATCAGCGGCGGCGACGTATGCCCGGTCGAAGCCCCCGCGCGCTGGGCCAGCGCACGTCGTTCGTTCATCAACGTGTACGGCCCGACCGAAACCACCGTCTATGCCATTACCTATGTGTGCGACGGTAGCGAGCGGGGCGCCGTGCCGCTGGGCACGCCGACCGCCAACATGCGCGCCTACGTGCTCGACGAACACCTCAACCCGACACCGCTGGGCGTACCCGGCGAGATCTACCTGGGTGGCGTCGGGCTGGCGCGCGGCTATCTGCATCGCCCCGATCTGACGGCGGAGAAATTCCTGCCCGATCCGTTCTCGTCCGCGCCCGGCGGGCGCCTGTACCGCACCGGCGACAAGGGCTGCCGCCTGGCGAACGGCGACATCGCCTTCCTCGGGCGCGTCGACCATCAGGTCAAGGTGCGCGGCTTCCGCATCGAGCTGGGTGAGATCGAAACCGTGCTCGGCCTGCATGCGTCGGTGCGCAATGCCTACGTCATGGTGACGGCGGACGCCGACGACCGGCGCATCGTGGCCTATGTGGCCGGCGCCGGGGCCGATGCCGCCACGCTGCGCGAACATCTGGCCGAGCGCTTGCCCGACTACATGATTCCGGCGGCTATCGTGGTGCTCGATGCGCTGCCCATGAACGCCAGCGGCAAGGTGGATCGCGACGCACTGCCGGCGCCGGTGTTCGCGCAGCGCAGCGACCTCTACGTGCCGCCGGCGGACGAAACCGAAGAACGACTGGCCGCGCTCTGGTCGGCCGTGCTGGATGTCGCGCGCGTCGGGGCGACGGACAACTTCTTCGACCTGGGCGGGCATTCGCTGCTGGCGACGCAACTGACGGCGCGCGTACGCCAGGCCTTTGGTGTGGCCTTGCCGCTGCGCAACCTGTTCGAAGGCCCCACCATCCGCCAGATGGCGGCCCGTCTGGCGCATGCCACGGCGCCGGCCCCGACTGAAC
>JASGFB010000160.1:0-7240 GCA_047605765.1 Rhodocyclaceae bacterium
GGCAGCGGCCGGGCAGACCCGCCTGCGCGTGGCCGACGTCGAGCTGGATCTGCTGCGCCGCATCGCCACGCGGGCCGGCCGGCGCATTGAACTGAAGCCGAAGGAATTCATGCTGCTGGAGTACTTCATGCGCCATGCCGACCAGATCGTCACCCGCACGATGCTGCTCGAAGGGGTGTGGGACTATCACTTCGACCCCGCCACCAACGTCATCGACGTGCACATCTCCAACCTGCGCGCCAAGCTCGATGCGCCCGGCGCGGCCGCCCTGATCCACACCGTGCGCGGCGCCGGCTACCGTTTCGGCGCCGCCTAGGCCCCGGCCATGCGCCTGTTCCCGCGCAGCCCGTTCTTCCGCTTCGCGGCGGCGCTGCCGCTGTGCATCGCGGTCATCCTGGCGCTGCTCTTCGTGCCGATCTACCAGGAGGCACGCGACGACATCCGCAAGCAGGTCAACAGCGCCATCCATCAGGAAATCGTCGCGCTGGAAGAAGAATTCCACGACGGCGGCATGCCGGCACTGGTCGATGTCATCGAGCGCCGCGTGGCGGCACCGGTGGATGAAGACGCGGTGTATTACCTGGCCGATGCCAAGGGCGTGCGCATCACCGGCAATATCGACGCCTGGCCGGACAGCGTGCAGCCGACCGACGACACCGAGTTCGTCGCCCGCGAAACCGACGGCCATACCCTGACCGGCCACGTCTTCGTGCTGTATGACGGCATCCGCCTGCTGGTGGCGCGACGCTCACCGCTGGCTGCATTCCGCACCCACATCCTGCAGCAGCTGGCCATCGCCGGCGGCGTGGTCACGCTGCTGTCGGCGCTGATCGCGTGGTATTTCGCCGGCCGCGTCAGGCGCCGCCTGACACGCCTGGCCGACGGCGCCGACCGCGTGCAGCAAGGTGAGTTGTCGCACCGCCTGCCGCTGTCGACGCGCGGTGACGAAGTCGACGAACTGGCGGCGCGCTTCAATGCCGCTTTCGAGCGCATCGAGCAATTGATGGACGCTGCGCGCGACGTCTCCTCGGCCATCGCGCACGACATGCGGCGGCCGCTCACGCGCCTGCGCAACGAGATCGAACAACTGCGCGACGCCCCGGCCAGCCCGCCAGCACCCGATGCCCAGCGCGAACGGCTCGACGGCCTGCTGGCCCAGACCGATGCCGTGCTGCGCACCTTCACCGCGCTGCTGCGGCTGGCGCGCCTGGAGTCGGGTTCGTTCGCCAGCGAACGGCGTCCGGTGGATATCGCCGACGTGGTCAGTGACGTGGTGGATCTGTTCGAGCCGGTAGCCGAAGCACAGGGCCGGGCATTACGCTGGGCCGGGCAGGCCAACCCCCTCCTCGGTGATCGCGATCTGCTGTTCCAGGCGCTCACCAATCTGGTGGAGAACGCCTTGCGCTACGGCGCCGGCGATATCGACGTCACCCTGTCGCCCGGCGTCGACGCCAATGTCGTCAGCGTGCGCGACCACGGCACGGGTGTGCCGGCCTCGGCGCTGCCGCGCCTGTTCGAGCGTTTCTATCGCGTCGATGCCAGCCGCAACGACGCCCACAGCACCGGCGTCGGACTCACCCTGGTGCAGGCCATCGCGCGTTTTCATGGGGGCGAGGCCACGGCACGCAACGCCGTGCCGGGCCTCGTGGTGACGCTGACGCTACCGATCGCGCCGCAGTTATTGCAGGCGCGGCAGATCGAATAGCAGCACTTCGCCGCCGCCGGCCACACCGGTGAGCGTGAGGGCGCTTTCATCGATCAGCTTGAGGGCGTCGCCGGCCTTGTAGGTCTGGCCTTTGATCTCGACCATGCCGCGCGCCACGTGCACATAACCCAGGCGCTGCGGGGCAAAGCTGTAGGCGACGGCGTCGCCTTCGTGCACCAGGCTGGCGAAGATGCGGGCGTCCTGCTGGATGTGCACGCTGCCTTCGGCGCCGTCCGGCGAGGCAATCAGGCGCAGGCGGCCGGCCTTGTCGGCGTCGGCGAAATGGATCTGCTCATAACCGGGCGAGATGCCGACGCGGTCCGGCATGATCCAGATCTGCAGGAAGTGCACCAAGGCGTCGGCCGAGTGATTGAACTCGCTGTGCACCACGCCCGTGCCGGCACTCATGCGCTGCACGTCGCCCGGCGCGATGGCCGTGCCATTGCCCATGCTGTCCTTGTGCGCAAGCTGGCCTTCGAGCACGTAGCTGATGATTTCCATGTCGCGATGGCCGTGCGAGCCGAATCCCATGCCGGGCTGCACGCGATCTTCGTTGATCACGCGCAGCGGGCCCCAGCCCATGTGCTCGGGATCGTGGTAATCGGCAAAGGAAAACGAGTGGTAGCTGTCGAGCCAGCCATGCTGGGCGTGGCCACGTTCATCGCTGAAGCGGGGAATGATCATCATGCTCTCCGGGGGTTTTTGTCGGGTTCTGGTTGGACGCGCCGCCCGCAATGACACCCGTGCGGCGCGTCGCCCGATCGATCACGCGCGTGGAGCGATCGTGATGTCGAGCGCGCCCAGATTACCGTAACGCACCCGTACCGGCACCCCCACCGGGATATCGATCACGCCGGCATATGAACCGGTGATGATGGCCTGCCCGGCCTGCAGTCCTTCGCCGCGGCTGCGCAGGTATTCGGCCAGCCAGTAGAGGCCCACGCGGGCATGGCGGTTGGGATGGCGGCCGGCGAATTCACGCAGCGGCTCATTGCCGGCCTGCACGGTCAGCGGAATATCCGCGCGCGCGCGGTCCTTGCCGACGTCCACGCGCGGCCCCAGGAACAGCCCCTGGTTGTTGAGGCCGTCGGCCATCATCTCGGCGAACGGACGATCGATGGTGTCGTCGTAGCGGTTGCCCACCAGTTCGAGCGCCATGTGCACGCTGCCGATGGCCTCGTCCACTTCGTCCGGCGTATACGGTTCGTCGCGCGCCGGCAGATCAAAGCGCAGCACGCAGGCCAGTTCCGGTTCGATGCGCGCGGTGGGGCCGTCTTCCCAGGCCTTGACCGGCGACGAGGCATGGATGGTCGAGCCGTGAATCGGCGCGTAGGCCACGCTGTCGGGCAGGGGCAGCACGCACTTCCAGCCGCCGATGCGCTCGCCCAGTTGCGTGCGCACGGCGCGCTGCAGGATCTCGGCGTCGTCCGCGCTGCGCGGCGCCGCCTCGAGCGGAAATTGATGGACGCGCGCGCCACCACGGCGCGCCTGGGCGAGCAGGGCCGCTGCGGCCTGCACGTTTTGAGGGTTCATGTTCTCTGTCTCCACCAGGAAATGGGGTCCGGCGCCGCAGGTGCGCGCTCGCCGAGCCTGTTCGAGTGCGCGCTTATCAGAAGATTCCTGAATGCTGGCTGTAGGCGTGATTTTGCCAAGAACCTGGCCATCATGCGCTTGGCACATTCCCGCACGGACGAAAGGTCCGGGCGGGTGGTGGGGGAGGGAAAGTTGCGGCCGCCGCTCGCGGCGGCGTCAGACGGCGGCGGCGCGCAGCGCGGCCTGCTTGCGGGCGTAATAGCGCTGGGCCAGGACGGCGCAGGTCATGAGCTGGATCTGATGGAACAGCATGATCGGCAACACCATCGAGCCGACCAGATGGCTGGCGAACAGCACCTTGGCGATGGGCACGCCACTGGCGAGGCTCTTCTTCGAGCCGCAGAAGACGATGGTGATTTCATCCTCGCGGTTGAATCCGAGCTTGCGCGCGCCCAGCGTCATGATGGTCAGCACCAGAGCCAGCAACACGATGTTGACCACCACCAGACCGCCCAGCGCCGGCAGCGGCGTCTGCTGCCACAGGCCCTGCACCACGGCCTCGGAGAACGCCGTGTAGACCACCAGCAGGATCGACGTCTGATCGGTGTACTTGATCATGCCCTTGTGGCGATCGACCCAGCTGCCGATCCAGCGGCGCGCGATCTGGCCGGCCACGAAAGGCAACAGCAACTGCAGCACGATGTTCCAGATGCTGTCGAGCGACACGGCGCCGGCCCCGGACGATGCCATCAGGGCGCCCACCAGCACCGGCGTCAGGAAGATGCCGATCAGATTGGAGGCCGAGGCGCTGCAGATGGCGGCCGGCACGTTGCCTTCGGCCATCGAAGTGAAAGCGATCGACGACTGCACCGTGGATGGCAGCGTGCACAAGAACAGCACGCCCAGGTACATCTGCGGGGTGATGACCAGCGTCATCAGCGGCTTGAGCAGCACACCCAGCAGCGGAAACAGCACGAAGGTGCTGGCCAGCACCACCAGATGCAGTCGCCAGTGCGTGGCGCCTGCCACCACCGCCTCGCGCGACAGCTTGGCGCCGTGGAAGAAGAACAGCAGCCCGATGGCGATATTGGTGACGACGTCGAAGACCTCCGCGGTCTGCCCCTGACACGGGAAGAAGCTGGCCAGCGCAACGGTCGTGACCAAGGCCAGCGTGAAGTTATCGGGCAGAAAACGGGGGCGGGCCATGACAGAAAAATCGCTATAGCGGATAGGACCCGCCATTTAACGGCGGGCCTGTTTAAAATACAAATTCATTTATCGCATTGATTGATGCGTATTGCGCATCAATTGTTCTGTCGGCCACGCATGAGCCTCAACGTTTCGCTGCGCCAGTTGCGCGTCTTTCTCGCCGTCGCCCAGCAGCGCAGCTTCAGCCGCGCGGGTGACGCCATCGGCCTGACCCAGTCGGCCGTCAGCCGTGCCGTGCGCGAACTGGAACAGGAACTGGGCGTGACCCTGCTCGATCGCACCACGCGGGAGGTCGTCCTGACCGCCGAAGGGCGCGTGCTGGCGGGCGACGTCGGCCGCCTGATCGATGAACTGGAAACCACCCTGCTGGCGACCCGCACGCGCGGCGAACAGGGCAGCGGGCGGGTTCACGTCGCCTGCGCGCCGACGCTGTCGGCCAGCCTCATGCCCAGCGTGCTGGCCCAGGCGGCGGCGCGCTACCCGCAGATCGAACTGGTGATGCACGATCTGGTGCAGCGGCTGGTACTGGAAAGCGCACGCGCCGGCGAGGTCGACTTCGCCGTCATCGTCGACCCGATCTCCACGCCCGACCTGGCGCTGGAGGCGATCATGACCGACCCCTTCTACCTGGTCTGCCCGGCCGACCACCGCCTGGCGGCGCAGCGCGCGGTGCGCTGGCGCGATCTGGCCGGCGAAGCGCTGGTGCTGCTCGATTACAGTTCGGGCAGCCGCCCCCTGATCGATCGCGCGCTGGCCGAGCATGCCGTGGCCTGCCGCGTCGCGCAGGAAGTCGGCCACTCCACCACCGTGTTCCGCCTCCTCGAAGCGGGCATCGGCGTGAGCATCCAGCCGGGCCTGTCGATGCCGCTGCCGAGCCCCCGGCTGGTAGCCCGGCCGCTGCTGCCCGGCGTGACGCGTTCGATCATGCTGGCGCGGCGTCAGCACCGTTCGCTGTCGCCCGCCGCCGAGGTCATCTGGGCCCTGATCCGCACCACGGCGGCGACGCTGCACACGGCTACAGACTGATGCGCGTGCCCAGCACGGCCAGAAACTGCCCGATCCACGCCGGATGCGCCGGCCAGGCAGGTGCCGTCACCAACTTGCCATCGGTGACGGCGCCGTCGATGGCGATTTCGGCGTAACGCCCACCGGCCAGTTCCACCTCGGGCCGGCAGGCCGGATAGGCCGATACCTTGCGCCCATCGATGACGCGGGCAGCCGCCAGGATCTGCGGCCCGTGGCAGATGGCCGCCACCGGTTTGTCGGCGGCAAAGAAGTGCTGCACCGCCTCGATGACCTTGGGATTGAGCCGCAGATATTCGGGGGCCCGTCCGCCGGCGATCAGCAAGGCGTCGTAGCTGGCCGGATCGACCTCGGCAAAGCTCGCATTGAGCGCAAAGTTGTGGCCGCGCTTCTCGGAATAGGTCTGCTGTCCTTCGAAATCATGAATGGCGGTCGCCACCGATTCGCCCGCCTTCTTGTCGGGGCATACCGCGTGCACGGTATGGCCGACCGCCTGCAGCGCCTGGAACGGCACCATGATTTCGTAGTCCTCCACAAAATCGCCGACCAGCGCGAGGATTTTCTTGCCTGCCATGATTTTGTCTCCGTGGGACGCGCACAGCGCGCGCACGGACATCCTGCGATCGGGCGACCGGCCGTGGGTGTTAGTCGGCTACCGCAGGGGCGCTTGCCAGCGTGGCCAGGGCAAGGCGAAGGGATCGAGCTCGGCCAGCGTGGCCGGCACCGGCTCTGCCACGAACAGCGCGCCGGCATCCGGGTCGCGCCGGTAACGGATGGTTTGCCCGCGCCAGGTGAAGCGCAGGGCCCAGGCATGCAGGTAGCCGCGATCGGCGGGCGAGCCGCCATAGCGCCCGTCGCCGAGGATGGGGGCGGCCACGCTCTTGAGCGCCACGCGGATCTGATGCGTACGGCCGGTGCGCGGGCGCACCACGAACAGGCGCCGTCCGGGCCCGCCGGGATAGCTGAAGAACTGCGTCACCGCCGCGACGCCACTGCTGCGCACCAGACGCCAGTTGCCGCCACGCGATTTCTCCATGCCGCCTTTGATCCAGCCCTGGCTCTTGGACGGTTTATGGTCGGACAGGGCCAGGTAGTACTTTTCGATCTGGCCGCCTTCGAACAGCGCACCCAGGTCGCGGGCGGCTTCGGCATGGCGGGCCAGCAGGATCAGGCCGGAGGTGATGCGGTCGAGGCGATGCACCGGATGCAGGCCCTGCAACCCGGTGGCCTCGCGCAGCCGGGCCACGAAGCCGGGCTCGTCACCGTCACCATGAAAGCTCACACCGGCCGGCTTGGCAGCCACGATGAAATCATCGTGGGCAGCATCGACCAACCATGACGACGACATGGGCGCTCAGTGACCCCACACGCTGCGGATGGCGGCGATGCCATGAGCCCCGGCAGCGCGGGCGGCGCTCATGTCGTCAACGTCCAGCCCGCCGATGGCGACGACCGGAATCGACAGCTCGCGCGTCAGCGCGTGGAAAGTCTCCCAACCCAGTGCGGCCACGCCCGGATGGCTGGCCGTCGGCTGTACCGGCCCCAGCACGGCGTAGTCGAGTTCGAGTTCGGCCGCGCGCTCCAGGTCGGCGCGCGTGTGGCACGAGGCCCCCACCCATTCGAAATCCGGCCGGCGGGTGGCGCCGGTCAGTTGGGCCGATGTCATCTGCATCCCCTGGGCCTCGCTCTGATGCGCCAGCGCGGCGTCGCCACCGACCATGCACAGCGCCCCGGCAGCGCGGCAGCGGGCCGCCACTTCGCGCGCAAAGG
>JASGFB010000161.1:0-7138 GCA_047605765.1 Rhodocyclaceae bacterium
CCTGAGTGGCCGAGTAGCGCAGGGCACCGGCCGAAGGCCGGCGGGGATGCGGGGGCGGTTTCTTTGGTTAGCTTTCTTGTCCGCACAAGAAAGTAACTCGCCCGCCGGGGCGAGACCCGGCCAACGCAGCTAGCAAGAACGCCACATCAAGAACAACAACGATCCAAGCGGCACAAAAGCCAGGCAACCAGCCCCAGCCAACGCGCGCCCGCAAGAACAAAGACCGCAAACACCGAAAACCCATGTCCTCGATCACCCCGCCCACGTTTCGAATCAGCCACACCGTCCATCGGTCCCGAAAGACCGCCAACTCACGCAAATCCGACTTATGTCGCCGCACCCGTCGATGGCCCGTTACCGATAACAATTGCGTTGCTAATATCTCCTGACCCATTTGCACAAAAAATGCGTTTTTGTTGCGCAGACCTTTGCTTGTGCGCGGATGGGGGTTTCAGAGGAGAGATTTTCATGCTGCAAAGAGTCATTCCCTTGCTGGTCGCCGGCGCGCTGGCCAGCTCCCTCGCCGCATGCGGCGGTGACGACGACAACAACGACTCATCCTGGAGCAGTTCGTCCAGTAGTGTGTCGTCCTCGTCGTCGAGCGAATCGTCGTCGAGCGAAGCATCATCCAGCTCATCCAGCTCGCTGCCCAGCGCAGCGGTCAGCCCGTGCGAAAAGGACGGCGCCACCGACGGCACCACCTGGTGCGCGCTCGCATTCGGCCAATCGGTGGACGTCAACTTCTCGTCGACGATCCTGCCGGAAAAAATCGGCACCAACTATGTGTGGCGCAACGGCAGCACTACGCCCATGGCGGTGACCGAAGCTGGCGTGGTCAGCGACACCGTGACCATCGAAAGCCGCGGCGGCAAGATCGCCAACACGCACGATGGCCTGACCTACTACTACACGCGCCTGCCGACGGATAAGAACTTCGTCCTCGAAGGCGACGTGACGGTCGAACAATTCGGCCCCGAAATCCTCGTCGACGGCGTGCAAGCCTCCACCAACGGCCAGGAAAGCGCTGGCCTGATGGTGCGTGACGTCATCGGTACGCCGCGCCAGGATCCGCTGGTCGAAGGCTACGAGGAATTCCCCTCGGCATCGAACGTGGTGGCCAACGCCATCATGCAGAACGGCAAGAACAACGCCGGCAAGGTGATGCTGCAGACCCTCTACCGTGATGGCGTGAACTATCGCTGGGGCAACACCGGCGCGATCATCCCGAAGGCCAACTTCATCGCCGGCTCGTACGGGCTGCAGGCGCCGACTACCTTCAAGATGTCGCTGCAACGTACCAACGAAGGTTTCGTGGTGGGCTACGCCGACGCCAATGGCGCCAATGCGCAGACCATGACGGTGGCCGGTGCCAACGCCAATATCATGCAGACCATCGACGACAAGAACATGTACGTCGGTTTCTATGCATCGCGCAATGCGCGCATCACCGTCAAGAACATCAAGCTGACGCTGTCCAGCGCCCAGACGGTCAACGCGCCGAAGTATGTTGCGCCGGCCGAGACGGTGCGCTTCGAGCTGGCTTCGCCGGCCAAGACAGTAGCCAATGCCTACACGCTGCAGGCGCGCGGCAACTACGACGGCACGGTGACGGTGACGCAGGATGGCACCGCGCTGACGACCGCCGCGCTCAAGGCGGGCGAGGTCCTGGCGATCCCGACGACCATCAGCGGGGCATCGAGCACGTTCGAGCTGGTCTTCACGGGTGCCAACGGCGTTGGTAACAAGACCGTCTCCACCACGGTGAGCAAGGTGGTCGTGGCCGATGCCAGCAGCATTTACGTGTCGCCCACCGGCGCAGCAGCCAACACCGGCACGCAAGCGTCGCCACTGAACCTGGCGACGGCCCTGCAAGTGGTCGCGCCGGGTGGCACCATCCGTCTGCTGTCGGGTTCGTACAGCGCCACCACGATGAGCGTGGACATGAGCGGCAGCAAGGACGCCCGCAAGTCACTGGTAGCCGAAACCGAAGGCATGGCGATCTTCACCGGCGCCTTCACGATGAACGCCAGCTACTGGCACATCAAGGGCATCGAAGTGGCCGGCGCGCAGTTCCGCATGTCGGGCAGCCACAACATCATCGAACGCGTGGTCACGCACCATAACGTCGACACCGGCTTCCAGATCTCCGCTTCGGGCGTGGGCAAGGCGCTGTGGCCGTCGCACAACCTGGTGCTCAACAGCACCTCGTACAGCAACAAGGATGCGTCCGCCATCAACGCCGATGGCTTCGCCGCCAAGCTGGGCGTGGGTGACGGCAACGTGTTCCGTGGCTGCCTGTCGTACGGCAACGCCGATGATGGTTGGGATCTGTTCAACAAGATCGAAGACGGCGCCAATGGCACGGTGACGATCGAGGACAGCGTCGCCTACGACAATGGCAACAACGGCTTCAAGCTCGGTGGCGAAGGCCAGCCGGTGGCGCACACGATTCGTGACAGCTTTGCCTTCCACAACAATCTGGACGGCTTCACCGACAACTTCAACCCGGGCGCCATCGTCGTGACGAACAACTTCTCGTACGACAACGTCCGCTTCAACTACATCTTCCGTCCGAGCCCCTACGGTGGTCCGGAAACGCAAAGCCACTTCACCGGCAATCGTTCGCTGCGCAGCGACTACGCCGGCAAGTACGACGATGCGGTGGTCGGTGTGGATGACGGCACCAACAGCTTCATCAAGGATGGTCAGCCGATCTCGGTGAGCACGGTCAAGGCCGCCGCCGCCAAGCCGCTGGTGCGCCCGACGCATGCCAGCCGCAATGCCGACGGCAGCCTCAACGTGCAAGCCCTGATGCAAGGGCGTTGAGCTTCCACTGGTGTAGGCAGCAATGAAAAAGCCTCCCTTCGGGGAGGCTTTTTCTTTTGTGGGACGGATGTGAAACCGGCGCCGGGATCAGTGGAGATCTTCGGCCGATTGAGCGGGATCGAGCTGCGCGCGCAGAAAGTCGCAGGCGTCGGCCAGCATCGTCGGGGTGAGGGTGTGGCCGGCCGGATATTCGTGGAAGCCCATCATGACATGCAGATCGGCGAACAGATCGCGCGCGGCGTAGCCATCGCTCACCGGCACGACGGTGTCTTCGGTGCCATGCTGGATCAGCAGGCGCAGATGCGCCAGAGCGTCTTGCGAGGCGGCCAGATTGGCCACTTCGGGCAGTACCCGGCCGGCTACCGCCACCACGCCGAAGAGCTTCTGCGGCGTGCTCAGCGCCAACGCCAGAGCCATCATGGCACCCTGGCTGAAACCCATCAGGAACACCTGCCGCGGATCGGCGCCGAAGGCCATCACGGCGTTGTTGATCTCCTGGATCAGCATCTTGCGGCTGGCGTCGAATTCCTGCGTGTCGATGACGCGGCCGCCGGGGGTGTCGGTGCGCTCGAACCAACGATAGTAGCCGGGTGCCATTTCGAACGGCGCGCGCAGCGACAGCACCAGAAAGCGCTCGTCAAAATGGGAGGCCAGCGCGAACAGGTCTTCTTCATTGCTGCCCAGACCGTGCAGCAGGATCAGCAGGGGTGGCCGGTGGGTGGCATGCACCGGGCGGCGTACCAGGTACGTCATGTTCATCGTGCGGCTCCGGGTGGCTGCCCCTTGGGTTTGCCAATGGCATAGTGGGGCAGGCGCAGGCTGATGCAGAAGCTCACGATCACCAGCAGCGCACAGGCAATATAAGTGTGATGCACGCCACTGACCAGACCGGCGCGCACCTGTTCGAGCAGCGGCGCCGCATTGATGCCCAGCGATTGCGCGATGTCGAGCAGGGCCGCGTGGTCTTCTTCGCGAATCAGTACCTGGGGCGATTGCAGCAGCGAGACGATGCGCGCGTCGCTCACGCCGGCATTGGCCATGGCGTTGGCGGCCTGCCGTGCGAAGGTCAGATTGACGATGGCGGCGCCGACGCTGGTGCCGATCATGCTGCCCAGCATGCGGGTGGTCTGGATCAAAGCTGACGCCGCACCCAGATCGTGCCGTTCGACGCAGGCCTGGATCTGCAGTGTCAGGTTGGGCAACTGGAAACCCAGGCTGAGACCGCAGATGCCGAAGGCCAGCATGACCAGTGGGCGCGGCGTGGTCGGGTCGACGAAAGCCAGCGCGACGCAGCCGACGAACAGCAAGGCCAGGCCGTAGGTGAGCAAACGCTCGGGCTTTTGCATGCGCGTCATCAGGCGGCCGTTGATGATGCTGCCCAGGGTCACGCACACCAGCAGCGGTGTGAGGGTGACGCCCGCCGTGTTGGGGGACATGCCGAACCCCCCTTGCAGCATGAGCGGCGAATAGAACACCAGCCCGAACATCACCAGCCCCGTCAGCACGCCGAGCGCCGCCAGGCGCTTGACGCCGGCGCGGGCGAACATGCGCATCGGCACCACAGGGGCGCGCGAACTGCGCTGGTGGCGCACGAACCACACGCCAAGCGCCACCGCGGCTACGATGAGGACGATGAACCACGCATGGGTGAAGCCGGCCGACTGTCCCTTTTCGGTGCCCAGCAGCAGGGTGACGATCGCCGCCGCCAGCAGTGCCGCGCCCAGCCAATCGATGGAGCGGTCGCCGCCGGTGTGATGCACGATGCGCGGCAGGAAGCGCCACACCATCGGGAAGGCGCACAGCGCCACCGGCAGGTTGATGAAGAACACGCTGCGCCACCCGGCATGCTCGGTCAGCCAGCCGCCCAGCGCCGGGCCGACGGCCGAGGCCACGCCGAAGGTGGCCGACATCATGGCCTGCCAACGCACGCGCTGGACGCGATCCGGGAACAGGTCGGTGACGCAGGCGAAGGCCACGCCGGTGAGCATGCCCCCGCCGACGCCCTGCAGGCCGCGCGCCAGCACCAGTTGCATCATGGTCTGGGCGGCGCCGCACAGCACCGAGGCCAGCGTGAATACCACCACCGAGGCCAGCACGAAGGGCTTGCGGCCATACAGATCGCCGAGCCGGCCGATGATGGGGATCAGCACGGCGTTGGTCATGAGGTACGACGAGGCGATCCACGGGTACAGGTCATAGCCCTGCAGTTCGGCCACGATGCGCGGCATGGCGGTGCCGACCACGGTCGAATCGAGCGCCACCAGCATGATGACGAGGCAGATGCCGGCCATCGCCCATAGTGATTCGCGGAATGTGCGCGCCGGCGGCGCGGCGGTAGATGAGTGAGGCATGGGTCAGTGTCAGTTCTTCTTGGCGACGGCGCTGCGCGTCGTGGGCGTTTCGGGGGTAGGAACCACGCTGGCCAGCGCGCGCATGCCGGTCAGGACGGCGTCGCGCCCTGCCGGGCTGAGCCGTGCCAGGACGTCCTGGGCATGGCGGTCCAGGTTGCTGCGCAATTGTTGGGCCTTGTCGCGGCCGGTGTCGGTCAGCTCCACCAGCACGCCACGCCGGTCCTGTGCATTGGCACTGCGTGCCACCCAGCCTTGTTCCACTAATTTGTCGACGGCGCGGCTGATCCAGCTTTTTTCGAGCCCCAGCTTGCGCCCCAGGTCGCTCTGGGCGAGCGCGCCATGGCGCAGCAGGATCGCCAGCATGCGCGCCTGGGTGACGGGGCCATGTTCGGCCAGGATGCGGCGTTGCTCGATGTCGTAGAAAAGGATGGTCTGCCGCAGCAGCTCGGCATCGGATTGATCCGACATTTTTGTTCGTTGATTCTTGGGGAGTGGCGGATGGTAGAGGAAATGGTTGTGTCAAGCAACCAATGGGCGGCGCATGGCGCCGCCCGCTGCCTCAGCGGCCGCGCCAGACGGCGTTGATGGCGTCGATGACGGCGCCTTCGGCCCGTTCGGGATGGGCGTCGTTGATGAGGATGACCACCACCTGCCAGTGGTTCTGGGCATCCAGCACGTAACCGGCCACGCTCATCACGTCGGCCAGCGAGCCGGTCTTGAGATAGGCCCGTGCCGCCACCGGCTGGTTGGCGAAGCGGCGGCGCGCGGTGCCGTCGATGCCGGCCACCGGCAGCGAGGCGAGGAATTCCGGCATGCGCGGGCTGTGCCAGGCTGCGCGCAACAGGGCGGCCAGCCCGTCGGCACTGATGCGTTCGTTGCGCGACAGGCCCGCGCCGTTCTCCAGCACCAGCCCATTCAACGCAAAGGGCTGGCGCGCCAGCCAGTCGTGCAGGAAGCGTTCGGAGGCCGCTTCGCTGACCGGCGCCGTCGCGCTGCGGCCGAGGCTCAGATAGAGCTGGCGCGCCATCACGTTGTTGGACCACTTGTTGATGTCGCGCACCACGTCGGCCAACGGCGGCGAGCTCCAGGTGGCGAGCAGGGTGGCGTCGGGGCCGGCGCTGCCTTCGCGCGCCTGGCCGTGCCAACTGCCGCCCAGGCCTTGCCATAGATCGCGGAATACGCCGGCGGCCATGCGCGTGCCGTCCTGCACGGTCAGGTTGAGCAGGCGCTCGCCGCAACTGGCCGGCAACTGGCCGGACAGTTCGAGGCGCAGCCCGGGGCCATCGGGCAACAGATTGACGCCCAGGCCGCCGCGCCAATCCGCGCATGGCCCGCTGGTGCTGCGCGCCGTGTTGTAGAGGGCCAGTGGGGCAAAGGGCGTGATCGCCACTGCCTGCAGCGGCGTCTGCGCGCTGGTTGGCGGCAAGGGCGTAAGGCGGATGGTGATGGCCTTGAAGTTCACCAGCAGCGCGTCGGGCGTGGCGTTGTAGGCACGTAGCGGCTGGTCGTCGAAATCCGCCGCGGCAGGCGGCAGGTTGCCGAACAGGCTGCGGTCGATGAGCAGATCGCCCCGGATGTCGCGTAGCCCACGGCTGCGCAGATCGCGCAGGAGTTGTTCGAGGCGGTCCCAGGTGAGCGACGGGTCGCCGTTGCCGCGCAGGATCAGGTCGCCGTCGAGCACGCCCGCTTCCAGGCGGCCGCGTACGTAGGCCTCGGTGGTCCAGGTGTACGCCGGCCCCAGTGTGTCGAGTGCGGCGAAGGTGGTCAGCGCCTTCATGACCGAGGCCGGGTTCATCGGCGTGCCGGCATTGTGCTGCCAGGTGGCGGGGCCGCCATCGGCGGGGCCGGACCAGAGCGCGACGCGGGCCAGCGGCACCTTGGCCTGTTGCAGGGCCTGGGCGGTGGACGGCGGCAGCGCACCCCGCGCCGGCAGCGCGGCGAGTGCCGCCAGGGCCAGCGCG
>JASGFB010000162.1:0-7116 GCA_047605765.1 Rhodocyclaceae bacterium
CTGCACGGCGGCCCAGCGGGCGTCGTCGGGGTGGGCGGTCATGGGGTGTTCATCGGCAGCGGCAAGGGCAGCGGAGCGCATGGGAAGCATCCGTCTCGATAGCGATGGCTCGCACCTTACGCCATTGCGCCGCCCCCCGCACTCCGTTGCTTGCGGTCGAATTCGGCCGCCCGGCGCGGCCCACGCCGGCCCTCAGAGCACCTGCGGCAGATGCAGCTCGACCACTGCGTGGATGGCGCCCGGCGCCACGCTGCGACAGCTCAGATGGCCGCCCATGAATTCGACCAGAGCCTTGCCGACGGCCAGCCCGAAGCCATGGTCCGCTTCGCCGCCAGCAGCGGGCGCACCGGTCCATTGCAGCGCTTGGCGCTCGCCGGTGCCGGTCAGGTCCAGCGTCAGGCGCACCGTGCCGTCCTCGGCCAATTGGCTGCGCAGGCGCACGTTGGCGTCGAACAGGCCGGCCAGCAGCTCGTTGAGAATCTGCCGGTAGCGCGCTTCGTCGAGCCATACGCGATCGATCACCAGGCCGGAGGCGTCGAGCGTGAGGTGATGGCCACGCGCCTGCGCCAGCACCTCGTCGATGGCGCGCTGGCTGACCTGCGCCAGCGACACCGGCTCGGCCGCCAGGGCCAGGCTGCCATTCTGCAGGCGCGCCAGATCATGCAGTGCCGCCAGACGGTCCATCAGGCTCTGACCAAGCGCGGCCAGCACCTGCGCCGACGTGTCGGCATCACCACTGGCAATGCGTTCAAGCAGCCCGCCCATTATGCCGACGTGCTGTTCGAGCGCAGAGCTGGTCTGCTCCATGATATTGGCATTGAGACGCATGCGGGCTTCGGCGGCCTCCTTGGCATGGCGCAGTACGGCATTGCGCGCGGCCTGTTCGCGCAGATCGAAAAAGCCGCCGACCATGCCGACCACGGTACCGGCGTCGTCGCGATAAGGCACGAACCACACATGCATCCAGTGTTCTTCGCCACGGATGGTATAGACGCGATCGGCCGACACGGCTTCACCGACTTCCATGGCCTTGTCGTAGCGTGCCTGCAAGGCTGCGGCGTATTCGTCGGAATGCCACCAGCCGAGTTCGCCGAACTGGCGCATGCGGATATCTTCGACGCGCACGCCGTGGTAGTCGAGCAGCGCCTGGTTGCACTGGGTGATGCGGCCGCTGCGATCGCGCACGAACATCGGATTGGGCGATGCTTCGAGCATGGCGCGCAGCATCTCGCTGTCGTCCTGGAACGCGGCGTCGCGGCGCACGGTGACGGCCGTGGTGGCCCCCTGCACGACGCCATGGCGCCGCGCGACGTCGATCAGCTCGACCAGATTGGCGGCGTCGAGCTTCTGCAGCAGGCGGGTCTTGTAGGTGCTGACCGTCTTGAAGCTGATGCCGAGCTGGTCGGCGATGGTCTGGTTGGCCAGACCGCTGCACAGCAGTTGCAGCACCGTCAGCTCACGCGGCGACAGGCGCGACAGTTCAGCGTGCGAGGCATCGCCCCGGGCGCCGCTGGCCAGGGCCGCATGCGGGAAGAAGCCATGACCGTGCAGCACAGCCTGGATGGCGGCGGAAAATTCCTCGATGCGGCTGCCCTTGTCGACGAAACCGTCGGCGCCGGCCTGCAGGCTGCGGGTGGCGAAATGCTCGGCAGGCTGGGCGCTATAGACCAGCACCCGCACACCGGGGCTGGCCGCCTTGAGGCGCCGGATCAGGTCGAAGCCAGTCGGCGTGACCAGCAATTCGACGATCACCAGATCGGGGCGCGTCTGGCCGCACAGTGCCACGGCGTCTTCTTCGCCGCCGGCTTCGCCCGCCGGCGTATGGCCGAGGGCTTCGATCTGGGCGCCGATGGCACGGCGCATGAGGGGATGGGCATCTACGACCAGGACTCGACTCATCGGCGACTCCGCGGGCTTTGGGGGGCGGGCCGGTCGCAGTGACCGGCCCGGCGCCAACATAGCACGGGCCCCGGCAGGCGGCGATACCCCTGCCCCTGAGGCACTCAGGGATAGGAGGCGATCACCTGATCAAGGAAACCATACGCATGGGGCGTACGACGGCGCCAGGCGCCGGCCGCCAGATCGTCGAAGCTGCGGCGGCAATAGCCTTCGACGGATTCGCCCGGCTCGACGGCGGCCAGGCGGGCAATGAAGGCCATGTCGCTGAGCACAGCGCGCGTACCGTCGGAGAGAATCTCGTCGCCTTCCATGCCCTGCGCTTCGAGCGCGCGCCAGTGGCGCTCGACCTGGTCGAGCACGCGCGATTCACGTACCCGCCAGCGCTGCAGATCGGTATCAATGAACGAGGCCAGCGCCGGATAGTGCTGCACGCAGAAATTACGCATCACGCCGCTGGTGTGTTCGGTCATCTTGACCATGCCGACGGCTTCGGCCAGGTTGCTGGCATCGTTGAATTGCTGGGCGCGGGCAATACCCGCCCATGCCATCGCCGCCAGGACGACGAGGCCCATTGTCATTCGGATCATGTCGGACTCCCTGGCCCGGCGCGGCGCGCCGGGCCCATGGTCATGCCAGGACGGCCTGCGTCACGCGCTGACCGACAGGCGCGTGCTGGCCGCGGTGGCGCTGCTCGTGCTGTCGGGGTTCAACCCGTAGGCCTGGATCAACTGGACGATCTGCTGCAGAACCTTCTGCTCGACCTGCGCATCGGTGGTGCTGGTGCTGCCGGTGGTGCTGGCGCTCGAAGTGCTGCTGCTCGAGGAGGCGTCCTGCGATTCCTTGTAGGCCATCGCCTCGGTGAAACTCACCTTGCCGTCGCCATCGGTATCGGCCTCGTCGAAATTGGCGGCGATGTCGCTCATGAAGCTGGCGCGCTCGCTGTCGGTCGAGGAGATCTCCTGCGCAATGCTGGTGAGCTGGTCCTGGGTAAAGCCCTCATCACTGTCGCTCGGCGGCGGGGGCGGCGGACCGCCAAAGCCGCCGGCCGCCATCGCTTGATTCATGCGCGCGGCGTCCATCTGGTCGGACAGTTTCTGCAAGGTATCGGCAAGCTCGCTTTCGGTGACCTTGCCGTCGCCATCTTCGTCGATGGCGTCGAACACCTCGTCGGCGTCGCTGCTGCTGGTGCCCGACGATGAACTGAGGGCGCTGGAGAAATCCGTTTTCTCCAGATACCCCTGGCCGGAGGTATCCAGCTTGGAAAAGATTTCGCTCGCCAGTTCCGACGCGCTGGGTTTCTGGCGCGTCGCCTGCATGAGCGACGAGATCAGCGATGTGCTGGACCCGGATATTGAACTGACCATTTTGTGTACTCCCTACTGTATGCACGCCCTGCTTGGCGCAAGCGGCGGCCGGACGGCCTTGGCGAAGCGCTCGCGCAACCTTGCGCGACTTGCCGTATGCGTATGCAAGATATCGGCCGATGCGCGACGTTTTGACGGGCCTGCGGAGTAAAAGCGGGTAAATGGCTGTAAGCGTTTGCTTGCACAAAAGTGCAGGAACGCGGGGTACGTCCCCCACTCTCAGCGATTTTGTCAGCGTTGCGCAGCCAATGCTATTGGCATGGGCAATGATTGCCGCCCGCCGGCAAGGCGGCAAGCCCCCACGCCACGGGCAATGCCCCGCCTGGGCGGCAAACCTTGCCGTGCGATCAGCGCTCAAAGTGAGGGCGGCCCACCCGGTTGGCCCGATGGCTTGCAACGATGCGGACCGCTCACCGCCACGCCGGGCCCATGCGTGAAAGCGCCGGGAGTAAAGTCGTGTAAAGGTCCGCCCCGCCCCCTCGCCGCTGGCGGAAGGGCCCGATATGATCAGCCGCGCCGGACCGTTCCTCGCCTACCTCACATGCCGAACATTCTGCTGATCGACGACGATCGCGACCTGCTGGACATTCTTGCCACCTACTTCCGCAACGAAGGCTTCACCGTGGATCTTGCCTACGATGGCGAGAGCGGCGTGCCGCTGGCGCGCTCCGGCCGCTATGACATCGCCATCATCGACGTGATGATGCCGGGCATGGACGGCATATCGGCCCTGCGGGAGATCCGCGAGGTGAGCGACGTGCCGGTGATCATGCTCACTGCCAAGGGCGAGAACGCCGACCGCGTGGTGGGCCTGGAAGGCGGCGCCGACGATTACGTACCGAAGCCCTGCATGCCGCGCGAACTGGTGGCGCGCATCCGCGCCATCATGCGCCGCTCGGGCACCGCCTTCACCGAAGAGAACGAACCTCTGCGCCTGGGGCGGCTGGCCCTGTGGCCAAGCAAGCGCCGCGCGGAGTGGGCCAGCAGCTCCCTGCACCTGACCAGCAGCGAGTTCAACCTGCTCGAACTGCTGGCCCGCAATGTCGGGCGCCCGGTCAGCAAGAGCCTGCTGTCGCTGCACGGTTTGAACCGCCCCTATATGCGCCACGACCGCGTCGTCGACGTCCACATGAGCGCCATTCGCCGCAAGATCGATCAGATCGACGAAGGCGGCGAAGTCATCCAGACCGTTTTCCGGCAGGGCTACCTGTTGATCCGGGAATAAACCGTGGGGCGGCTGTTCTGGCGCTTCCTGCTGTTCTTCTGGCTGGCCCAGATCACCACCATGGCCGGCGTCGGCGTGGCCATGTGGATGCGCGCGCAGCACGGCGGCCTGGCTGGCCCGGATGTGGAAGAAGCCGTCAGCGCACTGCAACGCGGCGGTGTCGCCGAACTGGCCAAACTGAACAAGACATGGGAAGCGCGCGGCCGCCGCCTGCCGTGGGTGATCGACGCCCAGGGCCGCGACGTGCTGGGCCGCACGCTGCCCCGTCCCGGCGGGCCGCGCGTGGCGTTCGACCCGCGCCCGGGGCCGCAGGACAAAGCGGCCATGCCCCTCGGCCCGACGGGCAATGACAACCGCCCAGGCGATGCCGATTCGCGCGCCGACGCCTGGCGTGACATGCCGCGCGGACCGCGTCCACAAGATTGGCCGGACGGCCCGCGCATGGAAGACCGGCCGGCCATGCCCGGCGCACTCGGCCCCGGCGCCTTTCCCGGCCCCGCCAGCGGCCTGCACAGTCTGACGGTGCGTGCCGGTGGCGCGGAATACCGCGTATTGCCCGCCTGGCCGCCCGGCCCGCAGATGATGGGGCCGCATGGGCCGCCGCGCTGGCAGTTGCCGGTCGAGCCGCTGATGATCGGCGCCATTGTCAGCCTGTTCTTCGCCGGCCTGCTGGCGTGGCATTACTGGCGCCCGATCAGCAGCCTGCGCAATGCCTTCCGCGATACCGCGCGCGGCGCGCTGTCGGTGCGGCTGGGCACCACGCTGGGCAAGCGGCGCGATGAATTCGGCGAGCTCGGCCGCGAGTTCGACATCATGGCCGACAAGCTCGGCATGCTGATGGACGGGCAACGGCGCCTGCTGCACGATGTCTCGCACGAGCTGCGCTCCCCGCTGGCACGCCTGCAGGCGGCTGCCGACGTATTGCGCCAGCGCCCGCACGACGCCGCCACCATGGCCGACCGGCTCGATCAGGAACTGCTGCGCATGGATTCCATGATCGACGGCCTGCTCACGCTGTCGCGCCTGGAAGCCGGCGTGGCCGATACGCTGGACGAACGCGTGTCGCTCAGCGAACTGGTCGCGGGCGTGGTCGAGGATGCCCGCTTCGAGACCAGCTCGCGGGCACGCACGATCACCGTGTCGTGTGAGCCGGATCTGGTGGTACGCGGCAGCGGCGAACTGCTCCATCGCGCCATCGAGAACATCGTGCGCAACGCGCTGCTGCACACGGCGGGCGCGGTGGACGTGTCACTGCGGCGGCGGCCCGATGCGGTGCGCGCCGAACTCATCGTGGACGATGCCGGGCCCGGTATTCCCGAGCACAAGCGCGAGGCCGTGTTCGACCCGTTCTACCGTCACGCTCATGCCGATTCGCACGATGGCCATGGTCTGGGCCTGGCCATCGCACGCCGGACCTTCCTGGCCCATGACGGGCGCATCGAGCTGCTGACGCGCCCGGGCGGCCCCGGCTTGCGTGTACGCGTGGTGCTGCCGCTGGCTGACGAGGCCTGACGCCCGCGAAGCCCGTCCGGGCCCCGCGCGGTGCTCACACCAGGATGTCGATCACACTACCGATGCCGTTGACCACCGTCTTGGCCGTCGAGGCCACTGTCTGCGTGGCATTGCTGACACTCTGCGTGATGCTCTTCTCGGTGGACGAGATGCCGCTGCTGACTGCGTCGAGCGTATTGCCGACACGATGGAAGAGTTGCGCGGCGTTGGACGCGCCCGTGACGATCATGCTCATGGCAAGCTCCTTGGGTGAAAAAACGGATTGGAAAGGGCGCGCGCGCACGGCGGCGAACCCACTGACAAGGCCACGGCAGCGGCGCGCCTGCGCCAGCTCACCCTTGCCTCATGTTTCATTTTTCTTGAGCAGTTCTTGCACAGTTGCTCCACACACTCTACGCACGTGCCTACACGCTGCACGGCAATTTTTGCCGCCCGCTCGTTGCACGATCGGAGGGAGTGATCATGAAGCAATCGTTGCTGCGCCTGCTGGGCGCAGGGCTGGCGACGCAGTTGGCTGCCTGTAGCATGTTCGGGCCGCCGCCGGTGATCGAAAAACCGACCACCGCGCGCGCCGACTACGCACCGCGCATCGTCAATCGCGGCGCCATCTACCAGACGTCCAACGCCATCATGCTGTTCGAGGAGCCGGTGGCGCGCTACGTCGGCGACGTGCTGACCATCGAGCTGGCCGAGAACATGACCGCCACCAGCAAGACCACCACCACCGTGTCGAAGGAAGGCTCCGCCGCCGCCAAGGGGCCGGGGGCGCTGTCGAGCATGACCGGCATCCTCAAGGAACTGTTCAATCTCGATGCCGACACCTCGGCATCGATGAAGTTCGATGGCTCCGGCAAGACCGAGACCAGCAACGCGCTGACCGGCACGCTGGCGGTGACGGTGGTCGACGTCATGCCCAACGGCAACCTGATGGTCGGTGGCGAAAAGCGCATGGGCCTGTCGGGCAACGTGTCCACCATGCGCTTCACGGGCATCGTGCGTCGCCGCGACATCCAGCAGGGCAACGTGATCTCTTCCAAGAAAGTGGCCGACGCGCGCATCGAGCAAGTGGGCCACGGCAGCGGGGGTGGGGCGCCGTGCGCCCGACCGGGCAGGCGT
>JASGFB010000163.1:0-7105 GCA_047605765.1 Rhodocyclaceae bacterium
CCCAGCAACGCGTGGTGTGCGCCAACGAAGCGGCCGCCGCCTGCGGCATCGTGGCGGGTATGCGCCTGGCCGGCGCGCTCGGCCTGGCGCCCGGCCTGGTCACGCATGAATGCGATGGCGCCCGCCAGGCGGCGCTCATGCACCAATTGGCATGCTGGGCCGGGGGCTACTCGCCCCAGGTCAGCCTGGCCGGCAGCGATGAACTGCTGGTCGAGATCAGCGGCTGCCTGCGCTTGTTCGGCGGCTTGCGCGCGCTATGCCGGCGCATCGGCGACGATCTGGACAGGCAGGGGTTCAGCACCCGCCTGTCGCTGGCCCCCACGGCGACGGCCGCCCAATGGCTGGCGCGTGCCGGCCAGGCAGGCTATTGCCTGGCGAGCGACCATCTAACCGCGACGCTGGCGCCGCTGGACGCAGTCGTACTCGGCCTGCCCCAAGGCGACGCCGACACGCTGGCGACACTGGGCGTGCGCACGCTGGGCGATCTGCTGGCCTTGCCACGCGATGGTCTGGCCCGCCGCTTCGGTCCGGGGCTGCCCCTGCAATTGGCGCGCGCGCTGGGCGAAGCGCCCGATCTGCGCGTTCCCTTCGCCTTCCCCGAAACCTTCTCGCAAAAGCTGGAACTCCCCGCCAAGGTCGATCACGCCCCGATGCTGCTGTTCGCCGCCCGACGTCTGCTGGCGAGCCTGGCCGGCTGGCTCGGCGGGCGTGCCGCCGGGGTGAGCGAATGCGTGTTCCAGTGGATGCACGAAGATATCCCGCCGACGCGCCTGGCCCTTAATTTTGCCGACGTCACCAGCGATCTGGCCCGCATGGAAGGCGTCCTGCGCGAACGCCTGGAGCGTTGCACGCTGGCCGCCAGCGTGACCGACATCCGGCTCGATGCGACCACCCCGGTGGCCCTGTCCGGCACCAGTTCGGGCCTGTTCGCGCAGACCGCCGCGCAATCGCTCGGACCGGTGGTCGAGCGATTGCGCGCACGGCTGGGCAAGGACGCCGTGCACGGCCTGGCGGTCTGCGCCGACCACCGCCCCGAGCGCGCCACGCGCCATGTACCGCAGGGTGAAGGCAAAGCGCTCTGCCCCGCGCCGCCGCGCCCCCTGTGGCTGCTGCCTGCGCCGCAGTCGATCCAACAGCGCGAGGACGGCCTCTTCCATCGCGGGCGCCTGCGCCGCCTGGCCGGACCCGAACGCATCGAGAGCGGTTGGTGGGACCACGGCGAGCAGCATGGCGTAGGCGATCTACGCCGCGACTATTACGTGGCCCTGTCGGCGCAGGGGCAATGGCTGTGGATTTTCCGTGACGCACACGGCTGGTGGCTGCATGGACACTTTGCCTGAATCCCCCGGCCTGCCCGCTTACGCCGAGCTGCATTGCCTGAGCAATTTCAGCTTTCTGCGCGGGGCCTCGCAACCGGCCGAATTGATCGAGCAAGCCCGCGAACGCGGCTATGGCGCCCTGGCGATCACCGACGAATGCTCGGTGGCGGGCGTGGTACAGGCCTGGCAGAAGCTCAAGGAATTGCCCGATGAAGACGCCATCGCCGACGCTGCGCTGCGCGCCAAGGGCCAATCCCCGCCCCGCCGCAACCCTTTGCCGCGCCTGATCGTGGGCAGTGAATTCACGCTCGAATGCGGGCTCAAGCTGGTCCTGCTGGCACAGGACCGTGACGGCTACGGCAACCTGTGCGCCCTCATCACGCTGGCCCGGCGACGCTCACAGAAAGGCGAATACCGCCTGCTGCGCGGCGACTTCACGCCCATCGTGCCGCGCGGCGCGGCGCCGGGCTGCCTGGCCCTGTGGATGCCGGGCGCGGCCCCCAGCCTGGAAGAAGCGCAATGGCTAGCGCGCTGTTTTCCGCCCGAACCGGCCATCGGCGCCGGCCCGCCCCACAATCGCCTGTGGATCGCCGCCGAGATGCTGTGCGGGCCGGACGACGCCGCACGACTGGCCGAGCTGCGCCGCATCGGCGATGCCACGGGCATCCCCCTGGTCGCCACCGGCGACGTGCACATGCACGCTCGCTCCCGGCGCCCCCTGCAGGACACGCTCACCGCCATCCGCCTGCACACGACAGTGTTCGCCGCCGGCCAGGCGCTGTTCCCCAACGGCGAACGCCATCTGCGCACACGGGCACGCCTGGCGCGCCTGTATCCGCGCGAGCTGCTGACGCAGAGCATGGCGATCGCCGAGCGCTGCCGCTTCGATCTGGCGACGCTCGGCTACGAGTATCCCGAAGAGATCGTGCCGACCGGCCACACGCCAACCTCGTATCTGCGGCAAGAGACAGAGGCCGGTCTCCGGCGACGCTTTCCCGGTGGTGTAAAGGAGAAGGTGCGCGAAGGAGTCGAAAAGGAATTGGCGCTCATCACGCACAAGCACTACGAAGCGTTTTTCCTCACGGTCTATGACATCGTCAAATTTGCGCGCAACGAGGGCATCCTGTGCCAGGGGCGAGGCTCGGCGGCGAACTCCACCGTCTGTTATGCACTCGGCATCACCGAGGTCGATCCGACGCGCGCCCATTTATTGTTCGAGCGCTTCCTGTCGCATGAGCGCGATGAACCGCCGGACATCGACGTCGACTTCGAGCACGAGCGGCGCGAAGAAGTCATCCAGTACATCTACCGCAAATACGGCCGCGAGCGCGCCGCGCTGGCCGCCACCGTGATCCGCTATCGCACCAAGAGCGCCCTGCGCGACGTGGGTGCGGCGCTCGGTTTCGGCGAGGCGGAGATTACCGCCCTGACCCGCTCGCTGGCCTGGTGGGACCGGCGCGAGGAACTACCCGATCGTCTCGCCGGCATCGGCCTGCACCTGGACAGCCCACGCGTCACCAAGTGGCTGGCGCTGGCCGACAGCCTGCGTGAATTCCCTCGTCACCTGTCGCAGCACGTCGGCGGTTTCGTGATCTCGCGCGGGCCCTTGTCGCGCCTGGTGCCGATCGAAAACGCCGCCATGGCCGATCGCTCGGTGATCCAGTGGGACAAGGACGATCTGGAATCGCTGGGCCTGCTCAAGGTGGATGTGCTGGCCCTGGGCATGCTCACCGTCCTGCGGCGGGCGCTCAACTGGGTCTCGGTGTGCGCAGGCCGGACGCTGACCCTGGCCGACATCCCGGCCAAGGACGACGCCACCTTCGACATGATCTGCCAGGCCGACACCATCGGCGTCTTCCAGATCGAATCGCGCGCCCAGATGTCGATGCTGCCGCGCCTGCGCCCACGCACCTACTATGACCTCGTCGTACAGGTCGCCATCGTGCGGCCGGGGCCGATCCAGGGCGGCATGGTGCATCCGTACCTGAAGGGGCATGCCGAGGGGAAGTCCGTGCAGAAGATCAGCCCCGAGGTCGACGTGGTGCTCGATCGCACCTTCGGCGTACCGATCTTTCAAGAGCAGGTCATGCAGTTGGCCATCGTGGCCGCCGACTTCACGCCGGGCGAAGCGGATCAACTGCGGCGTGCCATGGCCTCGTGGAAAAAAAAGGGGCACCTGGAGCGATTCAAGGACAAGCTGCGCGCCGGCATGGCCCGCAAGGGCCTTGCCGCATTCGCCGAGCAGCTCTGCCGCCAGATCGAAGGCTTCGGCGAATATGGTTTCCCGGAATCGCATGCCGCCAGCTTCGCACTGCTGGCCTATGCCTCGGCATGGATCAAATGCCATGCGCCGGAAGCGTTCCTGTGCGCCTTGCTCAACAGCCAGCCAATGGGCTTCTATGCGCCGGCTCAACTGGTGCAGGATGCCCGCCGCCACGGCGTGCGCGTCGAACCCGTGGATGTCTGCCGCAGCGACTGGTTCAGCCGCCTGGAGCAACTCGACATGCCCCGCCCCGCCGTGCGCCTGGGCCTGCATGAAGTGGACGGTTTCACGCAGGACGCCGCCGACCGCATCAGTCTGGCGCGCGGGCAGGCGCCCTTCACGAGCCTGGAGGATCTGGCCGCGCGGGCGAATTTATCGAATGCCGATCTGCGCCGTCTGGCTGCGGCCGGCGCGCTGCGCACCCTGGGGGGGCATCGCCGCCAGAGCGCCTGGCAGGTCAGTGGCCTGCAGCGGCAAGGGGATCTGTTCGATGCCGTCCCCACGCGCGAAACAGCGGTCACGCTGGCCGCGCCGAGCGAGGGCGAGGACATCCGCGCCGACTACCAGCACGTGGGCCTCACCCTCGGACGCCATCCGGTGGCCCTCTTGCGTCATAAGCTCGCAGACCGCCGCTTCACGCCCACCGCCGACCTATTCACCCTGGCCGGACAGGGCGTGGACCACCAAGGGCGCAACCGCGCCGACGGTGCACCAGGGCGTACCGCCGGCATCGTGACCTGCCGCCAGAAACCCGGTTCGGCCAAGAGCGTGTTCATCACGCTGGAAGACGAAACCGGCGTCATCAACGTCATCGTCCATCCACAGGTGGCCGAGCGCCAGCGCCGCGAAGTGCTCAGCGCGCGCCTGCTCGGCGTATACGGCCAGTTGCAATGCGCCAACGGCGTCGTGCTGCTGGTCGCCAAACGGCTGGTGGACCTGTCGCCCTGGCTGGGCCGCCTGCCCAGTACGAGCCGGGATTTTCACTGAGGCAAGCCCCACCCGGCCCCGTTAACTTGCGTCAGCGCAAACACGCATCACACGCAGTACGGCAATGCACATATAGACACAGGCGGAGAAGTAATGGGTTGGCGACAGCATGTGACAATGCCCCTTCTGCTATTGCGCCTATAATTGCAAACCGTTCTCATTTGTATAGCTTTTCTAGGTCACCATGAACTTGTCAACGCTCAGCCGCGGTCGCCAGGCGATAGTCACATCGGTAGAAGACCACTCCCCTGATGACGTCATTTCCCGCCGCTTGCGGGATGTCGGTTTCGTGGAAGGTGAAGCCGTTCGCGTCCTGCCCTACGGCCCACTCGGCGGCGAGCCGATCCTCGTTCAAGTAGGCTCATCCCGCTTTGCCCTACGCCGCAGCGAGGCCGAACGCATTCTGATCAGCGAGGTGCCGGCATCATGAACAGCGCCACCCTGCCCCTGCGCATCGCCCTGGTGGGCAATCCCAACTGCGGCAAGACCGCCCTCTTCAACCGCCTGACCGGCAGCCGTCAAAAGGTTGCCAACTATGCGGGCGCTACGGTCGAGCGCAAGGAAGGCCGCTTCGTACTGTCGTCCGGCCGCCACGTTCAGGTGGTCGACCTGCCCGGCGCCTACAGCCTGTCAGCCACCAGCCCCGACGAAGCAATCACCCGCGACGTATGCCTGGGCCGCCGCAGCGACCAGCAAAAACCCGACCTTCTGGTGTGCGTGGCCGATGCCACCAACCTGCGCCTGCACTTGCGCTTCGCACTCGAACTGCGCCAGCTCGGCGTGCCGATGGTGATGACGCTGAACATGGTCGATGCGGCCGAGAAACTGGGCATCCACATCGACGCCGAACGAATGGCCGCCGCGCTGGGCATGCCGGTGGTCAGCACCGTGGCGATCCGCCAGGATGGCGCCGCTTCGCTGCTCAAGATGCTCGACGGTTACGCACCGGCGGTGGCGCCGCGCCTGCCGGATGACGCCGATCTGCACAAAGAAGTACGCCGCATCCTGGGCGACGCCGTCACCCATCCGGCCGACGCCCACGTACGCGACGAGCGCATCGACCGCTGGGCTCTGCACCCCGTGTGGGGCATGCTGATCCTGGCGGCCGCCATGTTCCTGATGTTCCAGGCCGTATACGCCTGGGCCGCGCCCCTGCAGGACGGCATCGAGGCCGGCATGGGCTGGCTGGGGGGACAGATCGGCACGCACTTGCCCGGAGGCCCGCTGTCGAGCCTGCTGGTGGATGGCGTGATCGCCGGCGCCGGTGGCGTGCTGGTGTTCCTGCCGCAGATCCTGCTGCTGTTCCTGTTCATCCTGATGCTCGAGGAATCCGGCTACCTGCCGCGCGCCGCCGTGCTGCTCGACCGCTTCATGTGCGGTGCGGGCCTGTCGGGACGGGCCTTCATCCCCATGCTGTCGAGCTTCGCCTGCGCCGTGCCCGGCATCATGGCCACGCGCAGCATCCAGGATCCGCGCGACCGTCTGGTCACCATCCTGGTGGCGCCCCTGATGACCTGTTCGGCGCGCTTGCCGGTCTACGCCTTGTTGATCGGGGCCTTCATCCCCGACCAGACGGTGGCCGGCTTCTTCAACATGCAGGGGCTGGTGCTGTTCGCGCTCTATGCCGCCGGCATCGTCAGCGCACTGGTGGTGGCCTATGTCAGCAAGCTGTTCATCAAGACCAGCAGCGAATCGGCCCTGCTGCTCGAACTGCCCGCCTATCGCCTGCCCAATCCGCGCAACGTCGCGCTCGGCCTGCTCGAGCGTGCGCAGATCTTCCTGCGCCGCGTCGGCGGCATCATCCTGGCGCTGTCGGTCCTGCTGTGGTTCATCTCCACCTACCCGACACCGCCGGCCGACTGGGCCGCGCCCGCCATCGACTACAGCTTCGCCGGCCGCATCGGGCATGCCCTGGCGGCGATCTTCGAGCCAATCGGCTTCACCTGGCAGATCTGCGTGGCGCTGATCCCGGGTCTGGCCGCGCGCGAAGTGGCGGTCAGTGGTCTGGCCACCGTGTATGCCGTGGCCGGTGGCGAAGAAGGCGGCCAACTGGCCGGTGTGCTGGCCAGCCAATGGGGCCTGCCCACCGCGTTGTCGCTGCTCGCCTGGTACGTGTTCGCGCCGCAATGCATCTCGACGCTGGCCATCATCAAGCGCGAGACCAACGGCTGGAAGATGGTCGCGGTGTCGGCCTTCTACCTCACCGCCCTGGCCTACGGCGCGGCCTGGGTGACGTATCGCATCGCGCTGGCTTTTGCCTGAGGAGGCCGCCATGACGACTTATGCCATTTTTCAGAACATCGCCCTGATCGCCATCCTGGTGGTGGCCTGCGCCGTCGCCCTGAAGAAGATCGCGCCCAATCTGTGGGCCAAGGCGCTCGGACGACCCGCCGGCACCAGCGGAGGCTGTTCTGGCTGCGGCCCGTGCGAGGGTTGCGCGGGCAAGGCGCGCAAGCACGGCTGACTGCGCACGGCATCCACAAAAAAAAGGTTCTTCGCAGATATCCGTGGAGTGATTTGAGGCTTTCCGTATGCT
>JASGFB010000164.1:0-6668 GCA_047605765.1 Rhodocyclaceae bacterium
AGGCGTCGGCATGCTCGCGCAGGGCGCGGATGGTGGGCACGGCGTCGCGGCGCCCCAGCCAGTCGAAGAAGCCTTCCACGCTGGTGTCGATGATGCCTTCGGCATCGTGAACGGCAGCCTGGCGCGATTCGAGGCCGGCGCTGACGATCTGCGCCAGATCGTCGACCGTGTACAGAAACACGTCGGCCAATTGCGAGACTTCGGGCTCGATGTCGCGCGGTACGGCCAGATCGACCATCACCATGGGGCGACGGCGACGGGCGCGGATGGCCCGCTCGGCCATGCCACGGCCGATGATCGGCAAGGGGCTGGCGGTGCACGAGACGATCACGTCGTACTTGTGCAGCATGTCTCCGACAGCCTCCAGCGGCAGCACGTCGGCGCCGATGCGGGCTGCGAGCATCTCGGCCCGTTCGCGCGTGCGGTTGGCCACGGTCATGTGCGCCGGGCCATGACCGGCGAAGTGGGCGGCCGACAGCGCGATCATCTCGCCCGCGCCAATGAACAGCACGCGCGTGTTGTCCATACGCTCGAAAATGCGCGACGACAGATGCACACCCGCCGCCGCCATCGAAACAATGTTGGCGCCGATGGCGGTGGTCGAGCGCACTTCCTTGGCGACTGCAAAACTGTGCTGGAACAGCTTGTGCAGGAGGCTACCCAGCGTGCCGGCCGATTCGGCCAGTCGCGCCGCCTCCTTGAGTTGACCGAGGATCTGCGGTTCGCCCAGCACCATCGAATCGAGCCCGCTGGCGACGCGGAACATGTGGCGCACGGCGTCGTGCTGCGGATAGGTATACAGATAGGGCGCGATGTCCCGCAGCGGCAGTTGATGATGGCGCGCCAGCCAGTCGGCAGCCGCTTCGGGGGACTCGGTGGCGCAATACAGTTCGGTGCGGTTGCAGGTCGACACGATGGCCGCCTCGCGCACCGGCGCCGTACGCACCAGTTCGATCAGCGCCTGCGCGAGCCGCTCGGGCTGAAACGCCACTTGCTCGCGGATAGCGAGCGGAGCGGTGTGGTGATTCAGGCCAAGGGCGAAAAGCGACATGTGTCAGTCTGTGAGGGCGGGCAGCGTGCCCGTCTGTTTCGTTATTACAGGATCGCGGGCGCGGCACAAGAAGACCGCTCGTGGCACGGCGCGTTTTCAGCGCCCAGCGCCACAAAGCAAAACGGGCCGAGCAACTTGTTGCCGGGCCCGCTGCGATCCGTGTCGTGGCATGCAGATCGGCCATGACAGGCAAGCGATGTTAGCGCACGCGCGCAAGCACAGGCAAGCCGGGGGCCTGCGCCTGAACGGCCAGGATACGTGCCGTTGCGATTGCGATGCCGAAAGGGACTGTGCGCGTCAGGATTGATGTACATCAGGATTTTCTGACGGCGCCGTACGTTATAAATGCAAATCAATCGCAGTTGCATTTATTAACTCATACGGAACGCGATGGACCACTCTCCCCAGCCCCTTGTTCGCCCGGCACTGGATGCCGTGCTGCGTGCCGGCGATGTTCTGCCGCACGCCTTCGATCAACGCCAGGCCCTGATGCCGATGTGGGGCGCGCAGCCGCTGCCCCACGAAGACTGGGACGCACGCTGGGACGCCGCCGCGCATGCCGCGCTGCCTTCGCCCGCGCTGGTGTACGTGCACATCCCCTTTTGCGCCAATCGCTGCGTGTTCTGCGGTTTCTACCGCAATGCCTGGAAGGAAGAACACGGCCCGGCCTATGTCGACCGACTCATCGCCGAGCTCGCCCACGAAGCACGCTTGCGCCCGCCCGGCGGCGAGATCAGCGCCGTGTATCTTGGCGGCGGCACCCCCACGGCGCTCGCCGCACGCGACCTGTCGCGTCTGCTGCACGCATTGCGCACCTACCTGCCGCTGTCGGCCGACTGCGAAGTCACCGTCGAAGGGCGCATCTCTCACTTCAGTGACGACAAGATCGAAGCGTGCCTGTCTGCCGGCGCCAATCGGTTTTCCATCGGTATCCAGACCTTCGATCCCCATCTGCGCCGCCGGCTGGGCCGCCAGCACGATGGCGAGCAGGCGGCCGAATACATGCGGCGGCTCGCGCGCTATGACGCCGTCGTGGTGGCGGATCTGATCTTCGGCCTGCCCGGCCAGGACGACGCCATGTGGATGCACGACATC
The DNA here is from genome assembly GCA_047605765.1 of Rhodocyclaceae bacterium. GTDB lineage: Bacteria > Pseudomonadota > Gammaproteobacteria > Burkholderiales > Rhodocyclaceae > JBGVSA01. The sequence goes on from JASGFB010000164.1 coordinate 2,147, forward strand.
GACGTGGCCTGTTCGCTGGGGCTCGATGGGCTCGACGTCTATGCCTTCAACTGCTACCCGAGCCTGCCCATCAACCGCATGATCGAAAAAGGCGCGCTGGGCGCGCTGCCCGATCTGCCCACGCAGGCGCGCCATTACGCCTATGCCTGCCGCACCATGCAGGCGGCCGGCTGGCGCCAGTTGAGCAACAGCCACTTCGGCAGCCCGCAAGGCGGCGAGCGCAACCGCTACAACAGCGCCATCAAATCGGGCCTCGATTGCCTCGCATTCGGCTCCGGCGCTGGCGGACAACGCGCCGGCCTCAGCTACCAAGTGCAAGGCGATCTGGATGCCTACCTTGAGGTGCCGGCTGACCAGAAACCGCTGGGCTTCGTCAGCCGCGCCAGCGTCAACAAGCCCACCCTGGCGGTGATCCAGGGCGCGATGGAACGCGGCGAACTGCCCTTGAACGCGCTGGCCGGCAACCAGCCGGCGTTGGCGCGCGTCGACGCCTGGCAGAGCGCCGGCTTGCTCACGCGCGACGGCGATCGCGCCACGCTGACACTCGGGGGCCGCTTCTGGGCCCCGACCATGATCCGCGCGCTGGCGCTGACGCTGGAGCCCTATCCGGACGCCATGGCGGGCGGCCGCCCCGGCCAAGGGCACCCTCCCGGCCAGGGACGGCCGGGCCACGGTGGTGGACATCCCGGTGGACATCCGGGTGCCCACCCCGGCGGCAAGCCCGGCGCCCACGGCGCCGAAGCCCCCATTCATCTGCACGCCATGGGCCGGCACCCGATGCCGCCCCATCGCCCCACGACTTCTTCACAGGACACTCACATGCACGCCACCTTGACCGACGAAGGCCGCCAGGCCCTGCGCGAACGCCTTGCCAAGAACCCCGGCATCATTCTCGAACAGACCGCCCAGAGTCATGGCTGTACCGTGGCTGACGTCATCGAATGCCTGCCCGAAGCAATGAGGCAACGCACCGACGGCACCCGCTTCGTGTCGATCATGCAGGCCATTGCCGCCTGGGGCACGCCAGTGACCGTCATCGTGCACACCGAAGACCTCATTCTCGAATTCACTGGACCACTGCCGTCCGGCAGCCTCGGGCACGGCTTCTTCAATCTGCACGGCAGCACGGGCCTGCATGGCCATCTGCGCCACGATCAGTGCGGCGCCATCTACCTGCTGGAACGTCCCTTCATGGGCAAGGCCACGGCGGGCCTGGTGTTCGCCAACAAGCAGGGGGGGGCGATGCTCAAGGTGTTTGTCGGGCGTGATGACGCAGGCGTTTTGCTGCAAGACCAGATCGAGGCGCTCCGCGTGCTGATCGCCCAGCCGCCGGAGGCGGACGCCGCCTGATCCTGCGTCCCCCTTCACGACAAGGCAGCCCCCGGGCTGCCTTTTTTTGCGCAGTCCGCGCCGACCATTCGCAAGACGTCGACTGATTCACAGACAAGAGATACACAAATCAACACAATTGCCATAGTTACTGCGAATCATTATTATTTGCGTACACATTCTTAAACATGTCTACCGTGTTTGCTCAAAAACAATTGCGAAATGGGCGCTGCCCGACCGAGCGCCGCCTACTGGCCTGCCTGCCGCTTTTGCTGATGCTCGGCGCTTCACCCGCCATGGCGGCGGATGACGACTCCCGATTGGTTCCCATCGTGGTGACCGGTACCCGCACCGAGAAGGCGGCGGATGAATCGCCGGTGCGCACCGAAGTCGTCGATCGCCAGGAAATCGAACGCACCCACGCCCGGACGCTGAAAGAAGCGCTGGAGAACGTACCCGGCCTGCAGCTGACCGAGATCCACGGCAAATCGGGTTTCGAGGTATCGCTGCAGGGCCTGACCAGCGACCAGGTGCTGGTGCTCATCGACGGCCTGCCCATCGCCGCCAGCACCGGTTCGACGGTAGACCTCTCGCAGTACCTGCTGACCGAGGTGGAACGCATCGAGGTGGTCAAGGGCGCCAGCTCTGCCCAGTACGGTAGCTCCGCCATGGGCGGCGTCATCAACGTCATCACCCGCCGCATCCGGCCGGGCCTGTCGGGCGCGGCCACGGTCGACGTGGGCAGCTACGGCAAGCAGAACGTGGATGGCGACCTTGGCAATCAGCACGGCCAGTTCCGCATCGAGGGCGGTGGCGAGCAATGGCGCGCACGCATCACCGGTGATGCGCTGGACAACAAGGGCTTTTCGACCGAGCCGGACAAATGGACGCAGCAGGGCGACAAGATCCGTCGCCAGCAATACGGCGGCCGTTTCGAATGGCTGCCCTCTTCGGCCGGCAGGCTGTGGATCGACGGCAACACGTACAGCGAAACCGACGAGCAGCGCTACCAGTACTTCGCACCGCCCAACTACGTGCCGCAACGCAAGACCGAAGACATCACGCGCGATCGCTTTGAATACGGCGGCCTGTGGAATTTCGATTCCGGCGTGAGTGCCACGCTCAAAGGGCTGACCGAGCGCTACGACAGCGAATCGAAGGAATACTCGAACGACTATCTGGCGGCCACACGCGTGTCCTCGCAGCGCACGCAGCACGTGTCGCTGCAGTTCGACCTGCCGGCCTGGCACAACCAGCTGTGGCAATTCGGCGGCGACTACCACGCCGAGACGCTCGACCAGACCGCCAACAATGTTGCCGAACTGACCGGCTCGGCAGAGCGCTCCAGCCGTGAGGTGTTCGTCCAGAACGACATCCTCTTCGACGACACCTGGGAGATGGTGATCGGCCTGCGCGCGCAGGACGACTCCGACTTCGGCGGCCACCTGGCGCCCAAGGTCAGCCTGCGCGCCAACCTGCTGCGCACCGACAGCTGGAACGGCGCCCTGCGCGCCAGCGCCGGCCAGGGCTACCGCGTGCCCAACCTGAAAGAACGCCATTACCTGTTCGACCACAGCTCGCTGGGCTACATGGTCCTGGGCAACCCGAACCTCAAGCCGGAGTCGTCCAACAGCTTCCAGTTTGGTGGTACCGCCACCTACCGCAATCGCCTGACGCTGGAGGCCAACCTCTTCTACAACCGCGTGCGCGACCTGATCCAGACCGATCTGACCAACTACACGTTGGTCAACGGCGTGGCCATGTACACCTACAAGAACATCGCCGCAGCCCGTACGCGTGGCCTGGAAACCGCCCTGAAGTGGCAAGCCACCGACGCGCTGGCCTTCAACGCCGCATACACCTTCACCGATACCGAAGATCTCGATTCCGGCAGTGACCTGACACGCCGGCCGCGCAACATGGCGCGCCTGGGGGCCGACTGGCGCGTGCTGGAAGGCACCGAGCTGTCCCTGCGCGGGCGCTACCAGAGCAGCGAACTCGTCGACAGCAGCACGCGCGCGCGCTCACCGGCATGGACGACCTTCGACCTGGCCATCAACCAGCGACTGGGTCGTGGCTTCTCGGCCTTCCTCGGGGTGAACAACCTTTTCAACAAGCAACGCGATTTCTCGGACACAAACGATTTCGGCCCCATCGCGGGTCGCTTCATCTACGTCGGCGCGAAATTCAACACCGATGACATTCGATAACCTGGAGAACACCAGCATGAACCTGCAAAGACGACTCCCCCTCACCTTGGGCGGCACACTGCTCGCCCTGATGCTGGCCGCGTGTGGCGGCGGAGGCGGCGATGGCGATTCGGGCGGCGCTTCGTCGAGCAGCGCTTCGTCGAGCGCCGCATCATCGTCGGCCGCATCGTCCAGTTCCAGCAGCCAGGCGTCGTCTTCGACGGGCACTGCGGCTTTCACGCAGTCGGCCGACTGGACGTTCACCCTGCCGGCCTCGGGCACCTCGCTGTGCTACGACTTCAACGCCAAGGCGGAAGTGGCAGGCTGCACGGGCACCGCGTGGGATCTGAAGGTCACCAGCAGCGGCCGCACGGCTACCCTGTGGACCAACAGTGGCACCAGCGGCACCGGTGGCGGCGGCGCCTTCGGCGGCCCATTCGATCACACCTGGACCGAACTCCTGAACTGGCAGAACGCCACCACCGATCCGGTCAGCGGCGTCATCCCGTCGACGCTGTACTTCAAGGATTCCGCCAGCGGCGTGTTCACCGGCACCAATGCCATCGCCTCGACAGTGTTCGAATACGGCGTGGGCGGCTCGAACGACCACCTGCTGTACCCGAACTACCGCACCCTGCTGATCACCACCGACACCACCAGCGCCAGCAACACCGGCACCACTACCGCGCCGGTGTTCGCCCTGCAGGTCACCGGCTATTACGGCGGCTCCACCGGCACCACGTCCGGCTATCCGTCGTTCCGCTGGGTTAACCGCGCCACCGGGGCCACCGGTTCGGCCACGGTCAACGCCTCCAGCGACTGGGTCTATTACGACCTCGTCAGCGGTGCGGTGAGCAGCGCCACCGGCACGTGGCACATCGCCTTCAACCGCTACAACTTCAAGCTCAACGGCGGCGCGTCCGGCAGCGGCACGGTCGGCGGCTATGTGAGTCACATCTTTTATCATCTGATTTTTATTCAATCCCTCCAGAACACATAAACTT
>JASGFB010000165.1:0-6614 GCA_047605765.1 Rhodocyclaceae bacterium
ATCGGCCTTACGTGCCGCCGCGCACGCCGACGGAGATCGCCCTGACTGCGCTGTGGTGCGAAGTGCTCAACGTCGACCTGGTGGGCATCCACGACGACTTCTTCGATCTGGGGGGGCATTCGCTGTCGGCCACGCGGCTGGCATCGAAGATCCACGACACCTTCATGGCCAAGCCACCGCTGAGGGCCTTCTTCGATCGGCGCACCATCGCCGACATGGCGCAGCTGATCGAAGAAACGCTGGTCGAGCAACTGGCGCAACTGTCCGACGAGGACGTCGACGCCATGCTTGAGAGGATCAACAAATGACGATGCAGGAGAGCAAGGTGACCTCAACGCACAGCCCCAAGGGCCGCACCGATCTGTCCGCCGCACGCCAGGCATTGCTGTCGCGCCTGCTCGGCGGCAACGTCAAGCCGAGTGTGCACAGCGGTACGAACGCCATCGAGCCACGCCCGGCAGACGTGCCGGCCCAGCTCTCGTTCGCGCAGCAGCGCTTGTGGTTCCTGACCGAACTGGAGCCGGACAGCCCTGTCTTTAACATGCCGTACGCATTGCGCCTGCAGGGCGCGACCGATGTCGGCGTGCTGGCGCGGGCGCTGAACGAGATCGTGCGCCGCCATGCCTCGCTGCGCACGCTGTTCCAGCTCGTCGACGATCAGGTGCAGCAGGTGATCCTGCCCGAATGCGTGTTGCCGCTGCCGCTGACCGACCTGTCACGCCTGCCGGCCGACGCCGCGCAGGACGAAGCCCGCCGCCTGGCGCATGCCGAATCGCGCCGGCCGTTCCGGCTCGGCCGCGAGGTGCCGATCCGGGCATCGGTGATCCGGCTGGCCCCCGACGAATGCATCGTGCTGCTCACCCTGCATCACATCGTGTCCGATGCGTGGTCGATGGGCGTGCTGGTCAAGGAGGTGGCCACGCTCTACGCCGCCTATGCCCATGGCGAGCCCTCGCCGCTGCCGGAACTCCCCGTGCAGTACGCGGATTTTGCCCACTGGCAGCGCCAGTGGCTGACCGGCAACGTATTGGCGCAGCAGTTGGATTACTGGAAGAACACGCTGCAAGGGGCGCCGGCCTTGCTCGAATTGCCGACGGATTTTCCGCGGCCGCCGGTGAAGACCGACAACGGCGCGAGCTACGAATGCAGCATCGACGCCGAGGTGACGGCGGGGCTCGAGGCGCTGTGCAAGGAAGGCGAGACGACGCTGTACATGGTTCTGCTGGCGGCTTTCGGCATCGTGCTGTCACGCTACAGCGGCCAGACCGATGTCCCCATCGGCACCGCCATCGCCAACCGCACGCGCAGCGAGATCGAAGGGCTGGTGGGCTTTTTCGTCAACACGCTGGTGATGCGGCTGAACCTGGCCGGCGACCCGCGCTTCGTCGATCTGCTGGCGCATACGCGCGAGACCGCCATGGGCGCCTACGCGCACCAGGATCTGCCCTTCGAGCATCTGGTCGAATCGCTCAACCCCGAGCGCAACATGAGCTATTCGCCCTTGTTCCAGGTCTCGCTGGTGATGCAGAACACGCCGATGGGCAGCCTGCAATTGCCGGGCGTGCAGGTGAGCGCGGCGGGCGCCGACAACACCACCGCCAAGTACGACATCGCGCTGAACGTGATGGCGGTAGGCGATCGCCTGTCGGCACGCTTCGAGTACAACACCGATCTGTTCCGGCGCGAGACCATCGCCCGCCTGGGCGACCACCTGCGGGTGCTGCTGGGGGCCATTGTCCGTGACCCGCAGCGGCGGCTGTCGGAGCTGCCCATGCTGGCCGAGGCCGAACGTACGCGCCTGCTGCGCACCTGGAACACCACCGCCCAGCCGTATCCGGAATCGTGCGTACATCGGGTCTTCGAGGCGCAGTGCAAGAAAACGCCCGACGCCATTGCGCTGAGCATGGAGGGCGTGGCGCTCAGTTACGCCACGCTCAACGCGCGCGCCAACCAGTTGGCGCGGCATCTGCAGGCCAACGGCGCCGGCGTGGATCACCTGATCGGCCTGTGCGTCGAGCGCTCGGTCGACATGATCGTGTCGATGCTGGCTATCCTCAAGGCGGGCGCGGCCTACGCGCCGCTGGACGCCGATTACCCGCCCGAGCGCCTGGCCTACATGGCGCAAGACGCCGGCTTCGACGTGCTGATCTGCCACCGCCACCTGGCCGGCAATCTGCCCACCGACAGCCTGCGGACGATTTTCATCGACGAAGCCGGGGACGACATCGCCCGCCATGCGACGGACGATCTCGCCGTGCCGACGCGGCCCGACAACCTGGCCTACGCCATCTATACATCGGGCTCGACGGGGCAACCCAAGGGCACCTGCATCACGCATCGCAACATCCTGCGTCTGGCATTCGACGTCGAATACGTGTCGGCCGGGCCGGGCGACACGGTATCGCAGGTATCCAACAGTTCGTTCGACGCGGCCACGTTCGAAATATGGACGGCGCTGCTGCACGGCGCGCGCCTGCACATCGTGCCGCGCGACACTTTGTTGTCGTTCGATGATTTCGTCGCCTGCGTGCGCAACGAGGCGATCAGCGTCATGTGCCTGACGCCGGCCTTTTTCAATCAGGTCATCCGCGCGGTGCCGGATGCCTTTGCGCAGTTGCGCTACCTGCTGGTGGGGGGCGAACAGATGGACCCGGCGGCCGCGCGCCAGTTGCTGCGCCATCCGCCGGCGCACTTCATCAACGGCTACGGCCCCACCGAGAGCACGACCTTTGCCACCACACACGAAGTGCGCGCGGTGGCGGACGATGCCGTGTTGATCCCGATCGGCCGACCGATTGCCAATACGCGGGTGTACCTCCTCGACCGCCACCTGCAACCCGTGCCGGTGGGCGTGCCGGGCGAACTGTACATCGCCGGCGACGGGCTCGGCCGGGGCTATCTGAACCAGCCCGCGCTGACCGCCGAGAAGTTCACGCCCGATCCTTTCGGCAAACCGGGCGGGCGCCTGTACCGCACCGGCGACCGGGCGCGTTATCTGCCTTCCGGCGAGATCGAATGCCTCGGGCGCATCGATCATCAGATCAAGCTGCGCGGCTTTCGCATCGAGTTGGGGGAGATCGAGGCGCGTCTGGCCGAGCTGCCCGAGGTGGCGCAAGCGCTGGTCATGGTGCGCGAGGACACGCCGGGCGATCGCCGCCTGGTGGCGTATGTCGTGCCGCGCGCAGACCCGGCACCGGACGATGCGCTCGCCGGCCTGTTGCGCGATGCGCTGGCAACCAGGCTGCCCGAGTACATGCTGCCCGCCGCTTACGTGACGGTCGACAGCATGCCGCTGACGCCCAACGGCAAGGTCGACCGCAAGGCGCTGCCGGTGCCCGGCGCGGCGCCGGTGTCCGACCACTACGTGGCGCCGCGCAATGCCATCGAGGAAACCCTGGCGATGGTGTGGAACAAGGCGCTCAAGCTCGAACGCATCGGCGTGCACGACAACTTCTACGAGCTGGGTGGGGATTCGCTGCTGAGCATGCAGGTGATCGTATACGCCAAGGCCAACGGCCTGAGCTTTACGCCGCGCCAGATCATGCAGCATCAGACGATCGCCGAATTGGCGACGGTGGTGCAGGCGGCCACGGTGGAAGCCAGCACGGGCACGGCCGAACATGGCGACGTGCCGCTGTCGCCGCGCCAGCGCTGGTTCTTCGAACTCGACGTGCCGAATCCGCACTATCACAACACCTGGGCGGTACGTGAGGTCGAAGCCGAATTCGAGCCCGCACTGATGGCGCGCGCACTCGACTACGCGGCGGCCTACCACGATGCCCTGCGCCTGCGCTTCGAGCGCACCGGGCAGGGCTGGCGCCAGTACCTGGCCGAAGACAATGCCGGTTGTGCGTTCGAGACACTCGACCTGACCGGCGTGCCGGCTGAGCACCAGGCCACCGAGATGACGGCGCGCTGCACGGCGGTACACGCCAGCCTGAATCTGCGCGACGGCCCCTTGCTGAAGATCGTGTACATCAAGCTTGCCGAGGCGCAGCCCGGCCGCCTGCTGTTCATTGCCCATCACCTGATCCTGGATGGCATGGGCCTGCACATCCTGCTGCACGACCTGACCAAGCTGTATCGCCAGGCCAGCCGTGACGAAGACCTGCATCTGCCCGGCAAGACGACGTCGTTCAAGTCGTGGACGGAGCGCAGCAGTGAGCGTGCGCGCAGCCCGGAGATCCGCGCCGAACTGGCGCGCTGGGTGTCGCTGGCTGCGCCGGAGACCCGGCCGCTGCCGGTGGATTACGTCATCGGCGAAGAGGACGAGGCCAGTGCGCGCGTGCTGGAAGTGCGCCTGTCCGCCGACGAAACACGGGCGCTAGTGGCCGCCTGCGAACGCGCCGGCCTGGCGATGAACGATGCGGTCATCGCCGCCATGCTCAAGGCCTTCAATGCGTGGACGGGGCAGCGCTCGCTGTTGCTCGAATTGAGCCATCACGGACGCGACGCCACTGATGACATGGACCTGACGCGCACGGTCGGCTGGCTGACCAGCAACTTCCCGCTGGTGTTTTCCGAGCCGGCGGGGCAGGGCATCGACGACACGGCGCGCGCGGTGCACCTGCAACTCGCCAAGGTGCCGGGGGCGGGGGCCGGCTATGGCCTGCTGCGCTATGCCAGCGGCGACTTGGACGCCCGCCAGACGCTGGAATCGCTGCCGCAGGCTCAGGTGTTCTACAACTTTCTGGGGCAGCGCACTGTGACGAAGGACGCCGACTCGCCGGGCCGGCAGGAGAACTTCGGTCCGCATCGCTGCCCCACGCATCACCGCACCTGGCTGATCTATTGCAAGGGCATCGTGATGGGTGAAGAACTGGTCTTGCAGTGGGAATACTCGGAGAACCGCCACCAGCGCCAGACCATCGACACGCTGGCGCGGCGGTGCGCCGATCATTTGAGGGAAATGGGCGGACTCGCACCGGTGCAGGTAACCGGGCAGGCGCCGTCGGATGTGGTATTGGAATAATCACGCGAGGAGACGCAATGCAGAACGACGCGCAAGAGCAGTACAAGGTGGTGGTCAATCACGAAGAGCAGTATTCGATCTGGCCGGCCGAACGCGATAACGCTCCGGGCTGGAACGACGAGGGCAAGCACGGCAGCAAGGACGAATGCCTGGCGCATATCAAGACGGTGTGGACCGACATGCGGCCCCTGAGTCTGCGCAAACAGATGGCGGCGCAGGCGGACGACTGATGCAGCGGCGGGCGGCGCCTGCGCTGCCGCCCGCCGCTGCACGCGGGCTTACAGACGCGCGATGTCGCGGATGCACTGCATGTAGTCATCCGCCAGCCGGGCCAGGGTGTCGGGGCGATGGAAGTTGGCGCTGCTCTCCCAGCCGACGATCAGTTGATCGCCCTTGATCATGGCCTTGCATGACAACAGATTGGCGCGCGGATGGGCCGCGTGGCGATGCGGGCCGAAACGCTCCATGGGGCCGTGGCCCGGGGCGTCGGCCGGCACGTTGCCGACGTAATTGAAGTTGACGTCGGCGCGCGGCACGGCGCGCATGCCTGCCGCCATGACGGCGTCTTCGGTCATGTAGCGCAGCACGCCATAGCCAGCGCCCTGGTTCGGCACCGCGTCGCGGATGTCGCGCACGCGCCGCACGATGTCGTCCAGCGAGGCCAGGCCGTCGATGTCGATCACCACCGGAAAGTTGGCGGTGAGCAGCCCGACGGTGCGCGTCAGGTCCAGTTCGTCCGGCAGCAGGTCGCGGCCGTGATGGGTGGTTTCCACCCATAGCCGGTCCTGGCCGGTCCACGCCCGCAGGCTCACGGCGAGCGCCGTCAGCAGCGCATCCATGATCGAGATCTTCAGCTTGCGGAGGCTGTGGCGGGTGAGGGCGATGGTGTCGTCCACGGCGAGCGTTCGCGTCACCGAGATCAGCGAGGCTTCGTCGTTCGGGCCATGTCGATGATCGACCGGCAACGGGGCCGGGGCGTGTTCGCGCAGTTGCTGCCAATAGGGGTATTCATGCCGCATGTGGTCCGACTGCGCGAGGGTGTGCATGCGCTCGACCCATTGCCGGAACGACACCGGGATGGGCGGCAGCGAAAACGGCTGGCCGGCCAGCGCCTGGGCGTAGAGCGCCTTGATGTCCTCCAGCAGCACGGTCAGCGAAAAGCCATCCACCAGCATGTGGTGGGCAATGATGACCAGACGCCCCGGCATGCGCGGCCCGAAGTCGAGGTGCACCACCTTGAATACCGGCCCGTCGTGCAGATCGAGGCTGCCCTGCACGCGCGCGCCGGCCGTTTCCATGACAGCAGCGCGATCCGCCGGCGCGACGCCCGATAGATCGAGCGATTCGAATTCGTCTTGCGTGTCGTCGTCGGGTGGCGAGATGAACCCCTGCCAGGCGTCGCCATCACGCTGGAAACGCAGGCGCAGCGCATCGTGTTGCCGCAGCACGTAGCGGAAGGCGCGCTTCATGGCGTCGAAGTCCAGATCAGGCGGCACGGCGATCTGCGACGGCGTGTTGAAGTAATGGGGCAGCGCGTACTGCATGTCGAAGTAGCGCTGATGACGAGGCGCGAGCGGGATGCGCAGCGAGCCGTTTCCGATCTGGTCTGCCATGTCTCTCTCCGTGGAGCCTGGCCTGTGTC
>JASGFB010000166.1:0-6404 GCA_047605765.1 Rhodocyclaceae bacterium
CTCGGCACCGCCGTCGGCGTGTGCGGGGGCCGCCGACAGCATGGCGGCGCAGGCTGCGACCACCGCTCCGAATCCAATCGTGATCTTCGATGTGAAAGGCATACGCATGAGTATCAATTTCGACAAAGCGCTCGGGCTGCACGCCGATGCACTGCGCTTGCGTGCCGAGCGCACGAAGGTGCTGGCGTCCAATATCGCCAATGAAAGCACACCGGGCTATCAGGCGCGTGACATCGATTTTGCCAGCAGCCTGCAGACTGCGCTCGCCGATGGCAACGATCTGGCGCTCGACACCGGTGCGCCCGACCTGCAATACCGCGTTCCGAACCTGGCGCGCGGCGATGGCAATACCGTGGAACTGGGCGTGGAGCAGGCGGCGTTCTCGCAGAACGCATCCGATTTCCAGACCAGTCTCACCTTTATCAACATGAAGCTCAAGGGCCTGGCCCGCGTGATCGAAGGGCAGTAAGCACATGTCATTCAGGGAAATCGCACACATCGCGGGTTCGGCCATGACGGCCCAGAGCCTGCGCTTGAACACGGTGGCGAGCAACCTCGCCAACGCGCAGACCGCGGCCAGCCGCGAAGAAGACACCTACCACGCGCGCAAGCCGGTATTTGCCACGCTGTTCCAGGGCGGCTTCGACGACCAGGTCGCCGGTGCCAGCGTGCAGGTGCTGGACGTAGTGCAGAGCACCGAGCCGCTGCGCCGCGTGTACGAACCGGACAACCCCCTCGCCAATGAAGAGGGCATGGTCTTCTACCCCAACGTGAATACGGTGGCGGAGATGACCGACATGATGGAAGCCTCGCGCGCCTTCGAGACCAACGTCGAAGTGCTGGGCCGCGTCAAATCGATGCAGCAGTCGCTGCTGCGCATGGGAGAGAGCTGAGCATGAGCACCGTCACCAACGACTCCACGCAGAGCACCACCAGCACCAGCAGCAGCGGGACGGTGGCCAGCAACGGCGATTCGATCTCGGATCTGTTCACCACCCTGCTGGTGGCGCAGATCCGCAACCAGAACCCGCTCGATCCGGCCGACCCCAGCGAATTCGTCGGCCAGCTCACGCAACTGTCGCAGACCGAAGCGCTGCAGAAGCTTGTCAGCCAGGGCGCCAACAGCGCCGCCGCGCTGGAGAGCATGCAGGTCATGGCGCTGGGCGCGCAGGTCGGCTCGCAGGTCTCGGTGCGCACCGACAGCGTCGTCGTCGGCGATGAGCCCATCGCCGGCCGCTTCACGCTGGCCAGCGCCAGCGCCACCACCGCCGTGGTGCTGACCGATGCCGCCGGCAAGACCTACCGCATGGAACTGGGCACGCATGCCCCCGGCGAGGTGGATTTCAAGATCGATCCGGACAAGCTCGGCCTGCCGGCAGGCAGCTACAGCGTCGCCGTGTCGACCACCAGCGGCGAGAAGCCGGGCATCGACATCGACGGCACGCTGCAGAGTGTGAAGCTGTCGACCACCGCTGGCGTAGTGCTCAACGTGAGCAACGTCGGCAGCGTTTCTTCCACCGTCGTCACGGGTTTCAATGGCCGCGCCTGAGGCCGGCTGCCAACGCTTATCGCCATTGCAAGGACTTCATCATGAGTTTTGAAATCGCCCTGTCCGGAATCAACGCGATCAACTCGCAGCTGGACACCATCAGCAACAACATCGCCAACTCGGGCACCTACGGCTTCAAGTACAGCCGCTCGAACTTTGCTTCGATGTACGCCGGTACGCAGGCCACCGGCGCCGAAGTATCTTCGGTGACGCAGAGCATCGACATCGGTGGCGGCGTACTCACCACCGGCCGCAGCATGGACGCCTCCATCCAGGGGCGCGGCTTCTTCGTCAGCAAGTCGAGTTCGGGCGAAAGCTTCTATAGCCGTGTCGGCATCTTCTCGCCCGACAAGGAAGGCTATGTGGTCGACAGCTTCGGCCGCAAAGTGCAGGGCTACGCCGCCGTCGCCGGCAGTACCGCGCTGGGCGCCCTGGGCGACCTCAAGGTATCGAGTGGCCAGATTCCCGCACAGGCCAGCACCAAGCTCCAGTATGTCGCCAACATGTCGGCCGACTGGACGGTGCCGACGGTGGCCACCTTCGACAAGAGCGAGCCGCAGTCCTTCAACAGCTCGATGGTGTCGGTGGTCTACGATTCGCTCGGCGCCCAGCACAGCGTGACCCAGTATTTCGTCAAGACCAACACCGGCGAGGTCACGGTGCATTACACCTTCGACGGCGCCGACCTGGGCACCACCAACACCCTGCGCTTCGACACCACCGGCCAGCTCACCGCGCCGACCACGCCGGTGACGGTGGCCCTGGGTACGCCCACCGGCGCCACCGCCATGTCGCTGTCCATCGACTACACCGGCACCACGCAATTCGCCGGCGAAGCCACCAACACCACCAACGCGGCCGATGGCTACGCCTCGGGCACCATGATCGGCGTGCAGATCACCGATGACGGTTCGGTGATGGCGCAGTACAGCAACGGGCTCAAGCAACGCGTGGGGACGCTGGCGCTGGCCACTTTCCCCGACGAAGGCGCGCTGACCCAGGTCAGCGACACCAGCTGGGTGGCATCCAATGCTTCCGGCACCGCGCTGTACTTCACGCCCGGCACCGGCATGGCCGGCACGCTCACGCCCGGTTCGCTGGAGCAGTCGAACGTCGACATGACCGAACAACTGGTCGACCTGATGTCCGCCCAGCGCAACTACCAGGCCAATACCAAGGTCATCACGGCGCAGAACGAGATGATGCAGACGCTCATGCAGGCGCTGTAATGGACGCGCTCATCTACACCATCATGAGCGGCGCCGAGCGCGGGCTGCGCGCTCAGCAGGTGCACGCCAACAATCTGGCCAACCTGGAGACCGGCGGCTTTCGCGCCGATCTCGAACTGGCCACCAGCCAGGCAGTGCCGGGCTATGGCTACGACACGCGCCACCTCAGCCAACTGGCGGCCAATGCCCTGTCCGGCCGTGAGGGCGCGGTGCGCCAGACCGGCAATGAGCTGGACGTGGCCATCGGGGGCGACGGCCTGCTGGCCGTGCAGTGGCAGGACGGCGAAGCCTACACGCGCGCCGGTCACCTGGTGGTCGACGCCGACGGTACGCTGACCGTCAACGGACGCGCCGTGATGGGCGATGGCGGCCCCATCAATCTGCCGCCCTACACGCGCGTGTCGATCGCCGAGGACGGCACGATCTCGATCCAGCAGCCCGGCCAGCTCGAATTGCAGGAGGTCGACCGCCTCAAGCTGGTGCGTGCCGACGCCGCCGCGCTGACCAAGAACGAGGCGGGCCTGATGGTGGCGCGCGATGCCGCCACCCTGGCAGCCGACGACACCGTGACGGTGCGCGCCGGTTATCTCGAAGGCAGCAACGTGTCGGCCGTCGAGGAGATGGTCGCGACGATGAGCCTGAACCGCGACTTCGAAATCCAGATGCGTCTGTACAAGTCGGCCGACAGCATGGCCGACGCCGGCAATCGCTTGGTCCGCGAATGACGCGCGCGACCCACTGAAAGGAACACACCATGAATCCCGCACTGTGGATCAGCAAGACCGGCGTGCAGGCACAGGACGCCAAGCTGCAGGCCATCGCCAACAACCTCGCCAACGTGAATACGGTCGGCTTCAAGCGTGACCGCGTCGTGTTCGAAGACATGTTCTACCAGGTCGAACGCCAGCCTGGCGCGCAGCAGGATGACGCCACGACCTCGCCGACCGGCGTGCAGCTTGGCAACGGCACGCGCCTGGTGGGCACGCAGAAAGTGTTCACCACCGGCAATCTGCAGACCACCAGCCAGCCGATGGATGTCGCCATCGTCGGCAACGGCTTCCTGCAGGTGCAACTGGCCAACGGCGATACCGCCTATACGCGCGCCGGCCAGTTGCAGGTGAACCAGGACGGCCGCCTGGTCACCGCGCAGGGCCAGCCGCTGGTGCCGGAAATCACCGTGCCGGCCACCGCCGGAGCCCTCACCATCGCCGAGAACGGCATGGTGTCCACCACGCTGGCGGGCGCCACCGCGCCGACCGAACTGGGCCAGCTGACGCTGGTGAGTTTCGTCAATCCGGCCGGCCTGCTGGCCCTGGGCGACAACCTCTACCAGGAAACGACGGCCAGCGGCGCGCCCACCGAAGGCAACCCCGGCGAGGATGGCCTCGGCAAGCTCAAGCAGGGCGCGCTCGAGGGCTCCAACGTGCAGGTGGTCGAAGAGATGGTCGACATGATCGCTGCGCAGCGCACCTACGAAATGAACACCAAGGTGCTGTCGGCGGCGGACAACATGATGCAGTACCTGGCTCAGGCGGTGCGCTGACATGTGCCGCCCGACGCCCTTCGCCGTGCCCGCCTGGCGCGGCGCGCTCGCCGCCCTGGCTACGGTGCTGGGCGCGGGCTGCGCCACCTATCCGCCCGAGATGCCGCCGCTCGACGATGGCGCGCGCCTGGCGCTGCCGGCACCGGCTGAGCGCCATGGCTCGCGGGGCGGCGTTTTCGTGGCCGACACGCCGTGGTCGCTGACCTCCGACAGCCGCGCCTTCCGGCCGGGCGATCTGCTCACCGTGCTGCTGCAGGAGACGACGCAGGCCAGCAAGTCGGCCGACAGCAAACTGGGCAAGAGCAGCGGTGTTTCGATCGCGCCCACCGTGCTGTTCGGCAAGACGCAGGCCAAGACGGAAGTCGGCATCGACGCTTCACGCGACTTCGCCGGCACCGCCTCCAGCACACAGCGCAATACCTTGCAGGGGGCCATCACAGTGGTGGTGCACGAAGTGCTGCCCAATGGCCTGCTGCGCGTGACCGGCGAAAAGAGCCTGTATCTGAACCAGGGCGAAGAGCTGGTGCGCCTGTCGGGCTACGTGCGCGCGGGTGACATCGACAATGACAATCGGGTGTCGTCGCTGCGCATCGCCAACGCCCGCATCGCCTATTCGGGGCGCGGCGCCGCGCAGGATGCCAACGACGCCGGCTGGCTGGTGCGCTTCTTCAACAGCCCCCTGATGCCTTTCTGAAAGAGCCCTCATGATCGCCCTGCGTTGTCTATGTCTTGCCGCCACGCTGGCCCTTGCCACGCACGTGGCCGCTGCCGCGCAAGTGTTGCGCCAACTGGTGAGCGTGGAAGGGGTACGCGAGAACCAGTTGCTGGGTTACGGATTGGTGGTCGGCCTGCAGGGCAGTGGCGACAGCACGCAGGTGAAGTTCTCCGGGCAGTCGGTGACCAACATGCTCAAGCAGTTCGGCGTGAAGCTGCCCGAGCGCACCGACCCCAAGCTCAAGAACGTCGCCACCGTGATGGTCAGCGCTGTTTTTCCGCCCGGCTATCGCAAGGGCCAGACGGTGGATATCACCGTGTCGTCATTGGGCGACGCCAAGAGCCTGCGTGGCGGCATGTTGCTGCTGACGCAACTGCGCGCCGCCGACGGCGAGGTCTATGCCCTGGCACAGGGCCAACTGGTGGTGGGCGGCCTGTCGGCGCAGGGGCAGAGCGGTTCGAGCGTGACGGTGAATACGCCGACCTCGGGCCGCATTCCCAATGGCGCCACCATCGAGCGCGAGATCGAGACCGATTTCGACACGCTGCCGACGGTGCGTCTGAGTCTGAAACGCCCGCACTTCCAGACTGCTACCAATATCGTGCAGACGATCAATCATCGCTACGGGCAGGACATCGCCAGTACGCGCGATGCCACCAGCGTGGATGTGATCGCGCCGAGGAATCCGACCGAGCGGGTGGCTTTCGTGGCGGCGCTGGAGGCGCTCAATGTGGACGTCGGCGAGGATCGTCCGAAGGTGGTTTTCAATTCCCGCACCGGGACGGTGGTGATCGCCGAGGGCGTGCGCGTGCGCCCGGCTGCGATCTCGCATGGTGCGCTGAAGGTGGTCATTTCCGAGAACCCGCAGGTGAGTCAGCCGGCGCCATTCGGGCGTGGCAGTACGGCGGTGACGCCGCAGTCGCGGGTGGCGGTGGAGCAGGGGAATGGGCACATGTTCAAGTGGCCGTCGGGGGTCAGCCTGCAGTCGATCATCGATACGGTGAACAGTACGGGGGCGACGCCTGACGACATCATGGCGATTTTGCAGGCGTTGGATCAGGCGGGGGCGATTGATGGGGAGTTGATTGTCATATAGGGGGTTGGTCTTTCTTGGGTGATCTTTGGGACCGTGGTTGATCGTGGCTGCTTTGGTCTTGCTGGCGTGCGTTGGCTGGCACCAGGTCGTCCGGCTCTTGCTGCTTGGATCGTTGCTGTTCTTGATGTGGGGTTCTTGCTGGCGTGCGTTGGCCGGGTCTCGCCCCGGCGGGCGAGTTACTTTCTTGTGCGGACAAGAAAGGTAACCAAAGAAACCGCCCCCGCATCCCCGCCGGCCGTTGGCCGGTCCCCTGCGCTACTCGGCCAGCCAGG
>JASGFB010000167.1:0-6204 GCA_047605765.1 Rhodocyclaceae bacterium
GCGCGGCCCGCGCGCCGGCTGGCCAGGGCGGGGGCCAGGGAGGCGGGAGCGATGGTGGTCGTCATGGGGTCAATCCAGGCGGATACGGGGGTCGATGAGCATGTTCAGAAGGTCGGCGGCGAGGGTCAGCACCACGTAGCAGGCCGACACCACCAGCACCGCCGCCTGCACCACCGGGTAGTCGTTCTGGCTGATGGCTTCCCAGGTCAGGTAGCCGATGCCGTGGAGGGCGAAGATGGTCTCCACCACCACCGAGCCGCCGAGCAGGAAGCCGAACTGTACCGAGGCGATGGCGACTACCGGCACCAGTGTGTTGCGCAGCGCGTGACGCCCGACCACGGCGAAGGCGGTGAGCCCTTTGGCGCGCGCAGTACGGATGTAGTCCGACGCCATTGCTTCGATCATGCCGTTGCGCACGATGCGGATGATCGCCGGCATGGCATAGAAAGCCAGTGCGATCGACGGCATCACGAAGTGGGCCGCTGTGGCCGAGCCGGAGATGGGCAGCAGCGCCAGGTTCAGGCCGAGGACGAGGATCAGCACGAAGCTGAACCAGAAGATTGGCGTGGCTTGCCCGAGCACGGCGATCATCATCACCGCCTTGTCGACGATGCCGCCCTGGCGCAGGCCGGCCAGGGCCCCCAGCGGGATGGCCGCGCCCAGCGCCAGTGTGATCGCCAGCGCACCGAGCTTGAGCGTGACCGGCATGCGCTCGGCGATCAGGTCGACCACCGAGGTGCCGTAGTAGAACGAATTGCCCAGGTCGCCGCGCATCAGGCGCCACAGCCAGTCGCCGTATTGCACGAGGATGGGGCGATCCCAGCCGTAGGTCTTGCGCAGAAACTCGACGTAGTCCGCGCCGCCGCCTTCGCCGGCCAGCGAGATGGCAAGGTCGCCCGAGGCCTTGAGCAGGACGAAGCTCAAGGTCGAGATGGTCAGCAGGACGAGGACCGAGAGCCCGATTCTGCGAGCGATGAAATAACGCATGTCATCTTCTTCCGATTGGCTTGGCGATGGCGCGGCCTGTCATTACTTCCACTCGGCGCGCCAGAACTCGACGTTCTCGTCGCCCGGGATCGGCACGTTCACATCCTTGGCCGTCACGTAGTTCACCGGCATGGTGAACAAGGGCACCCAGTAGGCCTGATCGGCGATGCGCTTGAGCGCCGTCGCGTACAGCGCCTTGCGCTTGCCCTGGTCGGCGATCGAACCGGCCTGGCGGATGGCATCGGTGACGGCCGGATCGCGCGATTGATCGTCCGGCGATTCGGCGAAGAAGAACGGCAGGATGCCGCCCACGTCGGCGACGCCAGCCGAGCCGTAGTCATCGATGACGATCGGCGTCTTGTGATCACGGCGGGCCTGGATGACTGCCGAATACTGCAGCCAGCGCAGATTGGCCTTGATGCCGATGGCATTGAGGTTGCCGATGATGGCCTCGGCCACCGGGCGGCTGCGATAGCCGTACACGTCGATGGCGAAGCCGTTCTTGTAGCCGGCCTCGGCCATCAGCGCCTTGGCCTTGGCGACGTCGTACGGGTAGCTGGCCACCTCCTGCGTACAGGCGAACTGCGAAGGCGTGCAGGCGCCGGCGATGGTCTTGGACGAGCCGCCCACCAGCGTCTTGGCCATGGCGTCGCGGTTCAGCGCATAGGCAATGGCCTGACGCACCTTGACGTTCTTGAGCGGGCTGTTGGCGTCCGACAGGCCAGCCGCGTCGAGCGTGATGAAGCCGATGCGGAAGGTCTCGGCGTTCTTCACGGTGACCATCGGCATCTTTTCCAGGCGCGCGGCCTGATCATTGGGGATGTAATAGGCCCAGTCGATGCCGCCGCTGATGAGTTCGGCCACCTGGGTGTTCACGTCAGGAATGTTGCGATACACGAAGGTCTTGATCTTCGGCTTGTTCTTGCCGCCCCCCTCGAAGTAATCGTCATTGCGCGTGAAGACGATGTCATTGCCCTTGCGGCCGGTGATCTTGTAGGGGCCGGTGCCGATGGGGTGCTGGCCGAATTCTTCCAGGCCGACCTTCTCGCGGTACTTCTTCGGCACGATGGGCAGTTGCACGATGTATTCGAGCGCCAGCGGCGTCACGGCCGCCGCGTGTACGCGCAGCTTGTATGGATTGACCACCTCTACGCTCTTGATCCAGCCGCCGGTCATGCGGTTGAACACGCGGTTGTTCGGATCGGCGGCGTAGCGGAAGGAGTAAGCGACGTCTTCGGCGGTCATCTCACTGCCGTCGTGGAATTTCACCCCTTTGCGCAGATCGAATTCCCACGTCATGGGGTCGGGCTGACGCCAGGCCGTCGCCAGCAGCGGCTTGACCTCCATCGACACTGGGTCGCGGTAGATCAGCGCGTCATAGGCCATCAGGCCCAGCAGAAAGCCTTCGCGGCCGGGGGCGTGGTAGCGGTCGAGGCTGGGCAGTTGCGCCTGGAAGGCGGCGACCAGGGTGTCGTTCTCCTTGCCTGCGAAGGCGGCGGTGGCGGACAGGGCAAGGCTCGTGGCAACGAGTCCGGTGGCAAGCGTACGACCAAACATCAAGCAATCTCCTTGTGGGGGGCTTCCTGGCGGGGCGCCAGGGGGCGGTGAGGCGGGCTGGGCAGGGCGATGATCTGGGCCGTGGGGGGCGCCACCTTGGCCGACGGGTGGTGGCAGGCGACGAACCCTTCGTTGCGCAGGGCGGCGATCGGGTCCTGCTGACGGCACAGCTCGCTGGCACGCGGACAGCGCGGCGCATAGGCGCAGCCGGTGGGCAGGGCGGTCTGGCTGACGGCCGCGTCGCTGCCGAATTCCGGCAACGCATGGTCCGGGTCCAGCGGCAGCACCGCCGACAGCAGCAATTCGGTGTACGGGTGTTGGGGGGCGGACAGCACGCTGTGGGTAGGGCCTTCCTCGACGACGCGGCCCAGGTACATCACTGCGACGCGGTCGGCCAGGTGTGCCACCACGCCGATGTTGTGGGTGACGACCAGGTACGACAGCGATTGCGCGCTGCGCAGATCCTGCAAGAGGTTGAGGATTTGCGCCTGCACGGAGACATCGAGCGCCGATGTCGGCTCGTCGCACACCACTACCTTGGGCTCGGCGATCAGCGCGCGGGCAATGGCTACGCGCTGGCGCTGGCCGCCGGACAATTCCGCCGGATAGCGCTCGGCGTAGTTGCGCGCCAGGCCGACACGTTCGAGCATGTCGCCAACGCGCTGTGCCAATTCGGCACGCGCGACACCGCCACGCGCCTTGAGCGGCATGGCGACGATGTCGCCGATGCGCTTCTTGGGATTGAGCGAGGCGTACGGATCTTGGAATACCGGTTGGACGAGATGCGCGCGTTCGGCGCGACTGAGCTTGTCGATGGGCTGGCCGAAAACGTATACATCGCCTCCGGTCGGCGGCAGCAGGCCCAGCAGCATGCGCGCCAGGGTCGATTTGCCGGAGCCCGATTCGCCCACCAGCGCCAGCGTCTCCCCAGCGTGCAGGCGCAGGCTGACGCCGCGCACCGCGCGCAGGGTGCGGCGCGGGCGCCGCAGTTCGAAATCGCGCGTGACGTTGGATGCCTCGACCACGATATCAGTGGGCATGGGCTTCTCCTTGCGGCAGAGGGTCGAGCAGGCAGCGGCTGCTGCCGCCCCCGGAGGTCGGGCGCAGGGCGATGGCGCCGCTGGCGCAGCCGGCCTGTGCCTGCGTGCAGCGCTCGCGGAAGGCGCAGCCTTCGATGCGCGAAGTCAGTGCCGGCACGCGCCCCGGAATAGTGCCCAGCGCCTGGCCGCCGGTATCGACACGCGGCACGCAACTGAACAGTGCTTGTGTATAAGGGTGGCGCGGCCGCGCGAACACCTCGCGTACGCTGCCGGTCTCGACGACCTGTCCGGCATACATGACGGCGATGTCGTCGGCCATGGCGGCCACCACGCCGAGGTCATGGGTGATGAAGATGGTGGCGATCCCCAGGCTCGCCTGCAGCGACTTGAGCAGGCGCAGCACCTGTGCCTGGATGGTCACGTCGAGCGCCGTGGTGGGCTCGTCGGCGAGCAGCAGTACCGGGTCGCACATCAGCGCCATGGCGATCATGGCGCGTTGGCGCAGGCCGCCCGACAGTTCGTGCGGATATTGCGCCAGGCGGCTTTCCGGCGAGGTGATGCCGACCCGGGCGAGCAATTGCAGCGCCTTTTCGCGGGCGACGCGACGGCCGCCGTGCAGGTGGCGCAGATGGACTTCTTCCAGTTGACGCCCGATGGTCATCGTCGGGTTGAAAGCGGTCAGCGGGTCCTGGAAGATCATGCCGATGCGCAGGCCCCGCACGTCGGCGAGCTGGCCGGCCGTGAGCCGGTCCAGGTGCAGTTCGCCGAAGCGCAGCATGTCGGCCTGCATGCGGGCCTGAGGCGGCAGCAGGCCGATGATCGACAGCATGGTCATCGACTTGCCGCAGCCGGATTCGCCCACCACGCACAGGGTGCGGCCCGGCGCCACCGCCAGGCTCACATCGCGCACGGCGTGGAGCGATCCACCGGGGACGGGGATGTGCACGTTCAGATTCTTGACTTCGAGAAGCGCGGTCACAGCGGTTTCCGTTTCACCAAAACAACCGGGGGTGACCAAACAGTGACACATCCGAAGTATTATGGATAATACTGATATCGGATAGAACTATAAGCAAACGCTTATGAACCTGCGCCTTCGCCAATTGGAAGCATTCCGGCTTTTTGCCCGTACGCAGAACGTCACGGAAACCGCACGCCTCCTGCACATTTCACAGCCCGCCGTGAGCCAGATGCTCAAGGAGGTCGAAGAGCAGGTGGGCTTTGCGCTCTTCAACCGGGCGGCCGGGCGGACCCGTCTGACGCCCGAAGCCCTGTCGCTGCTGCCTGACGTCGAACGTCTGCTGGCGCAGATGTCGTCGTTGCGTGGCCGGGCCGCCGAACTGCGTGATACCAAGGGCGGCTCGCTATCGATCGTCAGCGTGCCGACCCTGTTTGCCGAACTGTTACCCGAGGCGCTCAAAACCTTCCGGGCGGAACACGACAAAGTGCGCCTGCGCGTCGAGTCGTATACCGCCAACGAGGTGGTGCGGCAGATCCGGCAAGACACCGCGGACGTCGGGTTTGCCTTCCTGCCGGTGGACGAGATCGGCGTGGCCGTGCAGCCGATCATGCAGATGCAAGTAGTGTGCGCGGTGGCCAAGCACCATCCGCTGGCTTCGCAGGCGCGCATTACGCCGCGCGACCTCGATCACGAGTTGGTGATCGTGCAGGGCGCGCAGACGCCGCCCGGATTGGTGCTGCATGAGTCGCTCGAAAACGAGGCGGCTGGCATGCGCATCCTCGACACCAATCAGTCGATCCCGGCCTTGCACCTGGTCCGCCATGGCATCGGGGTGGCGCTGATCCACCCCCTGACGTTGTCGCAGGACGTCGCCGACGAAGTCGTGCCGATCGCCTTCGAGCCCGCCATATCGCTCACCCTGGGCATGATCTATTCGCGTCAGCGCGCCGTGCCGCGCGTGGTGATCCGCTTCGAAAAGCACCTGCGGGCCAGCCTGCACGCCTTCTGCGACGCCATGAGCGACCGTGGTCTGGTGTGCGAGGCACTGATCTGAGGGATGGGCGCTAGCCCAGGTGCGTGTGGCGCGGCGGGCGCCCGTCGGTTTCCATGGTGCTCAGGCCCTGCAGGATGCCGCAGGATTCCACCTTGCTGTCGCGCGCACAGCGTGCGCGCAGCGTCACCAGATCGTCGCGCAGCTGTTGCAGTTCGCCGATGCGTACCGCCACGTGGGCGATGTGCTCGTCGATCAGCGCATTGACGGCATGGCAATCGTCGCCCGGGCTGTCGGAGTGGCCGAGCAGGGCGCGGATCTCCTCGTGCGTCATGTCCAGCGCCCGGCAATTGCGGATGAAGCGCAGGCGCTCGACGTGGGGGGCGCCATATTGGCGGTAGTTGCCTTCGGTACGTCCGGCGACCGGCAGCAGGCCTTCTTTTTCGTAGTAACGCACCGTCTCGACCGTGCATTGCGCGGCGCGCGCGAGTTCGCCGATTTTCATGCTTGACCCTGTAGTTGCTTCAGGCTTTTAACTTAAGCACATGCCACAGGGAGTTTCCAGCATGAATGATCGCCCCTCTCATCCACGCCATGCGCACGCGCACGATGCGCACGATGCGCATGACGCGCACGACCACTGCCACGCCGATCACGCGGGCGTTGAT
>JASGFB010000168.1:0-6065 GCA_047605765.1 Rhodocyclaceae bacterium
GCGCATGTGCAGCGGATGGAGTTCCAGCTCGGTCAGTTCGCGCAGACGGCGGCCATGACCCGACGACGCTGCCTCGGCGTGCGTTCGTCACGCGCCAGTGCCCGTGGCTTGCCATCGCGCGGGGCCGCGACATATAGTCGGCTGGCCTATGACCCAGCCCGCTCCGACCCCTTCCTCTTCCGGCCCCTCGATGCGTGACGCCCTGCTCGCCGAAGCGCGCGGCGCGCTCCTCGACGGCTTGCGCCAGAGCCTGCGCACAATCGGTTTTTCGATGCCCGACGTCGTCGAAATCGGCACCCAGGCCGCCGGCGAATGCTTCGACGAACTGGCGCGCCTGCGCGACCGCCGCGGTTTCGAAATGGCCCGCAGCCTGACCGCTTCGCGCATCAGCCTGCTGCACGAGAGCGATCTGGAGTTCTCGATCCGCCTCACCGACCTGGCCCGCCGTCTGCGCGAACTGACCGAGCTGGAACTCCATCCGCTGCACATGCGCTTCGTGCGCCTGCTCGACCAGCGCGATGCCAGCGACGAGCAGACCCCGGTCGGCCCCGATGCGGCCTGTGCCGCCCTGCGCGCCATCGTCGAAGAAGCCGGGCTGGAATCCGAGATGCGCCTGCACATGGTGGTGCGGGCCGAGGCGCCCTTCGGCGTCATGCTGCTGGATTTGTACAAGCGCCTGAACGAGCGTTTCGAGGCGGCCGGCATCCCCAGCTCGATGAATCTGCGGCCGCGCAATGAAACGCGTCCGCCCGAAATGCCCGCCGGCGGTGCCCTGCAACAACTGCAGCAGCGCCTGATCAGTGCCAACGCGGCGCACGCCATGACCAGCCACTCGCTGGACCCGGGCCTGTCTGCCGCGCTGCGCGAACAGGTCCTGAGCTGGCTGGCCGATCAACAGGCGGCCCGCGCGGGCCGCCCCACCGAATCGCCGCTGCAGGGGCTGGGCGCCAGCGGGCTGGCCGGCCTGCTCAGCGTCACCGCGCGCGCCTCGCTCGAAGCGATCAGCCAATTGTTCGAAGCGCTGTTCGCCGACCCGGACATCCCCGCCGTCATCAAGGGGCTGATCGGCCGCTTGCAGATCCCCTTGCTGCGCCTGGCGCTGACCGACGAGGGCGTGCTCACGCGCGCCGATCACCCGGCACGCCGGCTGGTCGATGCGCTTGGCGCCGCCAGCATCGGCCAGAACCTGGCGCATGCCGAACTGGCCGCGTTGCACGCCATCGTTGACGGGCTCGAAAAGCGCAAGGCGCTCGACGCGCCGGCCTTCAGCGAAGCCTTGCGCGCGGTCGAACGCCGCGCGCAGGTGGCGATCGGCGAGATCGAGAACGTGGTCGAACCGTTCACGCAGGTGGCGCTGCGTGAAGAACAGCGTGAAGGCGCCGTGCGGCTCGCTTCGCAAGCCCTTCGCGCGCTGTGCGAAGACGCTGCCGTACCGGTGGCCAACTTCCTCCAGCACTACTGGGTGCGCGTGCTGATCGGCGCGCTGTCGGCGCGCGGTGAGCGCAGCGATGTCTGGCGCAGCCTGCTGGAAACGGCCCATCGCCTGGTCCAGAGCGGCCAGTCTTGCGATGCCCCCGAGCAGCGCGAAGCGCTCACGCGTGCCCTGCCCGACCTGGTGCGCCGTATCGATGCCGGCCTGGCCCTGGTGGGGCTGGACGAAACCGGGCGCCGCCAGGCCCTGGGGCCGTGCCTCGATATGCACACCGCGCTGATGCGCGGCATGCCGCGGCCAGCGGCCGAAGCGGCGCCCTTGCGCGCGGCGCTGCGCTGGCGCGGTGTGGCCGATGCGCCCGGGCTGCGCATCGCACGCGCCCCTGAATACCTGCCGCGCGAACCTGCGCATCCGCCCCTGCTCGATACCCTGACGGCCGGTATGCCGCTGGTGTGCACCTTGCCGGATCTGGGCGAGCGCGGCGGCACCATTGCCTGGATCAGTCCGCAACGCCGCGTGCTGATGTGGGTGACGCCGGCGCTCGATGGCTGCTGCCTCTTGCCCACGCGCTGGCTGGTCGAAGCGCTGGACGATGGCGACGCTCGCCTGCCGGCATCGACAAACCTCTTCGAACGCCTCGCCAGCCGCGCGCTGACCCGCTGACCCGGCCGGCAAGCCGGCCGCCTGCCTGCTAGATTGAACCGAAGCGGTGCGCTCGACACCGCCACCCCACGGAGACATCTGGCATGTGCAGACTGTTCGTCGGCGCCGATCCCGATCTGTATCGCGCGCGCACCCGCTCGCTGCGCCTGCACGGGGTGGCCACCAGCATCCGGCTGGAAAACTTCTTCTGGGACGTGCTCGCCGACATCGGCGCGCGCGACCGCCTCAGCGTCAATCAACTCATTACGCGGCTGCATGACGAGTTGTCGCAGGCCGGCGCCGACGTGGCCGACGTTGGCAACTTCAGTTCATTCCTGCGTGTGTGCTGCGTGCGCTACCTGGCCTTGCAGGCGGCGGGGCTGGTGCCGCGCGATGCGCGCGTGCCGATCCGAACCCTGGATGCCGAAGCGATCCTGCGCGAAGAGGCCGCTGTGCGGGCGGGCGGACGCCTGGCTGCGTAAAGAGCACCCCGGCGGGGGCGCCCGGGATGGTATAAAGCCAGGGTCTTTGGCTTGTCCCGTGTCCGCTCATGCCTGTTCCTCTGCTGTCCGCGCTGGAAGCGCGCATCCTCGGCGTGCTGGTCGAAAAACAGCGCACCGTTCCCGATACCTACCCGCTGTCGCTCAACGCGCTGGCCGCCGGCTGCAACCAGAAGACCAGCCGCGATCCGGTCATGAACGCCAGCGAAGCCGACGTGCTGGCGGCGCTGGACACACTGCGCGGGCAGACCTTCATCCTCGAATCGTCCGGCGGACGTGTCTCGCGCTACGGCCACAATGTCGACCGTGTGCTGCACCTGCCCAGCCAGTCGGTGGCTGTGCTTGCCACGCTCATGCTGCGCGGCCCGCAGACGGCGGCCGAGCTGCGCGCCAACAGCGAACGCCTGCACAAGTTCGCCGATGTCTCGTCGGTGGATGCCTTCCTGGAAGAGCTCGCCACCCGTGAAGATGGCGCGCTGGTGGTGATGCTGCCGCGCGCGCCGGGCAGCCGCGAAAACCGTTGGGTGCACCTGCTGTGCGGCGAACCGGACGTCAGCCTGCACGTGGCGGCGGCACCGGCGGCCGTAACGGCTTCACCGTTGGCCGAACGTGTGACGCAACTGGAAGAAGAAGTGGCGAGCCTGCGTGCGCAACTCGCACGCGTGATGAGCGAGCTGGGCCTGTCCGCCGATCAAGGCTGAGGTGTCGTCAGGCTGCGCGGCCGTTGCCGGTGAATTCCGGGAACAGCGTCGTGGGAGGGAGTTCGTGATCGGATTCGACGAGGCCCAGGTGGCTCAACTCCGCCACCAGCGCCGCCGGATCGCCCAGCGCCGCCAATTGCCGGGCCAATTGCGACCACGGCGTCTTGCCGTTGATCATCACCAGCGCCGTGCGCAGCCGCCGGCTCAGGCCGCTGCGCGCGTCGGCCATCTCGGCGCGGCCTTTGGCCGTCTTGTAATGGATCTCGGAGTCAAACATGGGGCACCTTTTTCCTCATCGCACCCTACGCCCCGCCGCGTCATCTTTGAATGGGCAGGCGCGCGAGCGGAGCGTGTGCGCGGATCGGCGTAGGGCCACGCCGACGAAGGATTCGCGGTGATCAACTGCCGCCCGCACTGCGGCGCCTGCTGCACCGCCCCCTCCATCAGCAGCCCCATCCCCGGCATGCCGCACGGCAAACCGGCCGGCGTGCCCTGCATACAACTCGACGACGCATTGCGCTGCAAGATCTTCGCCCGACCCGAACGCCCCGCCTGCTGCGCCGGCCTGCAACCCTCCGCCGACATGTGCGGCACATCGCGCGAAGCGGCGATCCAGTGGCTGGCGCGCCTGGAGATACTCACACGCCCGGCGTGAAGCCACTGGCTTCGATGAAAGCGGGCGGGGTATGTACCCCGCCCGCACGGCTTAGAACACCCCCTGCACTCCCACCATCACGCTGCGCCCGCCCTGCGGTGCGATGTCCTTGAGCACGGAGCTGTGTTCGCGGACCTCGGCGTCGAGCAGGTTGTTCAGCTTGAGGTAGGCGGTCAGGCTGGCCTGGCGCACCGGCAGTGTGTAGGTGAAGGTGGCGCCCACCAGGGTGTAGTCGTCGGTGGGCAGTTCGTTGGCGGCGACGCGGCGTTGGGCGGCGCCGTATTTGACGTCTACGCTGGCGCCCCAGCGACCGAGGGCGTAGTCCGCGCCCAGGCCGAGGTGCATGGGCGAGATGCGCGGCAGCGGCTCACCGGTGTCGACGTTGGTGGCGCGCACGTAGTCGGCCATGGCGCGCAGGTCGACATTGCCATTGCCGCCTTCGTAGACGCGGTACTTGCCCTGTGCCTCCAGGCCGGCGAAGCGGGCGCGCACGGCGCGTTGCTGCGCTTCGGGCAGCAGCTCTTCGCCCGACACGTCGGCAATGCCATCGTCATCAGCGTCCACCGGGTTCAGCTCGCCGTCCGCACCGCGCAGGTTGCCGGTGTTGTAGAGCGCGATGTAGTTGGAGAAGCGCGTGTAGAAGCCGCCGACGCTGAACGAATGCTTGCCCGACTTCCAACGCAACTGGGCATCCAGTGCGTTGGATTTTTCGCGCGACAGGCCGGCGTCACCGACTTCGTACTGGCCGGTGGCGACGTGCGGCCCGTTGGAAAACAGCTCGTTGTAGGTCGGTGCGCGTTCGGTGTGCGACAGGTTGGCCGCGATGCCGAAGCCATGGCCGAGGTCATACAGCGAACCGAAGGCTGCGCTGGTTGGTGTGAAGCTGCGGCTCTGCGCGTCGCCGAAGCGGGGCGTGCCGGGGTTGTTGACGTCTTCCGGCCCGCCGCCGGCGGAGTTCAGTTCGACGTTCTCGATGCGTCCGCCGAAGGTCAGCCTGAGCCGGTCAAGGGGCAGCTCTTCGTAGATGTAGCCGGCCTGGCTCTTGGTGCGCACGTCCGGCAGCAGGGCCTCGTCGCCCAGTGCGTTGAAATCGCTGCGCGCGAACTGCACGCCGACCACGCCGGTCATGGGGCCGATCTTGCCGTGGGTGGCTTCGATGCCTGCCTCCCAGCCCTTGTTGTTGAACACCGTGCCGACTTCGCCATCTTCGATTTCGCGGTGCTGGTAGTCGGTATACGCGGCGCGCAGCTTGACCTTGTCGATGACGGTGCCCAGTTCGGTGGCTTCCGAGGCGAACTCCCAGCGATTGCTCTTCATGCGGATGCGCACGTCTTCTTCGGCCACCGTGCCGTACTCGCTGTCGAAGGACGAATAGGCCAAGCCGGCGTAGCCGTGATCGAGCGTCACCGATGCGCCCACGGCGCCGCCGTTGCTGCTGGCGTCGCTGTTGGGCAGTTTGTCGCGCGGCTCGTCATCTTGCGGCGATTGCTGGCGGCGGCGTTCGGAGCGTGCATCGCCGGGGATCGACAGATCGTCGGTGATGCGGCGATAACCGTCCACGTGCAGCGCGATACGCCCGTCGCCGCCTTCGAGGACGGCGGCGGCGCTGCGCTCGTTGGCGGCGCCGCCGATGCGTGCGTCGATGCGGCCGGTGAAGCCTTCGATGGCGGCGCTCGGTACGCGGTTGTCGATGGTGTTGACCACGCCACCGACGGCGTTGCCGCCGTACATCAGCGCGGCCGGCCCGCGCACGACTTCGATGCGGTCGGCCACCAGCGGGTCGACGGGCACGGCATGGTCCGGACTGAGGGCGGACACGTCCAGCGTGCCGATGCCGTTCTGCATGAGCTTGATGCGGTTTTCATCAAGGCCGCGGATGACCGGGCGCGATGCGTTGGGGCCGAAATTGCTGGCGGTCACGCCGGGGATGCCGTCGAGCGTTTCGCCCAGGGTGCTGCCACGACGCAGCAGCAGATCCTTGCCGCTGAGGACGGAGGTCGGCGAGACCAGATCAAAGAGTGAGCTGCCCAGGGGATTGGCGGTGACCACCACGGGTGCCAACGGGGCATCGGGGGTGGACTGGGCGTGGGCGAGGCCGGCCCAGGCCAGCGGCAGGGCTGCAGCGAGCGTGGCGG
>JASGFB010000169.1:0-6044 GCA_047605765.1 Rhodocyclaceae bacterium
AGTAGGCGCCCTTGTAGAAGAACTGCCAGATGTCCTCGATCTGGTGGGCGTCGCGCCCGATCAGCTGCGGGCAGATGTGGTCGCGCAGGTATGACGCGACCGGCAGCTCGCGGCCGTTCAGGGTGGCGTCACCGAGGCCGGTCAGGCCCTCGTCGGTGGTGATGCGCAAGGTCACGAAATTGCGACCTGGGCAGCTCACGAAGACTTCGGCTTGAGTGATTTTCATGGTCTGATGCTCATTGTCCGGAGGAGGAATCGACCAGCGAGTCCGGCACCGCGACGCGGTATACGGCGCGCCGGCCGCTGGTATTGGATGTGAAGTACACGGCGTCGTCGCCGTGACTGAAAATCGGATGCGGGTGGCTGTCCTGGCAATCCCAGATCGAACGGTGCTCGCACAGCGGCACCCATTCGATGCGCAGCGCATCCCAGTCGACGCGC
This sequence comes from Rhodocyclaceae bacterium, assembly GCA_047605765.1. Lineage (GTDB taxonomy): Bacteria > Pseudomonadota > Gammaproteobacteria > Burkholderiales > Rhodocyclaceae > JBGVSA01. The sequence goes on from JASGFB010000169.1 coordinate 442, forward strand.
TGCACGCTGATCCATTCGCCCCCCCAGTTCTCGTTCTCGGCGACGCCTGCGGGATGGAAGTAACCATCCGACACCAGCCAGTCGCCATGGCGATTGCCGGCCGTGAAGTGGCCGTAGCGGTGGTAGTCGCCGGGCAGGGCGATCTCGGCCGTGCCACGGCCGTCGGGCGAGACGCGGCCGATGTACGCGCGGCCATCGGCGTACTTGCCGTGATAGATGATGTGGCGGCCGTCGGCGGTCCACATTTCGTGGCAGGTCCAGTCGGCGCGCGTGCGGCCTTCGCCTTCGCTGCGCAGGCGTACGTGGCGCTCGCCGTCCCACAGCCACAGCCGGCGGATGCCGCAGTCGCCCGGCCATTCGTGGTTGTAGAGCACGACGCTGGCGTCGAGCGGGCTGAATTGGACGTGCGTGATCCATGCACGGTTAACGCATTCGCGCGCGATCAGTGCACCGCTGGCCGTGTCATAGATGTTGAGGTACGAGTTGAGGTTTTCTTCCTGCACGCGCGCGTCGATGTCATAGGTGGGCTTGTCGGCGATGACTTCGTTCTTCTTGCCATCGCTGCCCACGGTGTAGCCGGGTGCGTCATTCGAGAACTGCTCGGCTTCGAGCGCACGCGCGTCGGTGGTGGGGACGCACAGGCGCGTGCCGTCGGCACTCACATGGGTGAAGGCCGTCACCTGGTCGGCGGGGATCTGCGCCAGCACGCGGCTGCGGCCGGCCAGATCGACCTGCACGATGTCGCTGTCCTGGATGTAGTAGATCAGGCCGCGTTCGCCGTCGAAGCTGACGCTGGCCTTGCCGAAGCCACGGCGTTCGTTGCCGTTGAAGTACACGTAGGACTTGAGCGTGCCCTGCGTGTTGAAAGTCAGTTGTCGCTCCTCACCGTGGGGTAAGGGCTTGATGTACAGGTTCGGATGACCCGAACGGTCGCTGATGAACACCAGGGCCGTGTCGTCGGCCGACAGGCTGGAGCTGGTGAAGTACAAAAGCTGGTCGTTGGCGGCCGCGCCATCGGTCACGAGCGTGGCTGGCTGGGTATGCATGATGTGATTCCTTGCAGCGATGCCGCGGCAGCCCGCGACGACGATGCGTCGCGGGCCTGGCGGGCTTGAAGCGTTACAGCACGGTGTGCCCCGTGATCAACGAGGGCAGCCAGGTCGAGAAGGCAGGCACGTAGGTGACCACCGCCATGGCAACGAACAACGCGGTATAGAACGGCAGGATGGTGCGCATCACTTGCCCCACCGACACGCCACCGATGGCGCAGCCGATGAACTGCACGGTGCCGACCGGCGGAGTGTTCAGGCCGAGGGCACAGTTGAGCAGCAGCACCATGCCGAACTGCACCGGGCCCATGCCCATCTGGATCGCCAGCGGCAGGAACAGCGGCGTGCAGATCAGGATGGTGGCAGCCATGTCCATGAACGTGCCGAGCATGAACAGGATGATGTTGATCAGCGCGAACATGATGAGCGGATTGTCCGTCGCGCTCAGCAGCAGTTGCGCCGTCAGATCCGGCAGTTCAAGGAAGGCCATCTGCCATTGCAGGATGTTCGACACGCCGATCAGCAGCAGCACGATGCCGGTGGTCTTGGCCGCGCGGGAAGACGCCATCATCAGCTTCTTCCAGTTCATCGTGCGGTAGGCCACGAAGGTCAGGAACAGCGAATAGCACACGGCGATGCCGGCCGCTTCCGTTGCCGTGGTCACGCCACCGATGATGCAGCTGAGGATGATCGCCACCACGAACAAGCCCGGCAGCGCCGCGATGAACGAGGTCAGTACCGCTCCCCAGCCGGGGAACTTCTCGACCACGGTCGAGCCATCCGGACGGCGCGGATAGCCGTTCTTGACGGCCACCCAGTAGGCGGCGAACAACATGCACACCATCAGGCAGATCACCGGCAGCAGGCCAGCGAACATCAGGTCGCCGATCGACACGCCACGGATCACATGGTCGCCGATCACGCCGGCTGCCCCCTGTGCCGCGAAGGCGTAGATGATCATGTTGTGCGAGGTGGGCATGAGCGCACCGCACAGGGCCGCGTGGGTGGTGACGTTGACGGCGTAGTCGGCGCTGTAGCCTTCCTTCTTCATCATCGGGATCATCACGCCGCCCATCGCCGACACGTCGGCGCCAGGCGAGCCCGACACACCGCCGAACAGCGTGCAGGCCATCACGTTGGCCATGCCCAGGCCACCGCGCCAGTGTCCGACCATGTTGCGCGCGAAGGTCACGATCTTCTCGGCGATGCCCCCGTGCAACATGATCTCGCCAGAGAAGATGAAGAACGGAATGGCCAGGAACGAGAACACGTTCATGCCCGAGACCATCGACTGGAAGGCCGTGGCCAGCGGCAGGCCTTCGGCGAAGAAGGCCAGCAGGCAGCTCAGACCGATGGCGAACGCCACCGGCAACCCCAGGATCAGAAAGAGCAGGAAGCTCAGTGAAAGAACGGCTAGTACCATGACGGCTCCACTTCCTTACCTTGCACCATGGCGATCAGGTGCTCGATCGAGAACAGCACGATGAGCACGCCGGCGATCACGCAAGGCGTGTAGCGCACCGCTTCCGAGATATCCAGGGTGGGAATGATGCTGTTGTAGACGGCGAGTGCCATTTGCAGGCTACCCAGGAACAGGGCCAAGCCGAAGATGATGCTCAGGATGCCGACGATGATGCCGATCACGAACTGGGCCTTGGCCGGCAGGATCACCACCAGCGAATCCATGCCGATGTGGCCGGCTTCCCGCACGCCGGCGGAAGCGGCGAACATCGCCACGCAGATCACCAGGATCAGCGCCAGTTGTTCGACATAGGCCGGAGCATCATGAAATACGTATCGCATCACCACGCCGTAGAACACGAGCGCCGTGATGCCGAGCAAGGACGCGACAGCGATGTACATCGCCCAGCGCGACAGCCTCGCATTCAGACTGGTCAAAAATTGCATGTACTTCTCCCCTGAACGGACGCAGGCCCTTGCAGGCCGGCGTCCGGTCTAGCCGCCAGGGCGGCGGCCGTCAGATCAACGAACTTCGGAAATCTTCCGAACCAGTTCCTTGGCTTGGGGAGTCGTGGCGAACTTGTCCCATACCGGCTTTTCGAGTGCCACGAAGGCGTCGTGATCGACTTCGTTGAAGGTGACCTTGTTTTCGATCAGGATCTTCTTGGAGGCGGCGGACTTGGCGTCCCACAGCTTCTGGTAGTAATCGACCGAAGCCTTGGCTGCTTCGCGGATGATCTTTTGATCTTCCGGTGCCAGCGTGTCCCAGATCTTCTTGGAGAACACCACCACTTCAGGGATGCGGGTGTGCTGCGTTTCGCTGTAGAACGGAGCGGCCTCGTAGTGGCGGCCGGTTTCGTAGGTCGGGTAGTTGTTTTCGGCGCCTTCCACCAGACCGGTCTTCAGGGCCGTGTAGATTTCGGCGGTGGGGATGGGGATCGGCGTGGCGCCCAGGGCCTGGATCATCGACACGAACAGGTCGGACGAGATCACGCGGATCTTCATGCCCTTCATGTCGGCCGGCGTGCGCACCGGCTTCTTGGCGTAGATCGAACGGGCGCCCGCGTCATACAGCGCCAGACCGATGAAGCCGGCCTTCTCGAAGCTGGCCAGGATTTCGTCGCCGACCGGGCCACGGATCACTTTCTGGAAGTGCGCGTTGTCGCGGAAGATGAACGGATAGGACGGCACCAGGGTTTCTGCCACTTGGCCATGGAAGGTGCTGATGCTGAAGCGCGACATTTCGAGCGTGCCGATCTTCACTTGCTCGGCCACGTCCTTTTCGGACCCCAGGGTGCTGTTGACGAAGACCTTCACGCCATAGCGGCCCTTGGTCTTTTCGCTGATGAGCTTGCCCATGTACTCGACTGCCTGCACCGTCGGGTAATCGCGCGGATGCACGTCCGCCGAACGGAAGTCACGCGCCTGTGCGGCACTCATGAAAATGGCCGGCAGCAGCGCTGCGACGACACAGAGTCTCTTCATCCCCATCGTTGTCTCCTCTTTGATGACCAGGCGCGCCGCCCCCACGGATGTGCGAACAGTTTTGCCCAATGGAAGTCATTAAAGCGTTTCAATTTCGGGCCGGTAAAGTTAGGGTTATCCGCAGGCTATTCCTACTGTTGATGTGCATCAATCTGACGCAACGCATCTGAGACCGCGCTCCATACGTCTACCGGTGCATGCCAATAGGGCAATAAATCCATGAAAAATCAGTGCATTGAAGACGAATTTGGACGAATGCTGGAATGCGGTCAACTACCATACTTGAAGGGTGGTGAGACTATCGCTTTCGACTTACGCGATTAAAAGGCGTAAAGCCATGCTGGGAATGTTCTGTCGTACATTTGCCACAGCGGTGGCATGGGGCGCATCGCAATCCCTGGGGTAAAGTGTCATGACTTCTTCATCGGCGGGCTCGGAACGCTCGCACATCGCAACACCAGACATGACCAAACGCCCTGCCACACTGAAGGATGTCGCCGCTGCCGCCGGCGTATCCACCGCCACGGTTTCGATGATTCTCAACCGTCGCTACCAGTTCAAACCCGAAGTCGAGGCCCGCGTGCGCGAGGCCATCGTGTCGCTCAACTATCGCCAGAACCCCGGCGCCCGCAGCATGGCTACCGGGCTGTTCGGTTCCATCGGGCTGGTGGTGCTGGACATCCGCAACCCGCACTTCACCAACATCGTCCATGGCGCCAGCATCAAGGCGCAGGCCTACGGCTACAACCTGATTGTGGTGGATCTGAAGGAAGACATTTCGCATGCTGCCCAGACGGTCGACGATCTGGCGCGGCGCGTGGACGGGCTCATCCTCAGCCTGCGCCTGCCCGACGAGGCACGCGATCTGCCGCAGAAGCTGGGCAAGCCGGCAGTGTTGTTCGGGCAGACGCTGCAGGGCCATTTCGAGGGGATCCACACACCGTCGATCCGCATCCAGGGCCGCGAGGCGGCCATGCTGCTGGGCCGTCACGTACTCGAAACCGGCCGCCGTCGCATCATGTACGTGGGTTATGCGCGTTCGATCTGGAATGCCGATCGCATCGGCGCGCTGCGCGATGTGGCGGGGGATGCGGAGGTGATGGAGATGACGGTCGATACGCAGACGATGGAGGCCGGCGAGGCGATCGCCGCCAGCATCGTTTATGGTCCGCACAAGATCGATGCGATCGTTTGTTACAACGATGTCATCGCGATTGGTCTGTTGCACGGTTTGTGCGATCTGGGGGTGCGTGTGCCGGACGATATCGCGATTGCGGGCTTCGACAATATTCCGGTGTCACGTTATGTGACGCCGTCGCTGACGACGGTCGATATGCGCAGCGAGGATCTTGGCGGTTGTTCGCTGGAGCGCCTGCATCGGGCGATCGATAGCGGTGATCATGCGCCGACGGTTGAGTTGTTGGAGCCGCGGTTGATGGTGCGGGCGTCTACGCAGGGGGCGGGGCGGAGGATTGTGGGGGGGTGAATGCCGTTGGCATGGATTGTTGTTTGATGCCTGGCTGCTTGGGCCTTCGCCGTTCATGGACGTTTGTTCTTGCTGAGGTGCGTTGGCCGGGACTCGCCCCGGCGGGCGAGTTACTTTCTTGT
>JASGFB010000170.1:0-5998 GCA_047605765.1 Rhodocyclaceae bacterium
AGCATACGGAAAGCCTCAAATCACTCCACGGATATCTGCGAAGAACCAAAAAAAAGCCCCCACGCCGGTGGCGAGGGGGCTCGGAACGACCAGGCCTGTCCGATCAGCGCGAGGGCTGCGGGGCGAGGGTTCCCAGGGACTCTGCGGAGCGGCTGCGGTCAGCCAGCCCCAAGACCACTTGCAGGGCCATGGCGACGGCGCCGACGATGAACACCATGTCGCCGAACGTGCGGATCCAGCGCAGCGTCTGGAGCAGTTCCTGCTGCATGAAGGCTTCGCTGCGGGCGTACCACAGGCCGTGGCTGGCGCTGGCCAGGAACTGGATGATGCCGATGGGCAGCAGGCTGGTGGCGATCATCAGCACCAGGCCGGCGTTGAGCCACCAGAAGCCGGTCTTCATCAACCGCTCGCTGAACACCAGCTCGGGCCGGATGTAGCGCAGCACCAGCAGCGTGAAGCCCAGCGCCAGGAAGCCATAGACCCCGAACAGCGCGGCGTGCGCGTGCACCGGCGTGGTGTTCAGGCCCTGCACGTAGTACAGCGAGATCGGCGGGTTGATCATGAAGCCGAAGACGCCCGCGCCCAGCATGTTCCAGAAGGCCACGGCGACGAAGCACATGAGCGGCCACTTGAGGCTGGCCATCCACGGCGCGCGGGTCTTCAGGCGCCAGTTCTCCCAGGCCTCGTGGCCCAGCACGATCAGCGGCACCACCTCCAGCGCGCTGAAGGCCGCACCCACGGCCATGACCGGCGTGGTGGTGCCCGCGAAGTACAGGTGGTGGAAGGTGCCCGGGATGCCGCCCAGCAGGAACAGCGACGCCGAGGCCAGGCTGGCCGAGGTGGCCATCGGCCGCGACACCAGCCCCATGCTGCTGAAGACGAAGGCCAGCGCCGTGGTGGCGAAGACCTCGAAGAAGCCCTCCACCCACAGGTGCACCACCCACCAGCGCCAGTACTCCATCACCGACAGGCTGGTGCGCTCGCCGTAGAAGAGGCCCGCGCCGTAGAACAGGCCGATGGCGCCGACCGAGGCGGTGAGCAGCGCCAGCAGGTTCTTGTCCTCCTTGCTGCGCGCAAACAGCGCCGGCAGCACGCCGCGCAGCATCAGCACCAGCCACAGCAGGATGCCGACCCACTTGAGGATCTGCCACACGCGGCCCAGGTCCACGTACTCGTAGCCCTGGTGGCCGAGCCAGAAGTTCCACTGCGGCGGCATCTTCTGCGCGATAGCGAGCCAGTTGCCGACGAAGGAGCCGACGCACACGAACACCAGCGCCCAGAAGAGCACGTCCACGCCGAGCTTCTGGAACTTCGGGTCCTTGCCGCCGTGGATGACGGGCGCGAGGAACAGGCCCACCGCCAGGAAGCCGGTGGCGATCCAGAACAGCGCGCTCTGGATGTGCCAGGTGCGCGTCAGCGAATACGGGAACCAGCGCGACACGTCGATGCCGTAGAACGACTGGCCTTCGACGGTGTAGTGCGCGGTGAAGCCGCCCAGGAAAACCTGGAACACGAACAGCGCCACCACCAGGAACAGATACTTGCCCAGCGCGCGTTGCGAAGGCGTCAGGGCAAAGCCGGTGAGCGGATCCTTGGCGGCCGGCGTGGGCAGTTCGCCGTCTTCCTTGCGCAGGAAGGCCCAGGCCCAGATCAGCAGGCCGACGCCGGCCAGCAGCACCACCACGCTGACCACCGACCACACGATGTTTTCGCCGGTCGGGCGATTGCCGATCAGCGGCTCGTGCGGCCAGTTGTTGGTGTAGGTGGCTTCGTAACCGGGGCGCTGGGTGGCTGCCGTCCAGGCCGTCCAGAAGAAGAAATGCGTCATCTGCACACGACGTTGTGCGTCGGGCAGCGTGTTGTTCTTCATCGCGAAGTGTTCGCGCGTGGTCTGCAGGGCCGGCGCATCGGAGAACAGCGCGTCGTAGTAGGCGGCGGTGCGGTCGATGGCCTGGGCGCGGCGCGCGCTGACCGTCACGACGTTGTCGGCGTCCGGCGCGTTGCCACGGTATTCGACGCGCAGCGCTTCACGCAGGGCGGCCTGGGTGGGCGCATCCAGCGTGTCGTAGGCTTTGCCGAAGTGTTCCTGCGCGGCCAGTTCGAGCCATGCCGTCAGTTCGCGGTGCAGCCAGTCGGCGGTCCAGTCCGGCGCCTGGTAGGCGCCGTGCCCCCAGATCGATCCCAACTGCATGCCACCGACCGATTGCCAGGCGGTCTGTCCATCGAGGATATCGTCCCGGGTGAACATCACATGGCCGTCGGCGCTGACCACCTGCGCCGGAATCGGCGGTGCCTGGCGGTAGACCTCCTTGCCGAAATAGCCGAGCAGGCCGAAGGTGATCGCCACGACGGCGATGAGCGTGAACCAGAGTTTTTTGTATGGGCCCATGATCAGGTTCCGGTGCGTTCAGTGCGTGGCCAACGGCGCGAAGCGCTCGAACAGCACGTTGTTTTCGAGGTGGATGTGTTCCATCAGGTCCTGGCGGAAGGTGCGCAGGCCGGCGTACAGGGCACGCCAGGTGGTGCACGCGGCGCGCGGGGTGGTGATGTCGTTGGTCAGTTCGGCCAGGCGGCGCAGCGAGGCGCCGTGGTCGTCGTGTTCCATGCGCATGACGGTGATCGGGCCACCGGCCATGGCGCCACGGCCGGCCACGATCATCGGGAAGAGGATGTCCTCTTCCTTGCGCATGTGGCTTTCGAGTTCCTGCGTCATGTCGGTCAGCAGGTCGGCCAAGCCGCGCGGGCAGTCTTCCTTGTCGCCGTGCACGGTTTCCACCTTGCGGGCGAGGCGGGTCAATTCGGGCAGTTGCTCGCGGTGCACTGCGTGGTAGCGCGACAGGATGTGCGCCACCAGATCGGCCGGCGCCGCTTCGTCCCAGTTGCGTTCCTGGATGTCGGCGGCGCGTTCGGTCAGTACCTGCAGCTCTTCGACGATGGGCGCGAGCGGCACATTGGCCGCTTCGGCGGCGGCGCGCAGGCTGCGGTTGCCGCCACAGCAAAAGTCCAGTCTGTAGGCATCGAATACGCGGGTCGCGCCTGCGATGCGGCGCGCCAGTTGTCCCAGGGACTGATCGACGAATTCCATTGTTGTTCTCCTCTGCTTGCCTGGCTGGCCTGCGCGGCGCGCGGGTCTGGCTCAAGCGGTCCCTCTCTTTAGCGAGTCGTGTGCCACTTTTTGATGCTTTGTTTTCAATGATTTGCATAGATATGCGGTAATATTCACCCGGTTTTGTTGGGGTAATAAAAACCCTGTGGGGTGAAAATGACCATAACGACGGCACTGTTGCTGATCCAGGCCGATATGGCAGGCGAGCTGCCTGTGGGGGTGCGCCTGCAGCGCTTGGTGGGGGTGGTGCGCACGCTGTTCGACTGCGGCGCGGTGGCATTGCTGCGGCTCGAAGGCGAACACCTGCGGCCGATGGCGCTGGACGGCCTGGCGAGCGATACGCTGGGGCGCCGTTTCATCATCAAGGACCATCCGCGGCTGGCGGCCATCCTGGCGCGCCCGGGCGTGACCTGCTTCGATCACGACAGCACGTTGCCCGATCCCTACGACGGCCTGGTGCTGGCGCATGCCGGCGCGCCGCTGCCGGTCCACGATTGCATGGGCTTGCCGCTGCGCCAGGATGGCGAGCTGTGGGGCGTGCTGACGCTCGACGCGCTGGAGGTCGGCACCTTCGACGCTACGGCACGCGCCGACCTGGAGGCGTTGGCGCCGACGGTCGAAGCCGCGCTGCGTCTGACGCGGCTGGAGGCCGAGGTGCGCGCCCTGCGTCATGCGGCGGCCAGCGGCCAGGGCGAGCGGGGCGCGCGTCACGAGGACAGCGAAATCGTCGGCCAGAGCGAAGCGATCACCCATCTGCAACACGAACTGCGGGTAGTGGCCGATTCCGAACTGCCGGTGCTGCTGCTGGGCGAGACCGGCGTTGGCAAAGAACTCTTCGCCCATGCGCTGCATCGCCTGTCGCGCCGCGCCGATCGTCCGCTGGTGCACGTGAACTGCGCGGCCCTGCCGGAATCCCTGGCCGAAAGTGAACTGTTCGGCCACGTGCGCGGGGCTTTTTCCGGCGCCGTCAGCGATCGGCCGGGGCGCTTCGAGGCGGCCGAAGGCGGCACGCTGTTCCTCGACGAAGTCGGTGAGCTGCCGCTGGCGATTCAGGCCAAGTTGCTGCGCACGTTGCAGAACGGTGAAGTGCAGCGGCTGGGCGCCGACCGACCGCGCCGCGTCGACGTGCGCGTGGTGGCGGCCACCAACCGCAACCTCAGCGCCCATGTGCGCGAGGGCTTGTTCCGCGCCGACCTCTATCATCGGTTGTCGGTGTATCCGATCCCGATTCCGCCGCTGCGCGAGCGCGGCAATGACATCCTGCTGCTGGCCGGGCGCTTTCTGGAACAGAACCGCGCACGCCTGGGCCTGCGCAGCCTGCGCTTGTCGCGTGGCGCGCAGGCCGCGCTATTGCATTACCCGTGGCCGGGCAATGTGCGCGAACTGGAACACGTCATCAGCCGCGCGGCGCTCAAGGCGGTCAGTCGCGGCGCCGATCGCAATGACATCGTCACACTCGAAGCCGATCTGCTCGATCTGGATGGCGAGGGGGTCGAGCCGCACGCCAGGGCGCCGCAGGCAGTGGCCGAGCCGCCGCTCGCCAGCGGGCCGGTGACGACCTTGCGCGATGCGGTCGATCACAGTCAGCGGGTGGCCATCGGGCAGGCGCTGGCCCGGCGCGATCGCAACTGGGCGCGCGCCGCCCGCGACCTGGGCGTGGATGCCAGCAATCTGCACAAGCTCGCCAAACGTCTGGGCATCAAGGAATGAAAATGGCCCGCTGCGTGCGGGCCCTGTTTTTTCAGGGACGGGCGCGGTTGGCCACGTCCGGCGTCCTGGCCTCGGCAGGGGCCGCCTCACGTACGGCCAGGCCGGCCTTGAGGGCTTCGACGCCGCTGGCCACCACGCGCAGGCGTGCATCGAGTTCGGACGTGATCTCCACGTCGTCGCCCTGGCTGCGGCCGGTTTCCACCTTGATGGCGCGCAGCTTGTTGGCGGCATCGAGGGTGAACACGCGCTGGCCGTTGTCGCTGTGCTGCACGGCCGAGGCCGGCACCACCAAGGCTTTGCGCTGCGTGGTGAGCTTGCCGCTGACGCGCAGGCCGGCCTTGAAGCGCGCTTCGGTGGGCAGGTCCACGTAGGCCAGGCCGGTGCGCGTGCTCAGGTCGATAGTGGGCGACAGGCGCCGCACGCGCCCTTTGACGTCGTCGCCGAGCGGGCTGCTGATGATGATCTCCTGGCCGGGCTCCAGCCGCAGCAGGGTTTCGCCGGGCACTTCGGCGCGCCATTCGAGCCGCCCCTGACGGATCAGGCGAAACAACTCGGCCCCGGCGCGCACGATGTCGCCCTCGCCGACGCTGCTGGCCGAAATCAGCCCATCGTCGGGCGCCAGCAGGCGCGCCGCGTCCGCCTTGAGCTGCTGCGCCTTGAGGCGCGCGCGGGCGGCGGCGAGGCGGGCGATGGCGGTTTGCTTCTGGGTTTCGTACTGCGCCAGTTCCTGCTGGCTGACGCCGCCGGATGCCACCAGCCGCTTGGCGCGAGCCAGCGTGGCGTCGGCCTGGGCCTGCGCCGCGTCGGCTTCCACCACCTGGGCGTTGAGGTTGTCTGTTTCAGCTTCGACGCTGGCCGTATCGAGCAGCGCCAGCACCTGACCCTTGCGCACGAAATCGCCGACGCTGACCTGCAGGCTGGTCAGGCGCAGGCCGCCGATTTCGGCGTTGATGCGGATCTCCTGCCAGGGCATGACATCGCCTTGCACCTCGACACGTTCCGGCCACATGGCGGTACGCGGGCGCACCAGGCTGACCACGGGCACGCTGGGTTCCGGCGCGGCGAGCGGTGCGCTGGCGGCCGGTGGCGGGGGGGGCACCGCCTGGGCTTCCAGGCCGGGGGCGGTCGCCAGCAGCAGGCTGCACAGCAGCAGATGCGGTGCGCGGAGGGGGGTGATGGGGG
>JASGFB010000171.1:0-5994 GCA_047605765.1 Rhodocyclaceae bacterium
GCAGGCCCGGCCCCGGCGCGCGCGCAGCAGCCAGCAAGGCGGCGCCCCATGCCGCCCAGGTCTTGCCGGCACCGGTGCTGGCGTGCAGCAGGCCGCTCTGGCCGTCGGCGGCATGCATCCAGACCTCGCGTTGAAAATCGAAGACGGCCCAGCCGCGCTCGGCGAACCAACGATCGAATCCGGCGCGCAAGGCTGCCGCAGCCGGCATGTCGCCGCTGACCTTGCGGGCGCGCCGTCGTGGCGGGGTCGGCGCCGGGTCGACAGGCGGGCCTGCATTGGCGTCGGCATCGTCGCCTTCATTGCGCTGGCGCGCGCGGGCGCGACTGATCTGCCGATGCAGCGTGCTCGGCCGTGGCGGATGGACGATGTCATACGGATTGCGCGCATCGTCGGCCATCACAGCGCTCCGGCCAACGCCACCAAGGTGTCGAGGGTGTCGGCTTCTTCCAGCGGCTTGTCGCGGCGGATGCGCAGAATGCGCGGAAAGCGCACCGCCACCCCGCTCTTGTGGCGGCGGCTGGCCTGGATGCCTTCGAAGCCGATCTCCATCACCAGCGCCGGGCGCACCGTGCGCACCGGGCCGAATTTCTCCAGCGTATTGCGGCGAATGAAGGCGTCCACCTCGCGGATCTCTTCGTCGGTCAGGCCCGAATAGGCCTTGGCGAAAGGCACCAGCTTGCGCTCCGGCGTGCCGGCCGGGGCATCCCACACGGCAAAGCTGTAGTCGGTGTACAAGCTGGCGCGGCGGCCGTGGCCGCGTTGAGCGTAGACCAGCACGGCATCGACGCTCATCGGGTCGAGCTTCCACTTCCACCACTCGCCGCGCGCTTCGCGCTTGGTGCGGCCGACACCGTAGGCGCTGTCCAGGCGCTTGAGCATCAACCCTTCGGCGCCGCGCTCGCGCGCCTGTGCGCGCATGGCGGCCAGTTGCGGCCAATCGGTGACGGGGATCGCCGGCGACAGCTTGAGCGTGGGCACGTCGGTGTGGCGCACCAGTTCCGCCAGGCGCTCGCGCCGCGCCAGCATGGGCAGGGTTCGCACGTCGGTACCGTCGACTTCGAGCAGGTCATAGGCAATGAAAGCCACCGGCACCTCGGCCAGCAGCCTGGGGCTGAGGCGTTTGCGCGTGATGCGCGTCTGCAGGCGGGCAAACGGCAAGGGCGCCTCGCCCTGCCAGGCGATGAGTTCGCCATCGAGCACACAACCGTCGGGCAAGGCCTGCGCCATGTGCATGATTTCCGGGAAGCGCTCGGTGATCAGTTCATCGCCGCGCGACCACAGTTGCGTCAGGCCACCGCGCTTGACCAGTTGCCCACGGATGCCGTCCCACTTCCATTCGGCCAGCCATTCGGTGGCATCGCCCAGGCTCGCTTGCGGCGCGCCTTGCAACGACTGCGCAAGAAAAAAGGGATACGGCTGCGCGCTGGGCTCGCCCGCATGGGGCGCGCAAACCAGCGCTGCCCACGCCGCCGCCGTGGGTTGCGCGGTGCTGTTCAGGTAGCCCATCAGGCGCTGCGCGATGATCGGGCCGTCCACGCCGGACAGGCGCGCCAGGGCCTGCGTCACCAGCAGGCGCGACACGCCGACGCGGAGGGCGCCGGTGATGAGCTTGTTGAAGACCAGCCGGCTGCCACCGTCGAGTTGCCGCCAGGCTTGTCGCAGCGCCTCCATCTGGGCGTGCGCAGGGTGGCTGCGCAGCGGCAGGATCAGGCGCGTCATGCACTCGGCCAGGCTGACGTCGAAGGCCGCCTGCGGTGATGCGGGTGGCAGCACCAGGGCGATGGTCTCGGCCAGATCGCCGACGGCGTCGTAGCACTCGTCGAACAGCCAGTCGGCCATGTCCGCCTCGCGCGCGGCGGCCGCTCGCAGCAGCCGCGTGCCCACCGCCTGGCGCGGCTTGCCACCGGCCAGGAAGTAGCTCGCCCAGGCGGCGTCCTCGGCCGGCGCCTGGGCGAAGTAACGCGCCAGCGCGGCCACCTTGTGTTGGGTCGAGGTGGCGCTGTCCAGGTCCAGGTAGAGCGCAGCAAAGGCCTTCATGGCGCCGGCTCCGCGCCGCCCTCCGGGGCGGCGGTCGCGGTGGGCTCGGCGGGCGGTGCGGCTGCCTCGTCTTCTTCGCCGAAAGGGGTCTCGAAACGCTCGGCCCGATAACCGGCTTCACGCAGCCAGCGCACCAGCGGATCGACATAGCCGTGCGTCACGTAGATCTGCTCGGCGCCAGTGGCGGCGATGGTCACCAGCAGGCCCGGCCAGTCGGCGTGATCGGACAGCACGAAGCCACGGTCCAGCCCCTTGCGCCGCCGCGTGCCACGGATCTGCATCCAGCCCGATGCGAAGGCGTCGGCATGCTCGCCGAAGCGCCGCGTCCAGGTGCTGCCCTGCGCCGAAGGCGGCGCCAGCACCAGCGCACGGCGCAGGCCGGCCTTGTCGACATCGGCGGCGTGATGCGTGGCAGGCAGCAGCACACCGGCCTCGCGATACGCCCTGTTGAGCGACTCCACCGCACCATGGCATACGATGGGGCCGATGCCCGGATCCAGCCCGGCGAGGATGCGCTGGGCCTTGCCGAAGGCATAGGCGTACAGCAGCGATGCGCGGCCCAGCTCGGCGTTGGCGCGCCACCACGCGTTAATGTCTTCGAGCACCGCCTGCTCGTCGCGCCAGCGATAGATGGGCAGGCCGAAGGTCGATTCGGTGACGAAAACGTCGGCGGGGATGACCTCGAACGGTGCGCAGGTCGGATCCGGCTGCACCTTGTAATCGCCCGACACCACCGTCACGTGGCCGGCCACCTCGATGCGCACCTGAGCCGAGCCCAGCACGTGGCCGGCCGGATGCAGCGACACCTCGGCCGCGCCGATGCGCAGCCGCTGACCATAGGGCAAGGTCTGCAAGTCGATGTCGCCCAGTCGGCTGCGCAGCACGCCGGCCGACACGTCGGTCGCCAGGTAATGCTCATTGCCGCGCCGGGCGTGGTCGCCATGGGCGTGCGTGATGACCGCACGCGACACCGGCTGCCAGGGGTCGACGTAAAAATCGCCGGCTGCGCAATAGAGCCCGGCAGGCGTCAGGGCCAGCGTGGCGGCGGCATTCATCGCGGCAGGCGGCGTCGGGGTCATCATGCCGGGCGCATCGCAAGCGACGTTCCTGGCAGCAGGCGGCGAACAACCGGTGAGACAACGATGAGAATGAGGCGCAAAACACTTCTTGCCGTCCCCGGCGCCCCGCCTATCGACCGAACGCCATTCGTCCCGGCGGGTGTTCATCGCGCAGCGAGGACACCCTGCACACCGGCCCCCGCCCGGCTCATCCTGGTGGAGCAGCCTGCTACGTCCGATTCATGGCGGCAAAGATTGCATCGTATGTGCCATCCCGTTCGGCCCATCGCCGAGCCTGATCGCACTCAAGCAGAAGTTCGCCTCTGGGATGATTACCTTGTTCGAGCCTTTGCATGACCTGGCCGACGTAGTCCCCGACCGGCATGGCCCGGGGATCGACAGCCTGATGCGCGCCGGTCAACTCGGTTTGCACATAGGGCGGTGATAGCTCCAGTACTTCCACGGGGATATGACGAAGTTGATGGCGCAACGACGTAAGCCAGGAATGCAAGAAGGCTTTGCTTGCGCAGTAGGTCGGAAAACTGGCAAGCGGCAAGAACGCCAGGGCCGAGCTGGTCGCCATGATCGTAGAGTTCGAGCGTCGTTTCAGAAGCGGCAGGAAAGCCGCTGTGGCGCGCAGGACACCCATGACGTTCGCTTCGATGATCTCTTCGGCAACGGCGCCGTCCCAGCAGGTTGCCGTCACATCCTCTTGCCGTGAAATGCCGGCGTTGGCGATAAGCACGTTGAGTTCTGGGAATCCGGCCCGAATACGGTCTGCGAGGCAAGCCAGTGAAGCCGAGTCACCGAGGTCGAGCGGCATGCCGACCATACCGGGACGGCGCGCGGTAATCTCGTCGAGCATTGCCTGGCGCCGGCCGGTGACGATGACACGGTTGCCGCGGTCATGGAGTGCCTCACCAAGCGCGCGGCCGATCCCGCTGGTGCCGCCAGTAATCAGAATGGTGTTTCCAGCTATGTTCATGGTTGTAGCCCTTCCTTCAGATCGTTCAGGAGAAGGCCACGGCGGCGCTCATGACGTCTGGCTGCGGGAAGACGCCCACACATAGGCGAATCTGGCCGAACCATTCGGCACATGCTCGCTGTCTGAAATCAGCCAAGAGGACTAAGAATGAGGGCGTTACCGTGGCGCCTGTGCTCCGAGTTCCCTCTGCTGAGGCCCGCTCGGTTTGGGCGCGTTGGATGACGATAACGCCTGCGGCATACCATGAATAATGGCTGCGGCCACAACAGTAGCCTTGCGGCCTCAACGCGTCAATTCACCCGGACTACACGGGTTCGCTATCGGGGCACCGGCGCATCGAGACCGGACGATCTCTTCCAGGGCAGACATCAAGGAAGAACACTCGAAGTGAGCGGTCAGCATCCGCTGGCGGCGCGAAGTCAGTCGGCGCCAGCGGGTGTGTGGATCCGATCGTCCGGCCGCGCATTTAAGACGCATGGGGTCGGGGTATAGCCCAAAACAAAAAACCCGCACAGCCAGTGGCCATGCGGGTTTTCCGGGCACTGGCGGCGGACCGCCCGGTCCGCCGCGCCGCCGCCTCAGCGGCGGTTGGCCGCCAGGCGCCGTACCACGCTGAGCAGCAGGTCGACCTCGTCGCAGGTGTTGTAGAACGCCAGCGATGGCCGTACCGAGGTCTCCAGACCGAAGCGCCGCAGGATCGGCTGGGCGCAGTGGTGGCCGGTGCGCACAGCGACCCCTTCGCGATTGAGCGCCTGCCCCACTTCTTCGGTGCTGTAACCTGCCAGCACGAACGAGATGACGCTGGCCTTGTGCGCCGCCGTGCCGATCAGACGCAAGCCGGCGATGCCGCGCAGCGCATGGGTGGCGTAGTCGAGCAAGGCGTGCTCGTAAGCGGCGATGCGCTCCAGGCCGATGCCGTCGACATAGTCGAGGGCTGCACCCAAGCCCACCGCGTCGGCGATGTTGCCAGTGCCCGCCTCGAAGCGGTTCGGCGGCGCCTGGTACACGGTGCGCTCGAAGGTGACGTCGGCGATCATGTTGCCGCCGCCCTGCCACGGCGGCATCTGTTCGAGCAACTCGCGCTTGCCGTACACCGCGCCGATACCGGTCGGGCCGAAGATCTTGTGGCCGGAAAAGACCAGGAAATCGGCATCCAGCGCCCGCACGTCGACGCGCATGTGCGACACCGACTGGGCACCATCCACCAGCACCCGGGCACCGGCGGCGTGGGCCAGGGCGATGACTTCGGCCACCGGCGTGACGGTGCCCAGCGCGTTGGACACCTGCGTCACCGCCACGAGCCGCGTCTTGTCGCACAGCAGCCGGCGCAGTTCGTCCAGCCGCAACTGGCCGTCGTCATCCACCGGAATCACCCGCAGGCGGGCGCCTTTTTCCGCCGCCAGTTGCTGCCACGGCACGATGTTGGCGTGGTGCTCCAGATGCGAGACGATGATCTCGTCCCCCTGCCCCACGTTGTGCGCACCCCAGGTCTTGGCAACCAGGTTGATGGCCTCGGTGGCGCCACGCACAAAGATGATCTCTTCGGGCGAGGCCGCGCCGATGAAGCGTGCCACCGTCTGGCGCGCCCCTTCGTAGGCATCGGTGGCACGCGCCGCCAGTTCGTGCGCGGCGCGATGGATGTTGGAGTTCTCGTGGGCGTAGAAATACGCCAGCCGGTCGATCACCGCCTGCGGCTTGTGGGTGGTGGCGGCGTTGTCGAACCACACCAGCGGTTTGCCGTTCACACGCTCCTGCAGGATCGGAAAATCGCGCCGCACCGCGTGCACGTCGAACGCCGCCGCGCCGGCCGGCGCCACCTGCGGCGCGCGGCCGTTCTCGTTGCGCACCAGATCCGTGAAGTAAAACCACTGCGCGCGCTCGGGCGTGGCCTGCGGCGCCGGCTGTGCCGCCGGC
>JASGFB010000172.1:0-5750 GCA_047605765.1 Rhodocyclaceae bacterium
TGGTGCGCGGGGCGCCGCCGTGCGTTGATCGGCCGGCCGGCGCGCCTTGCCCGGCAGGGCAGGCGCCATGCCACCTGGCGCGGTACATCGGGGCAGGGCGGCGCGCTGGCATGGCCGTTGCTCTGAATGGCGCAGAGTAGAAGCAGTCAGCGGTCCGATGCGGCGGCGCCATGCGCACCGCACCAACGGGGGGAAACAGAGAGCCCGCCGGGGCCGCGGGTCATTGCTCTGGTGACGGCAGTTGTCGTCGCGCACCGTAGGTGCTTGTCCGCGTCCTCGCCGAGGCGGGCAACAGGGCTGGGCCACGCTTTCACTCGATTGCGAGTCGATCTTCGGGACACCGATCCCGCGTGTGACACCCCTTCCCTGGCGTGCGGCGGGCCGTTGCCCGGTGGCAGCGCCTGCGCTGCGGTGGTCCCCAACGGAGATTGACAATGAAGCTCGTTCGCAAGCATTTCGCCAGCACGGTATGTCGCGCGCTCATCGGTGGCGCGCTGGCCTTGGGCAGCGCCCTCGCCGCCGCCCAGGACAAGGTCACCTTTCTGACCTCGTGGTACGCCCAGGCCGAGCACGGCGGCTTCTACCAGGCCGTGGCCAAGGGCATCTACAAAAAATACGGTCTGGACGTGACCATCAAGATGGGTGGCCCGCAGGTCAATGGCCTGCAACTGCTCACCGCCGGCCAGACCGATTTCATGATGGGCTACGACCTGCAAGCGCTGTCGGCGGTCGAAAAGGGCCTGCCGGTGGTGACCGTGGCGGCCTCTTTCCAGAAGGACCTGCAGGGCATCCTGACCCATGACGACGTCAAGTCGCTCAGTGGCCTGAAGGGCAAGACGATCCTCATCGCCAGCAGCAGCCACATGACCTTCTGGCCCTGGCTCAAGGCCAAGTACGGGCTGGCCGATGGCCAGGTCAAACCCTACACCTTCAACATGCAGCCCTTCATCGCCGACGCCAACGCGGTGCAGCAGGCGTACCCCTCGTCTGAACCTTTTCAGGCCGACAAGGCGGGCGTGAAGGCCCACTTCTTCCTCTTCGCCGACGACGGTTATCCGCCTTACGGCACCACCATCGTGACCACGCAGAAGACGGTGACCGACAAGCCCGACCTGGTCGCCCGCTTCGTCAAGGCCTCGCTGGAAGGCTGGAAGAGCTACATGGCCGATCCGGCGGCCGCCAACGAACTCATCAAGAAGGACAACCCGAAGATGGGCGACGAGCAGATCGCCTACGCCATCCGCCGCATGAAGGAACTGAAAGTGCTCGAAGGCGGCGACGCCGCCCACCAGGGCATTGGCGTGATGACCGATGCACGCTGGAAGCAGACCTACGACTTCATGGTGTCGGCCAATCTGCTCAAGGCCGACACCGACTACAAGAAGGCGTTCACCACCCAGTTCGTGAAGGACGCCAAGGTCATGCCCTGATGTGACACATCGCTGGCGCGCGGCCGTCAGAGCCGCGCCCGGCGCAGAGTCAGCGAAGGCGACCGTCGTGGCACGCCGGCTGACGGGCCCCGCCGCGGGAACCCTCCCCAGCCAGGCCGACAGAGAGGAGTTTCACCATGCTGGTCACTCAACAACCCGTGCTGCGCCGCTTCTGGTACGCCCTGTTCCAGGTCAGCGAACTGGACATCGGCCCCAAGCCGTTCCGCCTGCTCGGCGAAGACATCGTGGTGTGGAAGCGCACCGACGGCAGCCCGGCCGCCGTGCGCGACCGCTGCTGCCACCGCACCGCCAGGCTCTCGAAGGGCTACGTCGACAACGGCAACATCGTGTGCGGCTACCACGGCTGGACCTTCGATTGCAGCGGCGCCTGCGTCAAGATCCCGCAAGCACCGGACACCCAGATCCCGGCGGGCGCCAAGGTCCAGGCCTATCACTGCCAGGAAAAATACGGCTACGTGTGGGTGGCACTGGAAGACCCCTTGCGCCCGATCCCCGACTTTCCGGAAGACGGCAAGCCCGGCTACCGCCGCATCTTCCAGTTGTACGAGACCTGGAAGACCAGCCCGGTGCGCATGATGGAGAACTCCTTCGACAATTCGCACTTTTCCTTCGTGCACAAGGGCACCTTCGGCGACCCCGACCGCCCGTTGCCCAAGACCTACGACATCCTCGAAACCGACTATGGGTTCGAAGCCGAGACCCACGTCGAGATCAAGAACCCGCCGGTAAGCTGGCGCATCACCGGCTCGCAGGCGCCGATGGTCTACCGCCACATGGTCAATCGCTACTACCTGCCGTTCTGCCGCCGCTTCGGCTGCGCCTATGACAGCGGAATCGAGCACGCCATCTACAACTGCGCCACCCCGATCGACGACGAGAACATGGTGCTGGTGCAGTGGCTGTATCGCAACGACACCGAGGCGCAATGCCCGCAGCAGGAACTCATCGACTGGGACAAGACCATTACCGCCGAAGACCGCGACATCCTCGAAGCGACCGACCCGGACGCCTGCATCGACACGCGCCGCCGCGAGGAATTCCACATGGCTTCGGACAAACCCGGCCTGGTGATCCGCAAGATGTTGCTGGCATTGCTGCGCGAGCACGGCGAAGAGGAAATCCATCGCGGCAACATCCCCATCAAAGCGGCCTGACTCCGGCGGCCGTCGGCCGCCCTGTGCTGCGTGCAATGAAGGATATCGGCCGGCGCGACACCCGGCCGATGCGACACCGGACACAATCGTGGCGTGACATGAAGCGCGCCACGCAGGAGAAGCAATATGCTGGTCACCCGACAACCGACGCTGCGCCGCTTCTGGTACGCCGTGATGCCCATCAGTGAGCTGGACGCGGGGCCACGCCCGTTCACGCTGCTGGGCGAAGCCATCGTGCTGTGGCGTGGCGAGGACGGCACCCCTCAGGCAGTACGCGATCGCTGCTGCCATCGCACGGCCAGGCTCTCGAAGGGCTACGTCGAGGGCAACAACATCGTGTGCGGCTACCACGGCTGGCAATTCAACGGCGCCGGCCGCTGCGTCAGGATCCCGCAGGCGCCCGACACGCAGATACCGAGCGGCGCCTGCGTCAGCGCCTATCGCTGCCAGGCGCGATACGGCTACGTGTGGGTCGCGCTCGACGAGCCGCTGGCGTCGATCTTCGAGGTGCCCGAACACACCGATCCGCGCTTCCGGCGTATCGAGCAATTCAACGAAAGCTGGGCCACCGGTGCGCTGCGCCTGATGGAGAACTCGTTCGACACGGCTCATTTTTCATTCGTGCATCGCGGCACCTTCGGCCAGTTCGAGCAACCCAGGCCTGAGCACTTCCAGATTATCGAAACCGATTACGGCTTCGAAGCGCAGACGCTGCTGACCATCAACAATCCCCCCGCCTCGCACCGCATCACCGGCACCACCGCGCCCACCACGCAACGCTTCTTCCGCAACCAGTGGTTCGCCCCCTTCAACCGGCGCCTCGGGCTGGAATATCCCAACGGTCTGCGCCACACCATCTTCACCTGCGCCACGCCCATCGATGACGGCCACATCCAGCTCATCCAGTGGTTGTATCGCAACGACACCGAAGACGATTGCCCGGCACAGCTCATCACCGACTGGGATCGCCGCGTGGTGGCCGAAGACAAGGAGATCCTGGAGAGCGTCGATGCCGACGCACCGGTCGACATGCAGCGCCAGGCCGAGCAGCACATGCTCACCGACCGGCCCGGCATCCTCATGCGGCGGCGCCTGCTGGCGCTGCTCGCCGCGCATGGCGAACGCGAGGTGTTTCACGATGCGGCCTGAACACCGCCAACCATGACAAAGACATGACCGCCGACGATGCGGGCATGCGGGGCCGCCATCGCCCCACCGATACCCGACAGGAGAATCACATGCTGATGAAAGCGCAAGGCGTGGCGCCGCTGCCACAGGAATGGGCCCGGCCGGCACCGGATGCCGACACGGTGCTGTTCGCCAACAAGGTCGAGAAGACCTATCCCAACGGCACCCATGCGCTGTCCGAACTGACGTTGCGCATCCAGCGCGGCGACTTCGTATCGCTGCTGGGGCCGTCCGGCTGCGGCAAGAGCACGCTGCTCAAGATGTACGCCGGCCTCGAAGCGCCCTCGCACGGTCACATCCGCTGGGCCAGCACCGACACGCCCAGCGCCTGCGGCCTGAAGATCGCCATGGTGTTCCAGGAAGCCACGCTGATGCCGTGGGCAGACGTGGCCACCAACGTACGCCTGCCACTGGACCTGGCTGGCGTGACGCGCAGCGACAGCGAGCCGCGCGTGCAGCGCGTGCTCGAACAGGTCGGCCTGGGCAAGTTCGGCACAGCGTATCCGCGCGAACTGTCCGGCGGCATGCAGATGCGCGCCTCGATCGCGCGCGCCCTGGTGACCGAGCCCGACGTCCTGTTGATGGACGAACCGTTCGGCGCGCTCGACGAATTCACGCGCAACAAGCTCGACGCCGACCTGCGCGCACTGTGGGGCCAGGGCAAGCTGACGGTGGTGTTCGTCACCCACAGCATCTACGAGGCGGTGTACCTTTCCAGCCGCGTGATGGTGATGGCCGCCCGCCCGGGGCGCCTGGTGTCGGATGTGGCGATCCCGGAGGCCGTGCGCGACGAGACCTTTCGCCTGTCCGACGGCTTTGCCGCCTACTGCCGGACGCTGTCGGCCACGCTGGGCGCAGCCAGCGACCCTGCTCACTGACGCGAGGACTTCGCCATGACGCCCTTATTCAACAATCCGCATGCCGTGCGCGTGATCGCGCCAACCCTGTGCGGCGCCCTGTTGCTGGTGCTGTGGCAGGCGCTGTGCACGGCCTGGGAGGTACCGATCTACCTCGTGCCCAAGCCCAGCGACATCGCCCACACGCTGTGGACCGACGGCCCCGATCTGCTGCGGGCCTTGCTGGTGACGCTCAAGATCACCGCCCTGGCCTTCGTCTGCGCGGTCGTCGTCGGCGTGCTGGCGGCGTTCATGTTCGTGCAGAGCAAGGTGCTCGAAGCCAGCCTGTTCCCCTACGCGATCCTGCTGCAAGTGACCCCCATCGTGGCGATCGCGCCGCTGATCATCATCTGGTTCAAGAACCCGACGGTGGCGCTGGTGATCTGCGCCACGCTGGTGGCTTTGTTCCCGATCATCTCCAACACGGTGCTGGGGCTGCGCAGTGTGAATCCGGGGCTGGTCAATCTGTTCCGCATCAACGGTGCCACGCGCTGGCAGACCCTGCGCCGCCTGCGCATCCCCAGCGCGCTGCCGTATTTCTTCGGCGGTCTGCGTATTTCGAGCGGGCTGGCGTTGATCGGCGCGGTGGTGGCGGAGTTCGTCGCCGGCACGGGCGGTACGTCGGCGGGCCTGGCGTACGAGATTCTGCAGGCGGGCTTTCAGCTCAATATCCCGCGTTTGTTTGCGGCGCTGTTGTTGATTTCGGTGGCGGGCATCGTGCTCTTTTTGGCGATGGTGTTTCTGGCCCGGCGGTCGTTGGGGCATTGGCATGAAAGTGAGTTGGGGTGATGGGGATCGGAGCGCGCGCGGCGCGCAACCGGGATATTCGTTATTCCTGGTATTGCGGTCTTGCGTTGGCGGGATGCTGCTGCTTGGTGCCTCACTGCCTGGGCCTTCGCCGTTCATGGACGTTTGTTCTTGCTGGCGTGCGTTGGCCGGGTCTCGCCCCGGCGGGCGAGTTACTTTCTTGTATCGACAAGAAAGCTAACCAAAGAAACGACCCCCACATCCCCGCCGGCCGTTGGCCGGTCCCCTGCGCTACTCGGCCAGCCAGGCGGCTG
>JASGFB010000173.1:0-5679 GCA_047605765.1 Rhodocyclaceae bacterium
CATGCCCTGGCGGATTTCCTCGGGCGAGAGCTTGCCGTCCTTGTTGGTGTCCAGGCGGTCGAAGTCGCGCGCCAGGCGCGGCATGCTTTTTTCGACCTCGGCCTTGGACAACTGGCCGTCGCCGTCGGTGTCGGCGGCCTTGAAGCGGGCTTCGGCACGGGCGCGCATGTCGGCCGGGCCGGCGGCGGGCGCCGACTGTTGGGCAAAGGCCGGGGCGGCGGCCATCAGGGCGGCCAGCGCGGCGAACTTGACGATCTTCGGTGTGCGAATCACGGTCATGAATGACTCCTTGTTCACTTCGGGGTGATCAGGTGCAGCGAGCAGGCTCGTTTGCATGGGAGCCATGGTAGGGGGGCGGACGCCACAGGCTATGTCCCGCGCGATAGGCTCTGTTTCAATTTATGAGGGTCTTTACACAGGCCGGCGGCATAGCGGGGGGGCGTAAGCCTTGCGTGGCGCGGCATGGCGTCCAGCACCGGGCGGCGGCGGTGTGTAAAGACGCGCCGCCCGGCGCGGGATGGGCGGCGAGGGTGTTTCGCTGTCACGTATTTGTCATGGCGATAGGGGATGTTTGTCGCCCGCATCGGACAGAGACTGACGCCGAACCGCCTTGAGACTGGCATGGCGCCTGTTCAGGGCGACCGCCGAGCGGCTAAAATCCCGCCCACTCCCCTCGCGTGCGCATCCGCATAATTTTTCATGAAGCACGAACTCATTGCCGCGGTTGACCTCGGCTCGAACAGTTTTCGTCTGGTCATTGGCCGCACGGATGAAGACCAGATCTATGAACTGGACAACCTCAAGGAATCCGTGCGGCTGGCCGCCGGCCTGGGCAATGATCGCCTGCTCGACGAGGCTGCCCAGGCGCGCGCCATCGAGGCGTTGCGGCGATTCAACGAGCGTCTGCGCGGTTTTGCGCCGGAATCGGTGCGTGCGGTGGCGACCAACAGCGTGCGCGTGGCCAAGAACGCCGCGCAGTTTCTGGTGCGGGCGCAGGAAGCGCTGGGGTTTCCGATCGAAGTCATCGCCGGGCGCGAAGAAGCCCGCCTGATCTACGTCGGCGTGGCCCACTCGCTGCCGGACCCGAGCCTGCAGCAATTGGTGGTGGACATTGGCGGCGGTTCGACCGAATTCATCATCGGGCGCAATTTCGAGCCCTTGCAGCTCGAATCG
Organism: Rhodocyclaceae bacterium; assembly: GCA_047605765.1. Lineage (GTDB taxonomy): Bacteria > Pseudomonadota > Gammaproteobacteria > Burkholderiales > Rhodocyclaceae > JBGVSA01. The sequence continues at coordinate 1,174 of JASGFB010000173.1, forward strand.
CTGTACATGGGCTGCGTCAGCTACAGCCTGCGCTTCTTTGCCGACGGTGCCATCACGCGCGCCGGCCTGAAAGAAGCCGAGCTGGCCGCGCGCCATGAAATGCAGGCCATCGTGAATCCCTACCGGCAGACCGGTTGGGAGCTGGCCGTGGGGTCGTCCGGATCCGCCAAGGCGATCTGCGATGTGCTTGAATTGAATGGCCTCTCGCCGGTCGGCATCAGCCGCGACGGGCTCGAAAAGCTGCGCCACCTGATGCTCAAGGTCGGCCACATCGACAAGTTGCAGCTCGAAGGGCTCAAGTCCGACCGCCTGCCTGTGTTCGCCGGCGGTTTTTCGATCATGTATGCGCTGTTCAAAGAACTGGACATCGACCACATGGCTTTCTCCGAAGGGGCGCTGCGCCTGGGCGTGCTGTACGACCTGCTGGGCCGCTATCACCGCCATGATCTGCGCGATGCCACCGTGCAGGCGTTCCTGCGCCGCTACCAGGTGGATGTCGAGCAGGCGCAGCGCGTGGCGGCCACGGCGGCCCGCCTGCTGGAACAAGTCACGCCGGCCTGCGCCGATCCCGACGACAACGACCGCCGCTTTCTGATCTGGGCGGCGCTGCTGCACGAGATCGGCCTGTCGGTGGCGCATTCGAGCTATCACAAGCACACCGCCTACATCCTCGCCAATGCCGACATGCCGGGCTTTTCGCGCATGGACCAGGCACGCCTCGCACGCCTGACGCTGGCCCACCGCGGCAAGCTCGAACGCGTGCAGACGATGGGCACCGAAGACGCCGACTGGCGTCTGATCCTATGCCTGCGCCTGGCCGTCATCGTGCATCGCTCGCGTGAAAACGGCACCACGCCGCCGCTGCGTCTGCTGCAGGACAAACGCGGCTACACCGCCATTGCCGGTGCCAGCTGGCTGCACAATTCGGCGCTGACCGCGGCCGCGCTGCAGGACGAAGAACAACAGTGGGCACGCCTGTCGCGGGTGTTCCGCGTACGGACCGAGCGTACCGCGCCGCAGGCGCAGGTCGCCGGGTGAGCCCCGTGAGGCGGGAGGGCCCGGACAAGGTCGCCATGCAGCCGCCGCCGCGCATCGAGCGCGACAGCGCGGTGTGCACGCTGAGCGGTGACTGGAGCCTGGACGCCCTGCGCCGGCGCATCGTCATCGTGCGCGCGCAACTGGCGGCGGCGCAGGGCCGGCCTGTGCGCTGGGATCTGTCCGGCATCACCCGCCTGGATTCCTTTGGCGCCCTGTTGCTGTGGCGCAACTGGGGCTTGCGCCTGCCCGATGACGTCGACATGCCGGAGCGTTTGCTGCCGGCCTTCGAACGCATCCATGCCGCCGCCGAACTGCCGATCAAAAAAAAGCGGCGTGACTGGCTGGCACCGTTCGTGGGGGCGGGCAATATCGTCCTGAATGCCGTCGATCATGTCATGGGCATGGTCGAGCTGCTCGGCCGCGTGTCCATCGAACTGATCATGCTGGCGCGTACGCCACGCCAGATTCCCTGGCTGGAGATCTGCGCGGCGCTCTACAAGACCGGCGTGCAGGCGATGCCGGTGGCCGCCTTGCTGGGTTTCCTGATCGGCGTGGTGCTCAGCTATCTGTCGGCGCTGCAACTGCAGAACTACGGTGCCGACGTGTTCATTGTGAACATTCTCGGTATCGGCATCATTCGCGAGCTCGGGCCGATGCTGGTCAGCGTGCTGGTGGCCGGGCGTTCCGGCTCGGCCATCACCGCCCAGCTGGGCGTCATGCGCGTCACCGAGGAGATCGACGCGCTGGCGACCATGGGCATTTCGCGCTATCAGCGCCTAGTGCTGCCCAAGGTGCTCGGTCTGGCCGTGGCCATGCCGCTGCTGGTGCTGTGGACCTCCGCCGCGGGCCTGGTAGGCGGCATGGTGGCGGCCGATCTGCAGATGAACCTGGATTTCCGGTTTTTCCTCAATACCCTGCCGCGCGTGGTGCAAGTCGCCAATGTGTGGATCGGCCTGGGCAAGGGCGTCATCTTCGGTATCACCATCGCATTGATCGCCTGCCATTACGGCCTGCGCGTCAAGCCCAACACCGAGAGTCTGTCGGTCAACACGACGGCCGCCGTGGTGGCGGCCATCACGGCGGTGATCGCGCTCGACGCCTTGCTGGCCATCGTGACGCGCTCGATCGGGGTGGTGGCGCGATGAGCAGCGTCGTCGACATGCGCAACATCCGCACCTTGTTCGGCAAGACCGTGGTGCACGATGGCGTCAACCTGAGCGTCGAGCGGGGTGATCTGATGGCGCTGGTGGGCGGCTCCGGCTCGGGCAAGACCACGCTGCTGCGCCAGATGGCGGCCCTGATGGTGCCCACTGCCGGGCGCGTGATGCTGTTCGGCGAGCCGATCATGGGGGGTAGCCGCGTTGCGCGCATGGCACGGCGGCGGCGCTTCGGCATGATGTTCCAGCAGGGGGCGCTGTTCTCGGCTTTCAATGTGTTCGAGAACGTCGCCTTTCCGCTCAAGGAACTGGGGGGCCTGACGGCAGAGGAAATCCACGCGCTCGTCATGAGCCGCCTGGCCCTGGTTGAGCTGACGCCCGAGCATGCCAGGCTGATGCCGGCGGAACTGTCCGGCGGCATGGTCAAGCGGGTGGCGCTGGCCCGCGCGCTGGCCCTGGAACCAGAATTGCTGCTGCTGGACGAGCCGACCGCAGGCCTCGATCCGGATCGCAGTGCCGCCTTCGTCAGCCTGGTTCGCTCGCTGCACCAGCAACTGGGGCTGACGGTGGTGTTCGTCACGCACGACCTGGACACTCTGGCGGCGCTGTCCACGCGCGTTGCCGTGCTGGCCGAACACCGTATACTCGCCTGCGATGCGCTGGAAAACGTCATGCGGGTGGATCACCCGTTCATCAACAACTTCTTCCGGCTGCTGCGGCCCGCGCTGCGCGCTGCCGAACGATAAGAACACGCCGGCGCGCCACGGACAGGCGCCGGCCAGAATTAGGACACCATGGAGAATCGCGCCCACGCCCTCGTCGTCGGCTTGTTTACCGTGCTTTTGGGCGCGGGGCTGGTGGTCACCCTGTGGTGGTTCGCCGGCAGCGGCGAGGAATTCAAGCACTACGAACTTGTCAGCACTCACACCGTGACCGGTCTGAACCCGCAAGCGGCAGTGCGTTTTCGCGGCGTGCGGGTAGGGCGCGTGCTCGATATCGCGCTCGACGAGGACGATCCGCAGCGCATCATCGTGACCATCCGCGTCAACAGCAACGTGCCGATCACCCGCAATACGCGCGCCACGCTCAATGCCCAGGGCATCACCGGCACCTCGTACGTACTGCTGGACGATGACGGCAAGGACACGCGCCCGCTGGCCTCGGCCACCGGCGCTTTGCCGCGCATACCGCTGTCGCCGGGCCTGCTCGATCAAGCTACCGCCGCCGGCCGCGACATCATCAGCAAGCTGCAGGATGCCACGGCGCGCGTCGACAGGCTGCTGTCCGACAAGAACATGAGCCACATCGAGACAACGCTGGCCAACCTGTCGACGGCCACTGGCCATCTTGAGCAGACCCTGGCGCAGGCGCCGCTGCTGGTGCAGGACATGCGCCGCTTCGCCTCGGCCGAAAACGCCCGCCAGTTGAACGACGCCATCACCCACCTGCGGCAGGCCAGCGCGCAGATCGGTCCGGCCATCGACAACTGGAACCGCACGCTCGGCCGCGTGTACGCGGCGGGCGAGCGCATCGACCGCCTGGGCAGCGATCTGCAGACGACCGTGACGGGCGATACGGTGCCGCGCGTCAATCAACTGGTGACCGAATTGCAAACCACCGCCTCGCAATTGAATCGCGTACTCGATGACATGGAGCGCTCGCCGCAGATGCTGCTGACCGGCCGGCGCGGCCAGCCGGGGCCGGGCGAGCAGCCGAACGCGAGCGACAACCCGTGATGCCTATGCCTATCCCTCTGCGCGCCTGTGCCGCCGCTGTGACGCTTTTTGCCGTGGCGGCCTGCTCGTCCTTGCCGTCTTCCCCGGCACAGGTCACCGAGCACGATCTGGGCGCCCCTTTCGCCATTGGCGCGGCGTCGCCCACCATGCCGCTGCGCGCGCTCAATGTGGTCGCCCAGCCGGTCGTCAATGGCGTGTCGATGGATTATCGCGAAGCGCGCAATCCGACCCGCCGCGGTTCGTATGCCCACAACCGCTGGGCCGCGCCGCCGGCCGCCCTGGTCGATGGCGCCCTCAATCGCCTGTTGGCGGTCGATGGTGGCGGGCGCTGCCGCTTGCAGGTGTCGCTGGCCGAGTTCATCGTCGATGTCGACGCTGCCGGCAAGGGCCGGGCCTTGTTGTCGGCTGATCTGCGCCTGGCCGGCAAGGCGGACAGCAGCGGCGTGCAGACCAGTGTCGACATCGCCGTGCCGATGGCCCAGGTGTCGCCAGCCGCCGGTGCAGTGGCGCTGCGCGAGGCCGTCGCCCAACTGGGCACGCAAGCTGCGGCCTGGCTGGCGGGGCCGGCCGGGGGC
>JASGFB010000174.1:0-5659 GCA_047605765.1 Rhodocyclaceae bacterium
ACTTCCTGCACCTTGCGCCGCAATTCGGGATTCACCCCCTTTTCGCCGGACAGCGCGCGCGACACCGTGCTGATCGATACGCCGCAGCGTTTGGCGATGTCTTCCAGTCGTGCGCGGCGCGAAACCACGTCGCCGGCAAGCTCCTGTTGCTGCTGAAGAACCTTTTCTTTGCGAGTCATTCGGAAAACCGGGCGAAAAATCGAGATACATCAGTGTGATCGGACGAGTGTACTGCGCTTGCCCCCGTCGGGCAGCTTCACGCACGCTCGATATCCGGCGATATGTCCATCCGCGTCGCCTATCCATCTAAGCGTCGCAGGGCTTCGCGGGCGCGTCGCTTGCGAGCAGACTCTGGGGCGGGGGCTATCGCGCACCGCGACGCGGCCCAGTCAGGCGATAGGGCCGTCAACCATCCGAGGGGGCGTTTCATGGATCACCCAGACAAGCTGGATCCTTCGCCGCCAGGGATGGCTGTGGGGTCGATGATCGCGCACGAGGAACCGCCGGATGCCGACCTCCAGGCGATGACACAGCTCTATGAGGTGGGCACTCGCTGTGCGCACGTCGGCAATTACGTGAGTTGCCTGACCGGGATCCTCGACGCCGCCATCGAACTCATGGGGGCCGATGCCGGCTATTTTGAGGTTTTTGACCACGACAAGCGGGCGCTGCACTTCGTTGCGCATCGCGGCTTCGACGCGCGGTTTCTTCTCGAAATCGAACACTTTGACGTGGATGATCAGACGCCGATCGTTGCGGCGCTCAAGCGGGGCACCCGTCTGATCGTGGATGATCTGGCGCAGCGCGCCGACTGGCCGTCATCGATGCGCCAGGTCCTGCTGGACGCCGACGTGCGGGCCTTGCAGGCGACGCCGCTCGTCGATGGCCTGGGCGAGCTGATCGGCATCATCTCCACGCACTATCGGCAGCCCCATCACCCCAGCGCACGCGCCTTGCGCTTCATGGACCTGCTGGCGCGACAGGCCACCGATTACCTCGAGCGCAAGCGGGCCGAGTTGGCGATCCGCACGAGCGAAGAGCGCTTTCGGGCGTTTACGCAGGCCACCTCCGACATCGTCTATCGGATGAGCGCCGACTGGGGCGAAATTACGCATCTGCGCGGGCGGGAGTTCATTGCCGAGCGGCTCGAATCAGGCCGTACGTGGCTCGATCAATACATCCACCCGGATGATCAGTCGCTGGTCACCGCCGCCGTCGCGCACGCCATCGCCACCAAGGGCATATTCGAACTGGAGCATCGCTTCATCCGGGCCGATGGCACGCTGGGCTGGACGGCATCGCGGGCCATTCCCATCTTTGACGAGGACGGCGATATCTGCGAGTGGTTCGGTACGGCCAGCGATATCACTCAGCGCAAGCTGACGGAGCGCGCATTGCAGGCTGGCGAGGCGCGATTCCACACGCTTTTCGACTCCATCGACGAGGGCTATTGCATTGCCTGCGTGACGTTCGACGAATCTGGCAAGGCGATCGATTACGTCTTCGAACAAGTCAATCACGCCTTCGAAGCACAGACGGGTATCCATGGCGCGGTCGGCCGTTCGATGCGCGAAATCTCACCCGCCCACGAGGACTATTGGTTTGATGTCTACGGCAAGGTGGCCAGCACCGGCGAGCCCGTCAGGTTCATGAGCGCCGCCGCTTCGCTGGATCGCTGGTTCGACGTCTATGCCTTTCGCATCGATGAGCCAGAGGATCACCGCGTCGCCATTCTCTTTCGCGACATCTCCGAGCGCAGGCGCGCCGAGGACATGGTGCGCGAGAGCGAAGTGCGCCTGCGCCGGATCATCGAACAGTTGCCCGCCGGTGTCGGCGTGATGGATGCGTCAGGCGCATGGACGCTGTGCAATTCGGCCATGAAGCGCTTTCTGCCTGACGGCAGCGCGCACAGCATGTCCAGTCACCCCTCGCATTGGCACGCCTGGGATGAGGACGGCAGGCCGATCGTTGCCGATGATTGGCCGGACCGGCGCGCGCTGCGCGGAGAAACGGTCATGCCGGGCAAGGAGATGCTGTATGCGGATGACGCAGGGCATGAAACCTGGGTACGCACCAGCGCCGCACCATCGAAGTACGAGGGTGGCAAGGTCGTCGAAGCCTGTGCGGTGCTGCTGGACATCACGCAGATGAAAGCGGCCGAGCAGGCGATGCGCGACACGGACCGCCGCAAGGATCAATTCCTGGCGACACTGTCGCACGAGTTGCGCAACCCTCTGGCACCCATTCGCAGCGGCCTGGAGATTCTCCGGCTGGTCGGCCCCAGCGCGTTGGAGGCGGGGGCCGTCCTCGACATGATCACTCGCCAGGTCCACCACATGGTGCGCCTGGTTGACGACCTGATGGATGTCTCGCGCATCGCCGGTGGCAAGGTGCAATTGCGCAAGGAGCACGTGGAGCTGTCTTCGGCTGTGCTCAACGCCATCGAGATCAGCGGCCCGCTCATCAAGGCGGCGCGCCATCGGCTGAGCGTGCATCTTGCCAAGTCGCCCATGGTCGTGGAAGGCGACCCGGTCCGTCTGGCCCAGATCATTGCCAATCTGCTGAACAACGCCGCCAAGTACACCGATAACGGCGGCCAGATCGAAATACGCTCCGACACGGACGGCACGGATGCCGTCGTGACGGTTCAGGATAATGGCATCGGCATTGCGCCGGATTTACTGTCGTGTATCTTCGATCCGTTCATTCAGGTAGAGCAGATCGATGGCAACGAGCGCGCCCAGGGCGGGCTTGGCATCGGCCTGGCATTGGTCAAGAGCCTGGTCGAATTGCACGGCGGGGCCGTCACCGCCCACAGTGAGGGCCCTGGCCGGGGCAGCCAGTTCCAGATACGGTTGCCGTTGCTCGACGAGGTTTCACCAACGGTGAGTTCATCCGATGCGCCGGCCGACATTGAACCGCTCACCGCGCTGCGTACGCTCATCGTCGACGACAATCGGGACGCCGCCGAAAGCCTGTGCATGCTTCTCCAACTGCAGGGGCTCGACGTGCTCACCCGGCACGATGGCCACGCCGCGCTCAAGGCGCTCGAAACCTATGCCGCCGATGTCGTCATATTGGATATCGGCATGCCCCACATGGACGGCTATGAGCTGGCGCGGCGGATACGCGGCAACCCCGCCACTGCTGCCATGACGCTGGTGGCGGTAACCGGGTGGGGCCAGGATGAAGACCGCCTTCGCGCCACACAGGCGGGCATCGATCACCATCTGGTCAAACCCATCGACATTGGGTCGTTGGAGCGCATTCTCGAAGCGGTCGCGCTGGCCCGCCGGCACCCCGACGGGCAGGGCGCCGGGTCTGCGCCTTCTGCCACGCCCTGATGGTGGCCAGCGTCGTGCCCCAAGGCTCCGACCTTGGGGCTGAATAGTCTCGCCATGCGTAGGTGAATTCTGCTTCAGGGCAGGGTTGCGCCCAGATCAAGGTTGCCGTCAGGCCGCACGGCATCATCGCTCCTCGGTCAATGGGGGGCGGCACATCGCTCGTCCGGATACCGATCGAACTGCCGCTCAATGTGCTGTGAGCGGCGCATTTATTGTGTGGATGCGGATGTCCTCCGCTCCCTGGGCGGTGGCCGTGGACCGGCGTTGCCCGAGCCGACGGCAGCCTCATCGAATGTTCTTGAACTTGGCAACCCGCCAGCCGTACCGCGCTGATGTGTTCAGCATGCCTTGTTGCGCCTCGCGCGGGCTGTTGCGCATGGCGTCTGTCCTGCTGACGATGATCCCGGCGCAGGCCGGCGTGGCCCAGACCATAGGCGGCGCGCCCCTGATCGCAGCGCATTCCGCAGGGGCAGACATTGGCCGGTACGGAACGGTGTCGGGTACGGTGTTTCTCGACAATGGCGCAGGCGGCGGGGTCGGCAACAACGGCAGGCGCGATGGCGGTGAAATCGTCATCGCGGGCAGCAGGCTGCGCCTTACCGATTGCGCGCCGCCGCCCGGCACCGTTGTCCATGCCAGCGGCAGCACCGACGAAGCGGGGCGCTATGCGCTCGCCGTCGCCGTGCCGGTCAACGCCCCGGTCTGCATGGAACAGGCCAACCGCGCAGGGTTCATCTCAACCGGGGTGTCGCTTGCCGGCGCGCCCTTGCCGGGCACTTTCACCTATGTGCGCCCGGCCGACCATACCGGCACGCTCGATCAAGTCAGATTCCGATGGACAGGCACGTCGATCGACAGGCTGGATTTCGGCGACGTGGCAGACAACGTCTTTGCCAGCGATGGCGCTCAGCACGGCACCCCCAACAGCACCGTGACCTACCACCACAGCTTCACCGCCGCCACCACGGGCATAGTGAGCTTTTCGGTGCCAATCACTGACGGTACCAAGTGGCACGCAACGATCGTAGCCGACCCGACGTGTGCCGGCGCCGCGACCGCCGACGGTGCGCAAGCGCATGCAGTGCCCATGCGTACCGGCCTATCGGTGAACATGGGGGACCGGGTCTGCGTGGTGCTACGCCAGTTCATACCCGGCAGCGCCGTGGCGGGTGACCGCCACATTGCGCACATCGATGCGGACTTTATCTATGCCAACGCTGGCGGCGCGATTCCCCGCGCCACTTATAGCCTTGAGGACGTGACCTCGGTGGGGCTGACGGATCTGGCACACAAGAAGCACGGGCACCCGGTGATGGCAGGGGGCCTCGATCTTTGAAGCGATCGCTGGCTGGACGCACTTGAAGGCCCCCTGCGTCAGCACGAACCATTGCCGACAGGTCGTTCACGGGTACGTTCCGTCTTTGAAGAAGGGGCTGCGAGGGCCTTCCATGGTGTATCCAACGGCGGCTCAGGGCCACCATCGAAGGCATCGACAACCCCGCTGCGCACGCGGCATTCACGCGTACTTTTTGGCCCCCGCCACGCAGGCCACTGCGCCCAATGTCACGACCAGCATGGTCCAGCTCACCGTTTCGTGCAGCAGCACGGCAGCCAGGCCAAGCCCCATGAAGGGCTGAAAAAGCTGGAGCTGGCCGACCGCCGCGATGCCGCCCAGGGCCAGGCCGCGATACCAGAACACAAAGCCGATCAGCATGCTGAACAGCGACACGTAGCCCAGCCCGAGCCATGCCGGCACGGACACCGCGGCGAACGACGCAGGTTGGGTCAGCACGGCCATCGGCAGCATGATCGGCAGGGCCAGCACCAAAGCCCAACTGATCACTTGCCAGCCCCCCAGCACCCGCGACAGGCGCGCGCCATCCGCATAACCGAGGCCGCACACAGCCACGGCCGCGAGCATCATCAGATCGCCGGTAAGCGAAGCCTCGATGCCACCCATGAGCGCATAGCCGACGACGAACGCGGCGCCGGCCACGGCGAACAGCCAGAAGGGCGTGTGTGGGCGTTCGCCGCCGCGCAGCACCGCGAAGATCGCCGTGCACAGGGGCAGTAGCCCCACGAAGACGGTCGAATGCGCGGAAGTGACGTGCTGCAGGGCCAAGGCCGTCAGCAGGGGAAAGCCGACCACGCAGCCGAGGGCGGTGATGGCCAGCGAGGGGATGTGGGCCAGGCGCGGCCGGGGTTGGCGCAATGCCAGCAACAGTATCAGTCCGAGCAGCCCGGCAATGGATGCTCGCGCGCAGGTGAGAAAAGTCGGATCGAGATGAGTCACGGCCACGCGCGTCGCCGGCAGC
>JASGFB010000175.1:0-5647 GCA_047605765.1 Rhodocyclaceae bacterium
CTCACGCGGGGTGCCGCTGGCGCGACTGCGCCGCGTCCTGGCGCAGCCGTCCACCGCCAGCGCCGCGCTCTGCGCCGGCACCGTACTGGCCTTTGCGTTCGGCTGGATCGCCCAGGGCTACACGCACTTCGTGCTGGCCATGGTCGCCCTCAATATCGTGGTGGGCGTCGGCCTCAATATTCTGGTCGGGTTGTCCGGCCTGGTGTCCTTCGGCCACGTCGCCTTCTACGCCATCGGCGCTTATGTCGCCGGCATCGGCATGGCGCACGGCTTCAGTTTCTGGCTGATGCTGCCGCTGGCGGCGCTGACCGCCGCCGCATTGGGTGGGTTGTTGGCGGTGCCGGCGCTGCGTGTCAAAGGACCCTACCTGGCGATGGTGACCATCGCTTTTGCCTTCATCGTCGAGCATGGCGCCGTCGAGTGGCGCAGCCTCACCGGCGGCGCCAACGGACTGATGGGGTTCGACAATCCCCAATTCTTCGGCATCCCCATGATGGAGCGCGAAGTCGCCCTGCTGGCTGTGGTGCTGGCCGGTCTGGCGCTGGCCTTCTTTCATCGTTTTTCACGCAGCCACTGGGGGCGCGCGCTGCGCGCCGTGCGTGATTCGGAAACCGCCGCCCAGTCGCTCGGTTTCGATCCGGTCGTCATCAAGACCATGGCGTTCGCGCTGTCTGCATGCTTTACCGGCATTGCTGGCGCGGTCTTCGTGCCGCTGGTGATGTTCATCAGCCCGAGCTCGTTTCCGTTCTCCCAATCGATTCTGTTCCTGCTGGCGGTGGTGATCGGGGGCTCGGGCACGTTGTTCGGGCCGGTCGTCGGTGCGCTCATCGTGGTGCTGTTGCCCGAGGCGCTGTCCAACCTTGCCGAGTATCGTCTGCTGGCCTTTGGTTCGTTGCTGCTTGGCGTCCTGTGGCTGGCGCCACGCGGCATTGTCGGCACGCTGGCTACGTGGCTGGCGCATGCGCCGGACAGCCAGGCGCGGCGCGACGATGCGCGTGTCATGAGTCATGCCAGGCGCGCCGACTCCGTACCGCTGTCGGTCAAGGACATCGGCATCCGCTTCGGCGGCGTGCAGGCAGCCAAGGGTGTGTCGTTCACCGCGGCACCAGCCTGCATCACCAGCGTGATCGGCCCCAACGGTGCCGGCAAGACGACCGTACTCAACATGGTCGGCGGCTTCTATCGGCCCGACAGCGGGTCGATCGATCTGAACGGCGAACTGGCCGGCCTGCGCGCCTGGCAGATCGCCCGCGCCGGCATCGCCCGTACGTATCAGACCACCCAACTGTTCGAGCAGATGAGCGTGCTCGACAACCTGCGCATCGCTTTGCGTGCCGGACGTTCCGGGGCGTTGCTCGGTGGCGTGCGGACGCAGGACGACGATCTCCTCGCGCAAGCCTTGCTGGCGTTCGTCGGTTACAGCGGGTCGGTGACGCGGATGGCCGCCGATCTGCCGCACGTTGACCGACGCCTGGTGGAGATCGCCCGCGCCCTGGCGACCCGGCCGGGCGTGCTGTTGCTGGACGAACCCGCCGCCGGCCTGATGCGCGCCGACAAGGACAGCCTGGCGGTGCTGTTGCGGCGCATCGCGGCGCTGGGCATTGCCGTCATTCTGGTCGAACACGACATGGCCCTCGTGATGGGCGTGTCCGATCACGTCGTCGTGCTCGATGCCGGCGTGCCCATTGCCCAGGGCGCCCCGCGCGACGTACAGCAGGATGCCGGCGTGCTGCGGGCTTACCTGGGTGCCACCGATTTCGTCGGACGTCCGCGCCCGGCCCCGTGGCAAGGCCCGCAACTGGCGGTACTGGCCGCCGTGCGAGTGCGCTGCGGCTATGGGGCCGCACCCGTGCTCGACGAGGTCAGCGTGGTGGTCAATCCGGGCGAGATGGTGGCCGTGCTGGGGGCCAACGGCGCCGGCAAATCCACTTTGATGCGCGCCATCAGCGGTTTGCTGCGGCCGGTCGACGGTGCCGTGCTGCTGGACGACCGCGACATTCGCCAGGAGGCGGCGCACGACATCGCGCGCGCCGGGCTGGCACTGGTGCCGGAAGGGCGCCAGGTGTTTCCCGAGCTGTCGGTGCGCGACAACATCATGCTGGGGGCTTACCACCGGCGCGAGGTGAGCGCCGCGCAACTGGAGGCCGAATTCTCTGCTTTGCTGACGCGCTTTCCGCGCCTCAAGGACCGCATCGACAGCCCGGCCGGCGTGCTCTCGGGCGGTGAGCAGCAGATGCTGGCCATCGCGCGCGGCCTGATGGCGGCGCCGCGCATTCTCCTTCTCGATGAACCCAGCCTGGGGCTGTCGCCGGCCATGATCGCCGAGCTGTACGGCGTGCTCGCCGATCTGCGCGACGAAGGCACCACGCTGTTGATCGTCGATCAGATGGCCAACCTCGCGCTGGCCGTGGCGGACCGTGCCTATGTGCTCGAATCCGGTCGCCTGGTGCGCGAAGGCAAGGTGGCCGAGCTGCGCGACGACCCTGCCATCGCACGCGCCTATCTCGGTCACGCTTAAGCAGGAAACACATCATGGAATTGACTCTCAGACATGTTCGCCTGGCCGAGGCGCCGGACGCGCTGGTCGACGTCGGTGTGCAGGATGGGCGCATCGTCGCCATCGCGCAGAACCTGGCACCGGGCGCGCGTGACATCGACGCCGAAGGGCGCCTGCTGGTGCCCGGTTTCGTTGAAACCCACATCCACCTGGACAAGGCCTGCATTCTCGATCGCTGTCAGATGCACCGTGGCGACCTGGCCGAAGCCATCGATCAGGTGGCGCAGGCCAAGCGCGCATTCAGTGAAGAAGACGTCGCTGCGCGCGCCGCCGCCACCCTGCGGCGTGCCGTCCTGCAGGGGACCACGCGCATGCGCACGCACGTCGAAGTCGATCCCGGCATCGGCCTGCGTGGCTACCATGGTGTCAAACGCGCGCTGGCCCAGTATGCGTGGGCGCTGGATGCCGAGATCTGCGTGTTCCCGCAGGAGGGGCTGCTCAACAATCCCGGTACCGAAGAACTGATGGTCGCGGCGCTGCGCGACGGCGCGCGGGTGGTTGGCGCCGCGCCGTATGTCGACAGCGATCCGCATGGGCAGATCGACCGCGTTTTTGCGCTGGCACGCGAATACGACGTCGATATCGACATGCACCTGGATTTCTCGTCGGATGCCGGGGCGCTGGACGCCGATTACGTCTGCCGTAAAGCCGACGAATACGGCTGGGGCGGGCGGGTGGCGATCGGCCACGTAACCAAGCTGGCGTTCCTCGATCCGGCCGGCCTGGCGGCGACTGCGCGGCGTCTGGCCGACGCGGGCATCGCCGTCACCGTGCTGCCGGCGACCGATTTGTACCTGATGTGCCGCGACCACGATCATGCCGTCCCACGTGGCGTGGCGCCGGCGCACACCTTGCTGGCAGAGGGCGTCAACTGTTCGTTGTCGACCAACAACGTACTCAATCCCTTCACCCCCTTCGGCGACGCATCCTTGCTGCGCATGGCCAACCTCTTTGCCAACCTGGCACAGATCGGTCGCCGCGCCGGCATGCGCGATTGTCTCGACATGGTCACGCAGCGTTCGGCGCGTCTGCTCAACTGCGCCGATTACGGCATCGCAGTGGGCAAGCCGGCCGATTTCGTGCTGGTCGACAATCCGGATCCCGCCATGGCGGTCGCTGAAATCTCGCCTGTGCTGTATGGCTTCAAGCGCGGGCGGCCGACTTTCACCCGTCCGTGCCCCACGCTCCACGTACCGCAGTGACCATCATGCTCGATACCGTTCATGCTTTTCATGATGTCTTTACGCTGGCTGGTGCGCCCGACGGTCCCGTCAGCGGGTTGCGCTTCGGCGCCAAGGATCTGTTCGACGTCGCCGGCCGCGTGACCGGCTTCGGCAACCCGGACTGGCAACGCACGCATCTGTCGGCCACGCGCCATGCCGATGCCGTTCAATGCTTGCTGGCCGCCGGCGCCACGCTGGTCGGCAAGACGCATACAGACGAACTGGCCTATAGCCTGATGGGGGCCAACGCCCATTACGGCACGCCGATCAACAGCGCGGCGCCGGACCGGCTGCCGGGCGGGTCGTCGTCGGGGTCGGCGGCGGCCGTCGCGGCCGGTCTGGTCGACATCGGTCTGGGGAGCGACACGGGGGGCTCGGTGCGCCTGCCTGCGTCGTTCTGCGGGCTCTACGGCATGCGCCCCACGCACGGACGCATCTCGCTGGAGGGCGCGTGCCCGCTGGCGCCGAGCTACGACACCGTCGGCTGGTTGACGCGCGACGTGGCCACGCTGACGGCGGCGGCGCGCGCGCTCGGCCTGCCGGATGAGGGCGCGCCGGTGCGCCGGCTGCTGTTGCCGGTGGATGCGTGGGATTTGGCCGACGCTGCGGTGGTGGACGCCCTCGGCCCCTTGGTGGCGCGTCTGGCGGAAGGGCTGCAGAGTGCGCTCGTGCCGGTGCGTCTTGCTGGCGACGCGTTGCCGCAATGGCGCGAAGTCTTTCGCGTCTGCCAGGCGGCCGAAGTCTGGCAAGCGCATGGGGCGTGGGTGAGTGCTACCGAACCGGTTTTCGGCCCGGGGATCCGCGAGCGCTTCGCGGCTGCCGCCGCCATCGCGCCCACCGAAGTGGCGGCGGCCCGCGATGCCCGCAGCCACATCGCCACGCGCATGAATGCGCTGCTGGCCGATGATGCCGTGCTGCTGTTGCCGACTTCGCCCGCCGCCGCACCGGCGCGCGATGCCGGCGCGGCGCAACTGGAGTCGTTTCGCGCCCGCGCACTGAGTCTGCTGTGCCCGGCCGGTCACGCCGGTTTGCCGCAGATCAGCGTGCCCGGCGCAGGCGTGGAAGAAGGGCCGGTGGGTCTGTCTCTGGTCGGCGCGCGCGGTGCCGATGGTGCCTTGCTGGCACTGGCGCGGCGTGTTGAAACCATCCTGCGGGGACAATGAAATGAGCATCGACGTCAACCTGCCGGAGGTGCTGGCGGAGGTCGAAACCGCCTTCGCCCGCTATGAGGCGGCGCTGGTGGGCAATGACATCGCCGTACTCGACGCACTGTTCTGGAATCACCCACTGACCGTGCGCCTGGGCGCCGGTGAGAATCTCTACGGGTACGCGGCCATCCAGGCCTTCCGCCAGCAACGTTCGTCACAGGGGCTGGCGCGGGTTCTGCGCAACACGGTCATCACGACTTATGGGCGCGACATGGCGACAGCCAACACCGAATTCACCCGCGCGCAGAGCACGCGCATCGGCCGCCAGAGCCAGACCTGGGTGCGCATGCAGGAAGGCTGGCGCATCGTGGCGGCGCATGTGTCATTGATGGAGCCGTGATCATGTGGGCGGCCTGGATACTGGATCGGAGTACGCATGCTGCATAGTCGTAGCTGTCGCGGTGGCATGGTCAGTGCCCCGCATCACCTGGCCGCGCAAAGTGGCGCCGCCGTCCTGCGCGAGGGGGGCAATGCCGTCGAGGCGATGGTGGCCGCTGCCGCCACCATCGCCGTGACCTATCCCCACATGAACGGCATCGGCGGCGATGGCTTCTGGCTGATCGCCGAGCCCGGCCGCGCGCCGGTGGCGATCCGCGCCTGCGGCCCGTCCGCCGCGTTGGCCAGCCCTGGGTTCTACACCGAGCACGGCGACGATGCCG
>JASGFB010000176.1:0-5487 GCA_047605765.1 Rhodocyclaceae bacterium
GTTGCTGGGCCACCGCCACGGCGGGCCCGGCCGGCGGCGGGAAGATCTCCAGCGGCAGGCGGTGAAAGGCCATGCATAGCCACAGTTCGTGCGTCATGAGCGCACCTTGGCGGGACCATCCACGGCGGCCAGCCGCACGACTTCGTGCACGGGGGCAGGGCGCGGTGCCCGTGCCGGCCGTGCCCACGGCAAGGGGCGCTCGATCTGCAGCAGCAAGGGGTTGGCGCAAGGCGGGCCGCGCCGCTTGAGGAGGGTCACGCGCAAGCCCTCGGCAGTGCCGGCCAGCGACAGCCGCAAAGGGGCGGGCGAGGGGGTGCGGGCACAGCTCGGGGCGCGAAACATGAAGGCCAGGCTGCGGCAGCCTTCGGCGGCCAGTTGCAGGCGGCGCATCGATCGGTTGTCCATCTTGTCCGGCAGCCATGCCAGCACGGCCCCCAGGGCGCCGCTGCCGAGGAGTTGTTCGGTGCTCCAGGCGATGTGCTCGGCGGGTGCCTCCACCCACAGCAATTGCCCCAGCGGCAACTGGGCCGCCCAGGCAGGCGCGTGCGCCAGGCCGGGCGGGGCGATGAGGGCGATGGGCGCTTCCGTTACCGTGGTCCGCAGGGCGGGCAGCAGCAGCGACAGCTCGCCGATGGCCTGAGCGTCGGCCAGCAGTTCGACCAGCGCGCCGCGCGGCCAGCCGCCGCCTGGCAGTTCGGCGTCCAGTGCGGGCAAGCCACTGGCAACGGCCTGCCCGTCGAGTACGGCTAGCCGATCCCCTCGCCAGATGTCGGCGCGTTGGAGAATGTCCGTCAGGCAAGTGAGGGCGAGGGCTGGCATGGCGCCCGGAGGCGGGAAATCCAATAACGGCGAGGGACTGTAATTTTATACAGTAGTCAGTCTTTTTCCAGCCCTTCGCCAAGGCGGTCGAGGCCCTGCCGCCAGGCGGCCAAGGGCCGCAGGCGCATCGTGCCCTTGTAAAAAGTTGCTTCACGGCCAATGACTTGCCTGCGGTGACCCCCGTGCTGCCCTGCCCTTTCGGGGTGAACATGTTCTTTCACGATTGGTGCGTCATCAGGGCAAAAGGGCTGCATTACACTGCGCGGCACCCCCTTTCCGAATGTCGCTCGCCCCCGCCGCCATGAAATTCTGGAAACACCCCTTGTTCAAGAAATACGCGCCCTGGGGCGCACTCGCCGTACTCACGCTGGCACTTGGCATCGCCGTACTCGTGCAGGGCAAGGCCGCACCGCAGACCGCGCTGAGCGCAGTTGCCCGCCAGATGCAGAGCGAGCCGGAGACCTGGTTGAAGGCCGAGAAGGACGGCGGCCAACTGGCCGAGGATCTGCGCAAGGACAACGTGGCCGCCGCCGGCCTGGCCCCCGATGGCGTCATCGTGACCACGCGCTCGGGGCAGAAGTACTTCGTCAACGACTTGCGCGGTTACTTTGCCGGTGCGCTCACCAGCGAACTGGCGAAGAAGAATTTCCAGCTCGTGGTGCTCAAGAAGGATTCGCTTTTCAAGACCCCCACCGAGAGCACGCTTGATTCACTGGCCGGCATGTTCGAAAAGCTGTGGCCGACGTTGATCCTGGTCGGCGTGCTGATCTACATGACGCGCGGCGATGAACGCGGCCTGGGCAAGACCGTCCGCGACGTGCCCGACGTCCGCTTCGACGATGTCATCGGCGCCACCGAAGCCAAGGCTGCGCTGGGCGATGTCATGGCCTATCTCAAGGACCCCGCCAGTTATGCCAGCCACGGCATCCGCGCCCCCAAGGGCGTGCTGATGCTGGGCGGGCCGGGCGTGGGCAAGACCATGATGGCGCGCGCGGTGGCTGGCGAATGCGGCGTGAATTTCATCAGCGTGTCAGGCAGCGACTTCACGTCGAAGTGGTTCGGCATGGGCATGGCGCGCGTGCGCAATGTGTTCAAGCAGGCGCGCAAGAGTGCACCGTGCATTCTGTTCATCGATGAACTGGACGGCGTCGCCAAGCGCACCGAGCAATCGGATGCCGCTTCGGCCGAATGCAACCGCATCATCAACCAGTTGCTGGTCGAGATGGATGGCTTCTCGGACAACGCCGGCGTGGTCGTGATCGGCGCCACCAACCTGCCCAAGAACATCGAGCCGGCGCTGCTGCGCGAAGGGCGCATGGATCGTCGTGTGACCATCAAGCTGCCGGACGTGCGCGAGCGCGAGGCGCTGTTCCGCGCCAGCAGCCGCAAGCTCAAGCTGGCGGGCGATGTGGATTTCGGCCAGCTCTCGCGCCTGACCACCGGCCTGTCGCCGGCCACCATCACCACCCTGGTGAACCAGAGCGCGCTGCTGATGGTGCGTGATGGCCGTCGCGAAGTGACCATGGCCGACATGCTCGAAGCCATCGAAGTGGCGCGCATCGGTGAGATCAACGGCTCCAAGTCGATGATGTCGGAGGACGAACGTCACCGCATCGCCGCGCACGAAGCCGGTCACGCCATCGTGGCCGTGGTGCAGGGCACCGGCAATGTCGAGAAGGTCACCATCCTGCCGCGCGGTGATGCGCTGGGCGTGACGCTGGTGACGCCGGACGAGGACAAGTCGCTGTACATGAAGAGCGACATCGAAAAACGCATCCAGATGCTGCTGGGGGGGCGCAATGCCGAACTGGCCGTCTTCGAGGAAGCCTCCAGCGGCGCCGCGCAGGATCTGCAGGAGGCCTCGCGCCTGGCCATGGACATGGTCGGCCGCTACGGCTTCGGCCAGGCCGGCAAGCTGTTCAGCGTGGCGAGCCTGCCCGACGGCATGATGGCCTTCCATACGCAGGCCTTGATCGAAGCGGCCGACGAAGTGCTGCAGACACAGAACGACATCAGCCGCACAGTGCTGGATACGCATCGCGATGCGCTGCTCCAGCTGACCGACGAACTGCTGGCTTTCGAGTCGGTCAGTGGCGAGCGCGTGCGTGAACTGGTTGCCGACGAAGTGGAAGACAACACGCCGCGATTGGTGGCCTGATCCGGCCGGCTATGCCGGCGGCGTGTCGACGCCATCCCCCGCGCACCCGCGCCGGGGATGGCGTTTTCATAAGCGCGATGCGATGCCGCGCACAGTCACTGCCACACGCCGAGCGCCTGCAACTGGCGCGTGGCGGCGCCCGCCCAGTCACGGTTGGCGATGGGGCTGGCGGGGCTGGGGTGCAGCACGCGCCCGCTGCGGACGTTCAGGCCTTCGGTGGCCTTGGCGATGCGCGTCTCGGCCCAGGCGCCGATGCCGATCACCCATTCCGGTTCGAGCACTTCGATCAGCGTGCGCAGATGCGCATCGCATGCCGCCAGCAGCGGCAACTGTTCGGCGGCGGGCAGTTTATCCGGCGTGACGTTGCGGCCTGCGTCGAAGAATGCCAGCGGGCAATAGTTGGCAACGAAGTGCTCGGCAAAGAAGGCGTCCGCCGTGCCGAACCGCTGCTGGAACAAACCCCACAGGCGCCGTCCGCTCACTTCCGAACGCTGGCAGTTGAAGCCTTCGATGGGGCGCTTGGGATTTTGCTCGGCGGGGCCGATGACGGTGGCCTCGATACCCATCCAGTCGCGTACGGCGGCGATCTCGCCGAAGGGCACGCCGGTCTGCACCATGCCGAAAGGTCCGGGGTTCATGCCGACGAAGACCACCCGCTTGGCGCTGTCGCCGAAGCGGCGCAGGTAGGTCTCGTTCGGTTCCCACGCATAGTCGAGCGGGTTGTAGACGTGCGTGACGGGAGGCGCGAAGCGCATGGCATCGACGATGTCGCACAGGGTGCGGGCGGCGGCCACGAGGCGGTCGGCGCGATGGGTGACGGTCATGTCGTCTCTCTGGGTGGCGGGTCGTCTCCCCATGGCGCCACCTTGATGAGCAGGGCCATGCCGGGCACGGTGAGGATCAGACACAGGATGAAGAAACCGAACCAGCCCAGCGCTTCGACGAGATAACCCGCCGACGCGTTGATGAGCGTGCGCGGCACGGCCATCAGGCTGGTGAACAAAGCCAGTTGGGTGGCGGTGTACGCCGGATGCGTGGTGCGCGCAATGAAGGCCACGAAGGCGGCCGTGCCCAGACCGACGCCAAGCGCTTCGAGGCCGATGACCACCGCCAGCACCATCAGGCGGCTGGCGTCCGCGTCGGCCGGCCCGAGCCAGGCCAGCCAGGCGAAACCGCCG
This sequence comes from Rhodocyclaceae bacterium, assembly GCA_047605765.1. Classification (GTDB taxonomy): domain Bacteria; phylum Pseudomonadota; class Gammaproteobacteria; order Burkholderiales; family Rhodocyclaceae; genus JBGVSA01. Next base: position 4,156 of record JASGFB010000176.1, read on the forward strand.
ACCGCCAGCGCCTGCACCACGCCGAAGATCCACAGCGCCCGATTGATGCCGGTGCGCACCATCCACAGCCCGCCGAGCAGGCCACCGATCACGTTGGGCCACAGGCCGGCGTGCTTGGCGACAATGCCGATGTCGGTCTTGGAGAAGCCCATGTCCAGATAAAAGGGCGTAGCCAGCGCGGTGCACAGCGAATCACCCAACTTGTAGAGCAGAATAAAGGTCAGCACCAGGGCGGCCTCACGCCAGCCATTGCGGGTAATGAACTCCTCGAAGGGTTCGACCACCGCTTGGCGCAGCGTGCGTGGCGGCCTGATGGCGGCGCCAGGTTCGCGCACCGCCAGCGTCATGAGCAGGCCCGGCAGCATGAAGACGGCGGTGATGGCGAAAACCTGCTGCCAGGGTAGGTAGTCGGCCAGGATCAGCGATAGCGAACCCGGCACCAGACCGGCGAGTTTGTAAGCGTTCACGTGGATTGCATTGCCCAGGCCCAGCTCTTCGTCGCGCAACAGTTCGCGGCGGAAGGCGTCGAGCACGATGTCCGAGGTGGCCGACAGGAACGCCACCAGCGCCGTCAGCCCGACGATCAGGCTGAGATCTTCGCGTGGCGACAGCTGGCCGAGCCAGGCGATGGCGCCGATCAGCGCCACATGGGTGAGGGCCATCCAGCCGCGGCGTCGGCCCAGCCACGGCAAGGCATAGCGATCGAGCAGCGGTGACCAAAGGAACTTCCAGGTGTACGGAAACTGGATCAGCGCGAACGCGCCGATGGCCTTCAGGCTCAGGCCTTCGGTCTTGAGCCAGGCGGGCAGCAGGTTGAGCAGCAGGTATAGCGGCAGACCGGACGAAAAGCCCGTGAACACGCAGATGAGCATGCGTGGCGTCAGCAGGGCACGCATGGCGGAAGGCGGGGATGCGGTCATGAGGCGGCAGGCAAGGCGATGGCGTGGAGATGACGACTGCCCGGGCAAAAGCCGGGCGCGCGGGGCGTGCGGAATTATCCGTGAGGATGCCCTGTGGCGGCAATCGCACGGGGTCGTTACACCAGACATGTTGTGTAACAACTGCAAAGGTTTGGGCTGGCATCCCTGTACAGAGCGCGCTGCTAGCATCCGACGCGCCATCCAAGCCGCCCGCTGACAGGGCGACTTTTTTTCATTTGCACGAGGTTCTTACATGGTCGCGCGCGACTTGCCTCCCCACGATTCCAACATCGCCCCCGCGCCTCGCGCGCGCCGGCGCGGCGCCCTCATCATCATCGCCGTGCTGGTGGCGGCCATCGGCGCCGGAACGTGTGTGCCAATGCGGCGGAAGACATCGATGAGTCGGCCTTCG
>JASGFB010000177.1:0-5479 GCA_047605765.1 Rhodocyclaceae bacterium
CCGCGCCGGGCACGGGGCAGCCGGCGGCCGCGCCCGATTTGTCGGCGTCGTATTGCACCTGTGTCAGCGCACCGAAACTGTGACGGTAAGCGGCCTCGGTTTCGTTCAGTTCGCCCCACGCCGGATCGCAGGGGTGCCAGTAGTACGGCGGCCGCTTGTTGGCGTAATCGAAGCCCCAGTACAAGGGCGGCGGGCGGCGCGTCTTTTCCTCCGGCGCTTGCAGGCAGAACTGGTAAGGCGTCCTCAGCGAGGTGGTCTTGGCCTCCAGCATCACGCGGCAGGCATCGCCGCGCGCACCGGCATCGAGGGTTTCACAGCGCTGTGTCGTGTACAGCAGAATGCGGTTGCCGATCGGCGAGGTCATGAACCAGTTGGCTTCATGCGTCGGGCATAGGGTGTCGGCGGTACTCACCAGGGCGGCCGCCAACTCGTTCACCCTGGCGGCTTCTTCGGCGGTGCCCTGCCCGGCCGGCAGCTTGCCCCACAGTTGCGCCAGTTGATTCATGGCCGCACGTTCGGCCGTGGTCTTGTCGCCATAGGCGCTGCGCACGCTGTCGATGGCCTGCCAGGTGGCGGCGCCCAGCGTGGCGGCAGCCCCCAGCCCCACCGTCGCGCCCACCGCCGCCGAGGTCCCCAGCCGCGCCGGCATGCGGCTCACCACTGCGGCCGCGCGCTTGACCACCGACCCGGGGTCCGCCGCCTGGGCCTCGAAGGGCGAGCAGTCGTCGGGCTCGAAATACGCGTCGGCGTGCGTGCGCAGGTCTTCGATCAGGCCATGGCTGAGCTGCCCGCCCAGGTACTGGCCGAGCAGGAAATAACTTTCCCATTGCGCTTCGGAAAAAAACTGGTCGGCGGTCGTCTGCTGCGGAAAATCCGGGTTCTGCCCCTTGAAGTTCATCAGGTCCACCGGCAAGCCGCTGCAGATGTTCGGCTTGATCAGCAGCAGGATGCCGCTGCTCTGCGCCTGGCCGCCATAGGTGATCTTGGCAAAGGCCAGGCAGGCGCTGCTACGCGGCGAAGCCAGTTCATTGAGCGAACCGAAGGCAGCCAGGCCGGCGTTCTGCCTGGGGCGCTGAAAACGGATGTCGGCCTGCAGATCGATGCGCGCGATGCGCACCAGTTTTTCGAGATCCTTGAATGCATAGGCCGGGTCGGCCCCGCAGTCGGCCACCACGATCACCTCGGCCCGCTCGGCCAGCAAGGCATAGGCGCCGGTGTTCTCGAAATGCCCGCCATCGGACAGAAACCAGCGCTCGCGCTGGGTGCCCTCGAAACGGCCCGACACTTCATCGGCCAGCGCATAGTACTTGGCAAAGCGCCGCTGCCACCAGCGGTCGGCGCGCTGCCTGGTCGCACCACGCCACCAGAAGCCCAGGCGCACGCCAGCGAAGGTGAGCAAGGCCGACATGCCGCTGGAAGTCGTCGCCCCCATACCCGGCGCCACCGCCGCGCCCGAGATCGCCACCAGGCTGCCCAGGCTGAGCTGGGGCGCGCGCTTGCTCCAGGGCTGGTCGGCCACTTTCATCCAGCCGCGCGAAGCCAACGTCATCAAGACGCCTTTACGGTCCTGGTTGAACAGCCCGCCGCGCGGATCGGTGGTCTGGTTCACGCAGATGTTGATCAGGTGGACCGGGCCGCCGGCTTTCTCCGGCGCGTACCGGGCCAGGGCCACGTCGTCATGCGGCGCCACCTGGCCGACGGCACGCGGCCGAAAGCCGGCGAGCGGCTTGGCGACGGCCTCCAGCGCCGACACGGTGCCATCCTTGAAGCGCTCGCGATTGGCCGCACCCAGGTAGCTGCGCGTCAGCCGCGCCTTGTAAAAGGTATATAGCGACGAGGCATTCAGAAAATCCAGATTGGCGCCGGTCAGCACCACGTACAGCACGGCCGGCACGAATTCCAGGCCCCACATCTGCCAGGCGGCATCGAAACGCAGCAAGTGCCGGGGGTCCTGCACCCCGTCGTAGAGGGCGCCCAACACCGAGCCATAGACCAGCGACGCCCACCAGGCCAGCAGGGCAAAGGTCAGCGCGTAGCCGACCAGGCGCGCCACGCTCATCAGGCCCGACCGGCCGCCGGGATTGCGCGCGGTAAGGCTGGATACCACAGGCAGGGCGGCGCGCACCGCCGCCACCGCCATCGCCAGGTAGAGGCCGACGCTCTGCGCTTCGACGCGGCTGAAAGCCAGATACCAGGCGGCGCGATCGAGCAGACCCAGCAACGCCAGCACACCGGCCAGCCGCAGCATGTTGGCGAGCTGACGGGTCAGCGCGCTGCGCGTCATGTCGCCGACATAAGCCATGCGGTTGGGCGTGGTCTTGTCGGTGCCGCGATCGAATACCCCTGCCGCCACCAAGGCGACCAGCGCGCCCAGCGCAAAGATCGCCGCCAACGCCGGCACCGCCCCCCAGGCGATCAGGCGCAGGACATCCCCCACGGCACCGCGCACGGGCGTCACCCATAACCCCCACGCCGTGCCGATGAGCAGCGCGATGACGAGCGAAACGAGCACCTGCCGGCGTGTCGGCGACAGCATCCAGCCCAGATGCCAATAGGCGGCGCACCAACAACCCATGATGACCGCCAGCACGGGCGCCGCCAGCCACAGCGTCGGCAGCCACGACGGCACCCGGCCGAGGATCTCGAACCGCCTGCCGACATCACCGTCGCCGTAGCCCCACTGGAACGCCCAGCCCCACCCGCCGAGGTCGACCGCCGCCAGCAACAGGCCCAGCACCACCGCCAGGACGCCCAATTCCAGATGGATCGCCAGCAGGTTGCGCGCGTACAGGGCGATGGCAAACGTGCGGTCCTTGGCGCCGCGCGGAATCAGATAGCGGCCATTGGCGCGCAGCCACCACAGGAACCAGCTCGACGCGCGCTCGCCGCCGGGGCGGCGTGCCGATGGGCCGGCGAACTGGCCGTCCAGGTCCGCCTCGATCTGCGCGGCACTGGCGGTGTTGGCCGCAGCGGGGGCCGGGCTGAACAGGCGGCCGACGGCGGCGCCGATATAACCGCCGCCGGATACCGTCGACAACAGGTCGAAGCGCAGGAACAGCCTGCGATGCGCCAGCGCGCGGATCAGGCCGAAGCAGAACGTGGCGCTGCGGATGCCGCCCCCCGACAAGGCCAGGCCCCACACCGGGGCGTCGGCCGCGATGCCGGCCCGGCGTCGGCGTACCCGGATGGCGGCGTTGTGCGGGAATCTGCGCGACGACGACGGCGTCGCAGGTTGCGCGGCATTGTCTTCCATGCGGTGGCCTCTCTGGTCTGGCATGCAAGGCATTCGCCGCCGGCGCACGCCAGCGGCGGCCCTCCCCGCATGCACTGCCACGGCCGCGATCCTGGCGGATCGTCGCTGGCCGCACCCCCGGATGCCTGCGAGGCGGGACGACATCTTTCTTATGGCCGGCAAACACCCCGCCGGCCTTGCCCACAAGGGCAGCCGTCCGTCCTGGCGGCGCGCGCCTTTGAGATGCCTCGTCACAGACGGCCCGCCTTCCCTGCTACAGTCGGCGGCTTCATCCGCCCGCAGCCGGGCCCGCCGCCTGTGTGACATGCCGCTGACGACCGAAGACATTCTCAAACTGGCGCCCGACGAGTCCTCCGCCAAGGCGGCCAAGGGCCTGGTGATTCCCGCCAAGTGGCCGCTGCTCGGCCAGGACGAGCAAGCCCTGTGGGGCGAATGCCAGGGCAGCGGCTCGAAGCCCTACCAGGTGCAGATCGACAAGGCCGGCCCGGCTTTCAAGTGCAGTTGCCCAAGCCGCAAGTTTCCCTGCAAGCATGGCCTGGCCTTGATGCTCCTGTCCGTCCAGCACGCCGCCGCCGTCAGCGCCCATACGCCGCCGGCATGGGTGGCCGAATGGCTGCAATCGCGCCACGACCGGGCCGACAGGCAAGAACAGAAAAAGGTCGCCCAAGTGGCGGCGCCCACCGACCTGGCGGCCCAGGCCAAGCGTGAGGCGGCGCGTCTGCAGCGCATGGGCGATGGCCTCGACGAACTCGAACGCTGGCTCGCCGACCGCGTGCGCCACGGCCTCGCCCAACTCAGCAGCCAACCCGACATCTGGGGCCAGCTCGCCGCCCGCATGGTCGACGCCCAGTTGCCCGGCATGGCCCTGCGCGTGCGCCGTCTGCAAGGGCTGGTCGGCCACGGCGAACAATGGCCGCAGACCACGCTGGCCGGCATGGGCCAGTTGCAACTGCTGGTGGACGCCTTCCGCCGCCGCGACACCCTCAGTCCTGCCCAGCAAGCCGATCTGCGCGCAGCGCTGGGATGGGTCGCCGAAAAAGAAGACGTCCTGCTCGGCGAGCCCCTCGCCGACGACTGGCTGGTGCTGGGCATCCGCCACGAAGAAGAAAACCGCCTGTGGCTGCGCCGCGCCTGGCTGCGCGGGCACCGCAGCGGGCGCCTGGCGATGCTGCTCGACTATGCGCATGGCACGCGCCATTTCGAACTCAACCTGCTCACCGGCAGTTGCCTGCGCGCGCGCCTGGCCTTCTACCCCGGCGCCGCACCGCTGCGCGCATGGGTGGTCGACGGCGCCGAACGTCTGGCGCAGGCCGCCGTGCCGGCGGCGCCACCGCTGGACGAATCGCTCGGCCAACTGGCCGATTCGCTCGCCGCCAATCCCTGGCAATGGCCGCAGGCGCTGACCCTGGGCCAGGGGGTCGTACACCCGCATGAACAGGGCTGGCTGTGGCAGGGGCCGAGCGGCGCCATCGCGCTCAGCCTCGGCGACGACGAAGCCTGGCAACTGGTCGCCGAAAGCGGCGGCCATCCCCTGACGCTGTTCGGCGAATGGTCCGGCCACACGCTCAGACCGCTGGCCGCCTGGCGCGAGCATCTCGTCTGGCAAGCCGAAACGGAGGCCGCATGACGCACCTGCGCAGCCTGTCCACCCAGGCCCTCATCGGCGTTGAACGACGCCCGCCGGAATTCCCGCCCGTCGAAGGCGAACTCGGCGCCGTGCTGGCACACGTGGCACACAGCGACGCCACACCCGAAGCGCGCCTGCTGCGTTATGCCGGCGTCTTGACGGTGGCCGAGCAGGCCGGCTTCCAGCCGCCGTCGCCACCCACCACGCCGGACGCCAGCGCAGCGGAAACCACCCGTACCATCGACGACGCGGCCATCGTGTCGGTCCTCGACCAGGTACTGGCCGACGGCCCGCCGGCGCTGCGGGCCGAACTCTTCGAACGGCTGGCGCTGGCGCGCTGCCACCTGCCCCCTCGCCTGCTGCCGCGCGCGCTCACGCTGGCCGACCGCGACGCTTCGTTGCGCACGGCCTGCGCCCGCGCGATGGGCCAGCGCGGCCACTGGCTGATCAAACTGAATCCGGCCTGGCAGACGGTACTCGGCACGGCGGACGCGCCGCCCGACGCCAGCGCCTGGGACACCGGCACGCAGGATGCCCGCGCCGGCTACCTCAGCGCCGTGCGCCGCCTGTGCGACAAGTACGAGGTGCACTGGATCGCC
>JASGFB010000178.1:0-5286 GCA_047605765.1 Rhodocyclaceae bacterium
CTGCTCGACCGCCTCGGCCTGGCCGAGCGCCTGGACAATCGGCCCGGGCAGTTGTCCGGCGGACAGCAGCAGCGTGTGTCGATCGCGCGCGCCCTGGTCAACGGCGGCCACGTGATCCTCGCCGACGAACCGACCGGCGCCCTGGACACCCACAGTGGCGCGGAGGTGATGGCGCTGCTGGGCGAGCTGGCCGCCGCCGGTCACACGGTGATTCTCATCACCCACGACCACAAGGTGGCGCAGCAGGCGCGGCGCGTCATCGAAATCAGCGACGGCCGCATCATCAGCGATTCGGGCGCCGTGGCAAACGCCACGCCGCCGCTGTCGGCGCCCGTGCCGGCCAGCGGCATGCGTACCGACGGCGCCACCTTGCTGGGCGATCTGCGCGAGGCCACGCGCACCGCCTGGCGCACGCTGCTGCTCAACCGCTTCCGCACCGGGCTCACCCTGCTGGGCATCATCATCGGGGTGGCCTCGGTGATCGTCATGCTGGCCATCGGTCTGGGCACGCGCGAGCAGGTGGTGGCCCAATTGGGCGCGTTCGGCTCCAACCTGCTGTACGTGGCCTCGATCGGTGAGAGTTCGCGCATCCCCGGGCGCAGCATCACGCTCGACGACCTGGAGGCCATCGCTGCCGTGCCGGGGGTGGCCCACGTGCTGCCCAACGTCACCGGCAACAAGGTGGTGCGCCATGGCAATCGCGATATCCAGACCTATGTGCGCGGCACCGGTGCGCGCCTGCCGCAGATACAGACCTGGGCGGTGGCGCGCGGCGCCTTCTTCACCGCGCAGGACGAGCGTGACATGGCGACGGTCGCCGTGCTGGGCGCCAAGCTGGCGCGCGAGCTGATGCCCGACGTACCCGATGCAGTCGGCCAGCGTGTGCTGATCGGCAACGTGCCGTTCCTGGTCATCGGCGTGATGAGCGAGAAAGGTGCGCTGACCGGCGACCAGAGTTATGACGATGTGTTGCTGGTGCCGTTCTCCACCGCCGGCATCCGTGTCTTCGGCCAGCGCGAACCGACCTACACCGTGATCGCGGCCCGCGACGTGGCGCGCGTGGCTCAGGCCGAGCGCGATGTCGACGCCTTGCTGCTGGCGCGCCACCGCATCCGCGATTTCGGCATCAGCAACGCGGCTGCGTCCATCGCCACGCAGGCGCGTACGCAGGACACGCTGACGCTGATGTTGGGGCTGATCGCCGCTGTGTCGCTGGTGGTGGGGGGCATCGGCGTGATGAACGTGATGCTCATGACGGTGCGTGAGCGTACTCGTGAGATCGGCATCCGCATGGCGACCGGCGCCCGTCAGCGCGACATCCTGCGTCAGTTCCTCACCGAGGCGGTGCTGGTCTCGGTGGCCGGTGGCTTCATCGGCGTGGTGGCGGGCCTGCTGATCGGCGCCGTGCTGATCGCCTGGCGCGTACCGCTGGTGTTTTCGCTCAGCGCCATGGCCGGCGCTTTTGCCTGTGCCGTCGGCACAGGCTTGATATTCGGTTTCATGCCGGCGCGCCAGGCCGCCCGCATGGATCCCGTGGTGGCGTTGGCCGCGCGCTGAACGCGCTTCAGTCGAATCGATGCACGTCGGCCGCCGCCATGAGCCGGTCGACGTAGGCATGCAGGGCATGCGTCAGGGCGGCGTCCTGCAATTCGGTCACGATGCGTCCGCGCACCTGCTCGAAATTGAGGGCGCAGCCGTCGTCACGCTGATCGATGCGCACGATGTGATAGCCCATCGCCGAGCGCACCAGTTGCGCACGGATGCCGACCTGGTCGTCGCCGAACAACGCCGCTTCCATCTCGGTGCTGACTTCGCCCCGCTGCAACTGGCCCAGGGTGCCGCCCAACTGGGCCGACGGGCAGTTGGAATATTCACGGGCGATGGATTCGAAACGGGAAGGCTGCGCCAGCACCTGGCCGAGGAGAGACTCGGCCTGCGCCAACGTATCGGGTGCCGGCGTGTGCGCCGGGGCATGCAGCAGGATGTGCGAGGCCACCACGCATTCGCCCTGGCGATAGCGCATCGTATGCTCGGCGTAATGGCGCTGGGCGTCATCGTCGCTGATCACCGGCTGCGGCACGTGCTGTTCGAGCAGGGACTCGAGCGCGGCCTCGGCGGCTTCCAGACCGGCGTGTTCTTCCATCAGCCCCTCGGCGACGGCCTGCTGGCGCAGAAGCTCCTGCACCATGCGGGTGCGTAGCGAGGCGGCGTCCTCGGCGGTGATCTCCCGCCCGTTGATCGATGCGCGGACCATGCGTCTGTCCTGAATCATGACGGGACATATTGTGCCGCTTCGCGCCCCCGAGATGTCTCTCGCATGCCCATCGGACGCGACGGACGGGCCGCTTTGCGGCATCAATGCGACACCTCCCAGCAAGGGACGTGCCTTCTATTCGCGAAAATTCGTAAAGAAGACAAATACCAACGGGATATGCGAAACGGCATGGCGCCGATGCGGCGCGGGCGATTCCGCCATGCATGCAGTGGAGCGATCGCGCCGCCGCCCCGGTAACGTCGGGTGCATCGCGTCAACGTCGCGGCGGGTCGCTCGTCGATCCGGCGTGATCGCTGTCCTCCCACTGCTCAGGCTGGGATCGCTATTATTTGGACTAAGTTCAATTTGGCGAGGCTGAGGCGATCACCGCACGGCCTGTCGCCCCGATGGCAGTCCGCCCGGATTTGTCCCACAATCGGCGGCGGTGCAGGGGCTGCCACAACATCCCGGACAGGGTGCGTCATGACGGAGCTGATCTCGCAGATCGACGGGCGTTTCTACCAGATGATGGTCGAGCAGACGCGCGACTACGCGTTCTTCGCGCTCGACCCCAACGGCCACGTCACGAGCTGGAACGCCGGTGCCCAACTCATCAAGGGCTATGCCGCCAGCGAAATCCTGGGCCGCCATTTTTCGGCTTTCTACACGCACGAGGCCATCAGCAGCGGCTGGCCCGATTACGAACTGCGGATGGCGACCATCCAGGGCCGCTTCGAGGATGAAGGCTGGCGCCTGCGCAAGGATGGTTCGCGCTTCTGGGCGGCGGTGGTGATCACGGCGGTGCGTGACGAACTGGGCCGCCTGATCGGTTTTTCCAAGATCACCCGCGACCTCAGCGAGCGGCGCGCCCACGAAGAAGCCCTGCGCCTGAGCGAAGAGCGCTTTCGCCTGCTCATCGAGAGCGTGGTCGACTACGCCATCTATATGCTCGACGTGGATGGCTACGTGACCAGCTGGAACACCGGCGCCAAACGTATCCTCGGCTACGAGGCGGCCGAAGCACAGGGCAAGCATTTTTCGTATTTCCATGCCCCCGAAGACATCCAGGCCGACCGGCCGTGGCTGGCATTGAGCACGGCGCGGCGCGACGGCCGCTCCGAGGATGAAGGCTGGCGCATCAAAAAGGACGGCAGCCGCTTCTGGGCGCGCGCCACCCTCAATGCCATCCACGACGCCGACGGCAATCTGTGCGGCTTCGCCAAGATCGTGCAGGATCTCTCCGAGCGGCGCCATACGCAGGATCTGGAGCGTGCCGCCAAGAACATCAACGAATTCATCGCCACGCTGGCGCACGAGATGCGCAACCCGCTGGCGCCGATCCGCGCCGCCATGCAGGTGATCTATCGGCTGCCGGCGGGCGACCCCGCGCTGGAGTCGATGTACCGCATGATCGACCGCCAGAGCGCCCACCTGGTGCGCATGGTCGATGACATGATCGACATCGTGCGCATCAGCCGCGGCAAGCTGTCGTTCGACCCCGCGCCGATCGACGCGCGCGACGTGGTGGAACGCTCGGTGGAAGCGTGTCGCGCGCAGGTCGACAAAGCCGGCCACCGCTTGCAGGTGCTGGTGCCTCCGGTTGCCGTGACGGTCTATGGCGACGTAAACCGGCTGGTGCAACTGGTGACCAATCTGCTCAACAACGCCGCGCGCTACACCCCGGCCGGCGGCGACATCACCGTCGCCCTGAGCGCTTTCGCGGCGCACGCCGAGTTGAGCGTCAAGGACACCGGCAAGGGCATCGAGGCGCCGCTGCTCGAACGCATCTTTGGCATGTTCGAGCAGGGGGCTGGCCATATCGAGCAGGCGGCGGGTGGGCTCGGCATCGGCCTGGCGCTGGCGCGCAAGATCGCCGATCTGCATGGTGGGGCGCTGTCCTGCGCCAGTGCGGGCACGGACCAGGGCGCCGAGTTCGTGCTGACGCTGCCCTTGCACGCAGGCATACCCGCCCTGGCGGCCGCGCCGGCCGACGATCCCGCCTGAGCCGATCCGCCCGGCGCCCCGGCGCTTCACCGCGCCCGTCCGGGCCATGCCAAAGGCGTACCATGACCGGCTTGTCCGCTTGCCGAGCCCCTGTATGCCGCGCTTTGTCCGCTGTCTTGCCATGCTGTGCGTCTGCCTGGGCGCGCCCGCGTGGGCCGATCTGCCGCCCGCGCCGGCCTGGGTGCCGACGCCGGTCGAAGCGGCGCGCCTGGCCGAACGTAGCGCGGGGCGCTGGCGCCAGATGTACCCCGACGGGCGCCTGCGTCCGCATACCGAAGCGCGTGCCCTCATTGGCTACGCCCTGGATGCCGTTGCCGGTGGTGGCGACGCCGAGCGCATCCGCCAGGCCCTGCAAGCCCTGGCCGCGTTGCAGGATACCGATGCCGCCAGCAAGACCTACGGCAACATGCGCTGGTATGCCGACGATGCGCGGGTGGTCGACCGCAATGGCGTGGAATTCGTCGTGCGCCACGCGGCCGTGCTGTGGCTGCGCTATGGCGAGCGCCTGACGCCGGCCCAGCGGGCGCCGCTGGAGGCCATGCTGCGCCTGGCCCGCACCGGCATCACGCGGCACCCGGTGGCGATCAGCTACACCAACATCTATCTGATGAAAGCGTGGAACCTGATCGCCCTGGGAGAAGGGCTGGCCGATGCGCCGCTGGCCGTGCAGGGCCGCCAGATGCTGCGCGACTGGCTGGCCTACACGGCGCGTCATGGCATCACCGAATACCTGAGCCCCACCTACAACGCCGTCGATCTCGAAAACCTGGCCCTGATCCGCAATCTCTCGGGCGACGCCGACACGCGCGCGCTGGCCGATGCCGCCCTGGATCTCGTGTGGCGCGATGTGGCGCTGCATTGGTATGCGCCGGCCGGGCGCCTGGGCGGCACCCACAGCCGCGACTACAACCGCCTGTTCAACAATGGCGATCTCAACGTGCTGGCGCAGCGTGCCGGCTGGCCGGCGACCGAGTTCGGCGCGGTGCCGCCCGGCCCCTATGCCGCCTACGCCTACCGCGCGCCGTCGG
>JASGFB010000179.1:0-5172 GCA_047605765.1 Rhodocyclaceae bacterium
AACGCTGTCTTCCGCGCCGCCCACACCATCAAGGGCTCAGCCGGGCTGTTCGCGCTCGAACTCATCGTCAGCTTCACCCACGTCATGGAGAGCGTCCTCGACCGCGTGCGCAACGATGCGCTGGTGCTCGATGGTCCGCTCGTCTCGGTGCTGTTGAACTGTGGCGACTACCTCGGCCATCTCATCGACGCCGTCGAAGCCGGCAACGAACAGGTCGACCCGGATGCCGCGTTGCGCGCCCGCCTGCTGGCCGAGCTGGAAGCGCGGCTCGGCGTCACGCCGGTGGCGGCGCCTGCCGCGCCCGTGCCTGCACGCACGCCGGAGGCCACCGCCCAGGTCAGCGACGAACGCCTGGTGGGCAACGAAAACTGGCACCTGTCCCTGCGTTTCGGCCCGGACACTCTGCGTCATGGCATGGACCCGATGTCGTTCATCCACTACTTGTCCTCACTGGGCCGCATCGTTCATGTGCAGACATTGGACGACGCCCTGCCGGCGGCGGCCGAGATGGATCCGGAGACCTGCTACCTCGGCTTCGAGATCGACCTGCTGGCCGACTGCGACAAGCAGACCCTCGAGAACGTTTTCGAATTCGTGCGCGAGGACAGCCGCATCCGCATCCTGCCGCCGCATGCGCGCGTCTCGGAATACGTTGCGCTGATCGAAGCGCAGGACGATGCGCGCCGCCAGTTGGGTGAGATCCTGGTGGCCGGTGGCACGCTGACGCGCACCGAACTGGACGAGATGCTCGCCGTGCAGGCCGAGGCCGAACCGGAGGCGCCGCTGCTGGGGCAACTGCTGGTCGAAGAACAGGTCGTACAGGCCCCCGTGGTGGCTGCCGCGCTGGCCCGCCAGAAGCAGGCCGACGACCGCCGCTCGCATGAACAACGCGTCATCAAGGTCGAGGCCGGCAAGCTCGATCAGCTCATCAACCTGGTGGGCGAGCTGGTCATCGCCAGTGCTGGCGCCCGCCTGGTGGCCGATCGTGCGCGCCAGGCCGTATTGTCCGAAGCGCTCGGCGAAGTGTCGCAACTGGTCGAGCAGATCCGCGATCGCGCGCTCAACCTGCGCATGATCCCCATCGGCGAAGTGTTCCAGCGCTTTCCGCGCGTGGTGCGCGACGTGTCGCAGGAACTGGGCAAGCGCATCGAACTGATCGTCACCGGCGCCGAGACGGAGCTGGACAAGTCGATGGTCGACAAGCTCTCCGACCCGCTGCTGCACATCGTGCGCAACGCCATGGATCATGGCATCGAGGCGGTCGAGGCGCGCCAGGCGGCCGGCAAGTCGCCGCTCGGCACGCTGCGCCTGCACGCCTATCACGAGTCCGGCTGCATCGTCATCGAAGTGAGCGACGACGGCCGCGGGCTTGATGCCAAACGGATTTTCGACAAGGCTGTCGAGCGCGGCATGATCGCGCCGGACGCCGTGCTGAGCGAGGCCGAGATCCACCAGTTGATCTTCGCGCCGGGCTTCTCCACCGCCGCTGCGGTGACCAACCTGTCCGGCCGCGGCGTCGGCATGGATGTGGTCAAGCGCAACATCGAACAACTGCGCGGCGACATCGAGATCGTCAGCGTGGCGGGCCAGGGCACCACCATGCGCATCCGCCTGCCGCTGACCCTGGCCATCATCGATGGCTTCCAGGTGGCCGTAGGCGAATCGGTCTTCGTGATTCCGCTCGACCTGGTGGTCGAATGCGCCGACATGGCCGCCAGCACCGGCGGTCAGCACATCGTCAATCTGCGCGGCGAACCGCTGCCGTACGTGCGCCTGCGCGAACTCTTCGATCTGCCGCCGGCGCCGGCCGGCACGCGCGAAAGCCTGGTCGTGGTGGCCTATGGCCAACAGCGCGCAGGCCTCGTCGTCGATCGCCTGGTCGGCGAATTCCAGGCCGTCATCAAGCCGCTGGGGCAATTGTTCCGCGGCCTCAAAGGCCTATCAGGTTCAACGATTCTGGGTGACGGTTCAGTCGCCCTGATTCTGGATGTACCCATGCTCGTCGCTTCGAGCATCCCCCCCAACAACCGGGAAGCAGTCGGCCACGCAAGTGCCGGCGCTCACCCGCTCTAAGACAATGATGCACGGAGTCACGCCATGAATTGGTTTCTTCGCCTAAAGCTTGCCCACAAGCTCCTCGTCACCTTTTTGATCTGCTCGATCCTGACGGCAGGCGTCGGCGTATACGGTCTGAGCCGGGTAAGCCTGATCGGCGGCCTGCTCAACAACACCTATACGAACAACGTTTATTCGCTGCAGATGCTGTCCGAAGCGGCCTCGCGCCAGGCGGCCCATTCGCGCGCCTACACACGCCTGCCAGCACTCAAGAACGCCGACGATGCCAAAGGCGCCGTCGAGCGCGCGACGAGCCACTGGGACCGCTTCAACAAGGCCCTGACGGCGTACAAGAGTACCGAGCTGTCGACCAAGGAACAGACGCTCATCAAGCAACTGGACGCCGAGATTCCTCAGTACCTGGCGCAGAACGAGAAGGTCGCCCAGTTGGCCATCGCGGGTCGCATGGACGACGCGGCGGAGCTGTCCAACGGCGACGCGCGCAAGATCGGCAACGAAGTCGAAGCCACCCTCAGCGAACTGATGGACGAGAACGGCGCACAGGCCAAGACAGCCAATGAAGCGGCCATGCAGACCATCTCCTACACCCGCATGGTGATGATCTCGTCGATCGCCGTGGCCGTGGTACTGGCCATTATCCTGGGCCTGATCGTCACCCGCATCGTGACGCGCCAGATCGGCGGCGAACCCGATTACGCTGCCGACGTCGTGCGCCGCGTCGCCGAGGGCGACATGACGGTGAAGGTCGAGCTGCGCGCCGGCGACAGCCACAGCCTGCTGGCCGGCATGGCCCAGATGATCACCCGCCTGACGCGCGTGGTCGGCGACGTGCGCAGCGCGGCCGACGCGCTGGCCTCGGCGTCGGAGCAACTGTCTTCGTCGTCGCAGGTGCTCAGCCAGAACGCCTCCGAACAAGCCGCCAGCGTCGAAGAGACCAGCGCCTCGATGGAAGAAATTTCGGCCACCGTGGCACAGAACACCGAGAACGCCAAGGTCACCGACGGCATTGCCTCGCGCTCGGCCAAGGATGCCAACGAAGGCGGCGAGGCCGTGCGCCAGACCGTCAGCGCCATGAAGCAGATCGCCGAAAAGATCGGCATCATCGACGACATCGCCTACCAGACCAATCTGTTGGCCCTGAACGCCGCCATCGAGGCTGCGCGTGCCGGTGAAGCCGGTCGCGGTTTCGCGGTGGTGGCCGCCGAAGTGCGCAAGCTGGCCGAACGCAGCCAGGTCGCCGCCCAGGAAATCGGCGCCGTGGCCGGCAACAGCGTGGAGCTGGCCGAACGCGCCGGCAGCCTGTTCACCGACCTGGTGCCGTCGATCACCCGCACCGCCGATCTGGTGCAGGAGATCGCCGCCGCCTCGCGCGAACAGAGCAGCGGCCTGGAGCAGATCAACACCGCCATCAACCAGGTTTCGCAGAGCACGCAAGCCAATGCGTCGGCGTCGGAGGAACTGTCCTCCACGGCGGAAGAAATGAGCTCGCAGGCGCTGCAACTGCAAGAACTGATGCAGTACTTCCGCACCGAGGGCGATACCGGCCGGCCGGCTACGCGCGCACCGCGCGCCGCGGCGCAGGCACCGCGCACGCGCAACATGGCACTGCGTGCCAATGCGGCGGAAGACATCGATGAGTCGGCCTTCGAACGCTTCTGAGGGCAGCCATCATGAGCGGGCAATTGACCGTCAGCGGGGGGCCGTCGCAGGCCGCCCGCCAATATCTGACTTTTACGTCGAGCAATGAGCTGTTCGCGGTGCCCATTGCACCGATCCGCGAAATCATCGAATTTCCGGGCCTGACGCAGATTCCCCTCACGCCGAGCTTTCTGCGCGGCGTGATCAATCTGCGCGGCGCGGTGGTGCCGGTGGTGGACCTGGCGGTGCGCTTCGGGCGCGCCCAGACCGTCATCGGCCGGCGGACCTGTATCGTCATCGTCGAAGTGGCGCTGGACGATGGCGTCCACCCCATCGGGGTGATCGTGGACGCTGTCAATGAAGTGCTGGACGTGGACGTCGACCGCATCGAACAGCGGCCGGGCTTCGGCACCGGCCTGCGATCGGATTTCGTGGCCAGCATGCTCAATCTGAACGAGCGCTTCGTGGTGGTGCTGGACATGGACCACATCCTGTCCGCCGCCGAGCTGGAACAGCTCGTCTCGGGCACGGCGGGCGGTCATCAGGCGGAGGCCGCCCTGGCATCATGATCGTACAAGGCAGCAGCGGTTCTTCGGCATTGAGCCCCCAGGCGTTCTCGCACCTGCAACGCCTGTTCGCCGATGCCAGTGGCATCAGCCTGTCGTCGGGCAAGCAGACGCTCGTCGCCTCGCGTCTGCGCGGGCGCGTCGAGCGCCTTGGCCTGGACGACTTCGACGCCTATTGCGCCTACCTGCGCGCGCCGGACAATGCCGATGAACGCCAGCGCGCCATCGATCTGCTGACCACCAACGAAACGTATTTCTTCCGCGAACCGGCGCATTTCGAACTGCTCACCCAGCAGATCAAGGGACCAATGGCCAACGGCGAGCTGCGCGTGTGGTCGGCGGCCTGTTCGACCGGTGAAGAGCCCTATTCGATCGCCATGACACTGGCGTCGCATCGCGCCAGCGGCAACTGGGAAGTGATCGCCAGCGACCTGTCGTCGCGGGCGCTGGCAGCGGCCCGGCGCGGCCTGTTCCGCATGCAGCGCATCGAACTCATGCCGTCGGGTTATCTGCAACGCTTCTGCCTGCGCGGCACCGGTGAATATGCCGGCCACATGCTCATGCAGCGCGCCCTGCGCGACAAGATACAGGTGCTGTCGCACAATCTGCTCGACGATGCTGCCTCGCTGGGCGTCTTCGACGTGGTGTTCCTGCGCAATGCGCTGATCTATTTCGACCTCCACAAGAAGCAGGCGATCCTCGCGCGCGTGGTCGCCCAGTTACGCCCTGGCGGACTGCTCTTCGTGGGACATTCAGAATCCTTGCACGGCCATCGGCTGCCGTTGCAGCGCGTGGATAAAGCGGTCTACAGGAGAATGTGATGTCCCCCCACAGCATGCAGCCGCTACGCGGAGGCACGAGATGATTCGCGTGATGGTTGTCGATGACTCGG
>JASGFB010000180.1:0-5039 GCA_047605765.1 Rhodocyclaceae bacterium
GAGGCCGTACGCCGGCTGCAGGCGCAGGGTATCGAAGTGGTGATGCTGACCGGCGACAACATCGAGACGGCGCGCGCCATAGCCGCGCAGGTCGGTATCGCACGCTTCCGTGCCGGCGTGCTGCCCGACGAGAAGGCGCATGAAGTGCGCCGTCTGCAGCAGATCCATGGCCCCCACGTCGGCATGGCGGGTGACGGCATCAACGATGCGCCGGCGCTGGCCGCCGCCGACTTCAGCTTTGCCATCGGCGGCGGGTCGGACATTGCGCTGGAGACGGCCGACGTGGTGCTGGTCCACGGCGACCTGGGGCACGTCGTCACCGCCATGGCGGTGTCGGCCGCCACGCTGCGCAAGATCCGTCAGAACCTGTTCTTCGCTTTCTTCTACAACGTGCTCGGCATTCCGTTGGCGGCCTTCGGCCTGCTCAACCCGGTCGTCGCCGGGGCCGCCATGACGCTCAGTTCGCTGTCGGTGCTGGCCAACTCGTTGTCACTGAATCGCTGGCGCGCGCGCCATGACCCATCACCGGCCACACACGGCCGCACATCCACCCGTGCAGGAAAGGACATCCAATGAGCAACACAGACAGCACCGTCAATCTGATCGTCGAAGGCATGAAGTGCGGGGGCTGTTCGGGGCGCCTGCAACGCGCGCTCGACGCCACCGAAGGCGTTCACGCCAGCCAGGCGGAGGTAGCCAGCAAGCGCGTCACCGTGCGCTTCGACGCCGCCCGCATCGACGAGCAGACGATCCGCGCGCGCATCGCCGAGACCGGCTTCACCGTCGTCGGCTGAGCGGGCCGGATCGCTTCAGGTCCATGCGCGTCATGGACGCACTCACAACACGCATACGCATCACGAGACTTTTCATCATGAACAATCCGGGCAATCGAAATCATCGACCGTCACCCTCACTGTCGCGCATCGCGGCCTTGCTGATGCTCATCCATGCGCCGCTGGGCCACGCCCAGTCCGACAGCGCGGGCACGCTGTCGCCGGTCAACGTAACGGGCAGCGCCCTCAGCGAAGGCTACGTCAGCGAGGTCAGCGTGGGGGGCAAGGAACCCGTGTCGCCGCGCGAGGTGCCGCAATCGGTGTCGGTCATCACCGAAGAACGCATCAAGGATCAGAACCTGGTCACCGTCACCGATGCCCTCAATCAGGTGACGGGCGTCACCGCCATTGCCAACGACACCACCCAGAGCCAGTTTCTGTCGCGCGGCTATGCGCTGGGTGTCACCTACGATGGGGTGCCGGCCTACAACGCGCTCGCCGGTTATCAGCAGTTCGATCTGGCCGCTTACGAGCGCGTCGAAGTGCTGCACGGCCCGAACGGCATCTATGCGGGCTCGGGCAACCCCGGGGGCACGGTCAATCTGGTGCGCAAGCGTGCCAAGAGTGAATTCGCGCTGGCCGGTGCGGCATCGGTGGGTTCGTGGAACAACTATCGCGGCGAGGTCGATGTCACCGGCCCGCTCAATGAGGACAAGACCCTGCGCGGCCGCGCCGTGGTCGCCTTGCAGGATCGCGATTACTTCTACGACAAGACGCATTCCACCAAATGGCTGGGGTACGGCACCCTCGAATGGGACCTGGCGCCGGACACCACGCTGTCGCTGGCCGTCACCTCGCAGGACGACAAGACCGATGCGCCGTCATCCGGCCTGCCGGCCTGGACCACCGGCGGCTTGATCGATGCCCCGCGCAGTACCAACGCGATCGCCGACTGGTCGCTGTACAAGTGGAACACGCAGGAAACCGTCGCCGATCTCGAACATCGCTTTGCCAATCGCTGGAGCGCCCGCGTCAAGCTGGCCTATCGCGATCAGGACTTCTACTTCAAGGATGGCTACGCGTCGACCGGTGTCGATCCGGCAACCAACACGCTGAGCTACGCACGCCGCGTGCGCGACTACAACTACAAGCGCAAGGCGGTGGACGTATACGCCACCGGCCCGTTCACGTTGCTCGGTCGCGAACACACCGCGCTGTTCGGCTACAACTACGAAGACCTCACCAGCACCTATGCCGGGGCCAATGGCAGCGCCATCACCGGCGTGGTGTTCGGCCACAGCGTGCCGGACTTTGACGTGCCCTATAACCTGGGTGGCGAGACGCGTACGGCGCAGAGCGGCCTGTATGGCCAGGCGCGACTGAGTGTCGCCGATCCGCTGACGGTGCTGCTGGGTGGGCGCTTCAGCGATTTCACCACGCGCTCGCGCAGCATCGCGCCGGCCACCGAGACGGCCTGGTCCTACGGCGCGCGTGCCGACAACGAGTTCACGCCCTATGCGGGCGTTATTTTCGATGTGACGCCGCAGGTGAATCTGTATGCCAGCTATGCGGACATCTTCATTCCGCAGACCCAGACCAAGGCCAATGGCGAAACGCTCGATCCGCGCGTGGGGCGGCAGTTCGAGATCGGCAGCAAGTCGGCCTGGTTCGACGGCAAGCTCAGTTTTTCGGTCGCGCTCTTCAATCTGCTGGACAAGAACCGGCCGTTCGCCGACCCCGACAACACTGGCTATTACCTGAGCGCAGGCGAGGTCGAGAGCAAGGGCTTCGAGATCGAGGTGTCCGGCAGCCCGGCACCCGGCTACCAGCTGCAGGCGGGCTACACGCGCCTGAAGACCGAGTACAAGAAGGACGCCGCCAACCAGGGGCTGCCTTTTGATACCTGGGAGCCGCGCGACACGCTCAAGCTGTGGGGCGTGCGCAAGTTCTCCGGTGGCCTCTTCGACCGCGTCACCCTGGGGCTGGGCGCCAATCTGTACAGCAGCAGCACGGCGGGCAACGGGACTTCGGCGGTGCGCCGGCAGCACGGCTACGCGGTGGTCAATCTGATGGCCGCCTACCAGATCGATCCGCATCTGTCGCTGGCGCTCAATGTGAACAATCTGCTCGATGAGACCTACTACACGCGCCTGGGGGGCACCAACACCTACAACACCTATGGCGAGCCCCGCAACGTGAGCCTGACCTTGCGCGCTGCGTATTGATCGACCGCGCGGCCGGCCCGCAGTGCATGCGCCGGCCGCCGACCACGGCGGACTCATCATGAAAAACAAATTCCTGGCTACCTGGCGATTGATCGGCGCGTATTGGGTTTCGGAAGACCGTTGGTTCGGGCGTGGCCTGCTGGCGCTGGTCATCACGCTCGATGTGCTGATCGTGGCGCGCCAGGCGCGCGTCACCTTCTGGCAGAAGGATTTCTACGACGCGCTGGCCAATCACGACGTGGCGGCATTCAAGTATCAGCTCACCGTGCTGGCCGTCATCGCCGCAGTGGGCGTCGTCATGGACACGGCCCGCACGTATGTCTTCCAGGCCCTGGACATCCGCTGGCGCAGCTGGATGACGGGCGTCTTTCTGCAGCGTTGGCTGGGGGATCACGCCTACTACCGCATCGAGCGCGATCGCGCCACCGACAACGCCGACCAACGCATCGCCGAAGACCTCAACCTGCTCACCACGCATGTACTGGAACTGGGGCTGGGCCTGCTCACCAACATCGCCAACCTGGTGACCTTCTCGATGCTCGTGTGGACGCTGTCCGGCACCATCAGCCTGGTGTTGTTCGAACGCACGGTCGACGTGCCGGGTTACATGCTGTGGGCCGCATTGATCTACGCCATCATCGGATCGGTGGTCATGGAGCGCATTGCCGGACGCCTGGTGAACATCGACTATGAACAGCAGCGCACCGAGGCCGACTTCCGCTTTCTGCTCATGCGCGTACGCGAAAACGCCGAACAGATCGCGCTCTACCGGGGGCACGACACCGAGCAAGTGCGCCTGCGCCATACCTTCGCCGCCATCCGCAATAACTGGCGTGCCTTGATGACCTATACCAAGCGCATCACCGCAGCGGAGCGGTTCTTCGTCGAGGTGGGCGGGCTGATGCCTTACCTGTTGGCAAGTCCGCGCTATTTTTCCGGCCACATCACGCTGGGCGGCGTGATGCAACTGGGGCAGTCGTTCATGAAGGTGCGCACGGCGCTGTCATGGTTCGTGCATAAGTACAAGGATCTGGCGATGCTGCGTTCGGTATGCCGCCGCCTGGTGGAGTTCGAAGCCGCCATCGAGCGTCCGCCGCAAGACGGGATCGCGACAGCGGCCACCACAACGGCGGTGGTCCGTACGGTCGGGCTGGTCCTGCACCTGCCCGATGGCCAGTCGCTGAACGCACCGCTCGACTGGCAGGTGGCGCCGGGGCAGCGCTGGCTGCTGCGGGGGCCCTCGGGGGTCGGCAAGAGTTCGCTGCTGCGCGCCATCGCGGGTTTATGGCGGCATGGCGCCGGGCGCATCGAGCGCGACCCCGCGTTGACCACGCTGTTCGTGCCGCAGCGCAGCTATCTGCCCCTGGGCAGCCTGCGCGCCTGCCTGTGCTATCCGTTGGACGACAACGCATTTACCACGCATCAGTGCGAACGCGCGCTCGACGATGTCGGTCTGGGCGCATTGCACGGCCACCTGGCGGCCGACGATGACTGGTCGCGGCGGCTGTCTCCCGGCGAACAGCAGAAGCTGGCCTTCGCGCGCGTCCTGCTGCATCGGCCTGCCTGCCTGTTCCTGGACGAAGCCACCTCGTCGCTCGACATGGACAGCGAGGCGCGGCTCTATGCGTGCATCATCGAACGCCTGCCCGGACTGACGTTGGTCAGCGTGGCGCATCGCGACAGCCTGAGCCACTACCACTCGGAGGTGCTGAGTCTGCAGGCGCTCCCGCTGACGGCCGGCCGCGACGAAGCCGCCGACCACGATGCCGGACGCATCGATCCGCGCGCCGTCGTCGCGGCGGCGCACGGCGGTCACGATCCGCTGCGGGATATCCCCGCCTGGAGGCCGGCATGAGCGGTCTGTCGCATGCAGATCGCCTGATTTCGCCGCGCGGCGCCGCCACGTGTGCGCTGGTCGTCGCCGCGCACCTGGGGGTGGGGTGGGGGCTGCATGCGTATGGCGGCCCCGCGCGCACGGCGCCCACCGTCATGCCGGTGCACCTCATGAATGCCCGCATCGAACTGGCGGCCACGCCGCCTG
>JASGFB010000181.1:0-5023 GCA_047605765.1 Rhodocyclaceae bacterium
ACTGCGACAAGATCACCCCGGGGATGCTGATGGCCGCCATGCGCCTGAACATCCCGACGGTGTTCGTGTCCGGCGGCCCGATGGAAGCAGGCAAGGTCATCGCCCACACCAACGGCGGCGACAAGGTCATCAAGCTCGACCTCATCGATGCCATGGTCAAGGCCGCCGACGCCCACGTGTCGGACGCCGAAGTGGCCGAGGTCGAACGTTCGGCCTGCCCGACCTGCGGTTCGTGCTCGGGCATGTTCACTGCCAACTCGATGAACTGCCTGACCGAAGCGCTTGGCCTGTCGCTGCCGGGCAACGGCACCATCGTGGCGACCCATGCCGATCGCAAGCAGTTGTTCCTGCGCGCCGGCCGCCTGGTGGTGGAACTGGCCAAGCGCTACTACGAGCAGGACGATGCCAGCGTGCTGCCGCGCTCGATCGCCACCTTCGATGCCTTCCGCAATGCCATGAGCCTGGACGTGGCGATGGGCGGGTCGACCAACACGGTGCTGCACCTGCTGGCCGCCGCGCGCGAAGGCGGTGTCGACTTCACCATGAAGCACATCGACGAAATCTCGCGTCACGTGCCCTGCGTGTGCAAAGTGGCGCCCGCCACCGACAAATACCACATCGAGGATGTGCATCGCGCTGGCGGCGTGATGGGCATCCTGGGCCAGCTCGATCGCGCCGGCCTGCTCAACACCCATGTGCCGACCGTGCACGCCCCCACGCTGGGTGCGGCGCTCGATCAATGGGACGTGTGCCGCAACGAAGGCGACGTCCATACCCTCTTCAAGGCTGCGCCCGGCGGCGTGCCGACGCAGGTCGCCTTCAGCCAGGACCGCCGCTACGAAGCACTCGACCTGGATCGCGAAAAAGGCTGCATCCGCGACAAGGCCCACGCCTATTCGCAGGACGGCGGGCTCGCTGTGCTGTACGGCAACATCGCCCGCAACGGTTGCATCGTGAAGACGGCCGGCGTCGATGACAGCATCCTGAAATTCTCCGGCAAGGTGCGCGTCTACGAGAGCCAGGACCAGGCGGTGGAAGGCATCCTGAACGAAGAAGTGGTGGCCGGCGATGTCGTCGTCATCCGCTACGAAGGCCCCAAGGGCGGCCCCGGCATGCAAGAGATGCTGTATCCGACCTCGTACCTGAAGTCGCGCGGGCTGGGCAAGCAATGCGCCCTGCTCACCGACGGCCGCTTCTCGGGCGGCACGTCGGGTCTGTCGATCGGCCACGTTTCGCCGGAAGCCGCGATGGGGGGCGAGATCGGTCTGGTCGAAAACGGTGACATCATCGAAATCGACATCCCCAACCGCAGCATTCGCCTGGCGGTGAGCGACGACGAAATGGAGCGCCGCCGCGACGCCATGAATGCGCGCGGGGCCCAGGCCTGGAAGCCGATCGGCCGTGAACGCCACGTGTCGGCAGCCCTGCAGGCCTATGCCGCGCTGACGACCAGCGCCGACACCGGCGCCGTGCGCGACGTCACGCAAGTGCAGCGCTGAAGCAGCCTGGTTGTGGAAGGCAGTTGCGAAAAAGGCTCCCA
Source organism: Rhodocyclaceae bacterium (assembly GCA_047605765.1). Lineage (GTDB taxonomy): Bacteria > Pseudomonadota > Gammaproteobacteria > Burkholderiales > Rhodocyclaceae > JBGVSA01. The sequence continues at coordinate 1,541 of JASGFB010000181.1, forward strand.
GCGGAGCCTTTTTTGTTTGGCATGCCGCCCCCCATGACTCATGCACGCCCGCAGCGACGCTAGCGTGCATCCCGCAGCAAGCCGAGCCTGACCAGGCTTTCGGCGGTGGCGACGATGGCATCCTCGCGCGGACGGGGCGACCAGCCCAGCAAGCGCATGGCCTTTTCGCTGCTGGCGTTCAGATTCAAGCCCAGCAACGGCACGGCCCCCCGCAGCGCGGGATCCTTGAGCGCCCCCAGACGCACCAGCGCATCGGGCAGCACCCGCGTGGAAACCTTGCTGGCGACAGGCCCCATGCGCTGCTTCAACACCTCGGCGACCTCGGCCAGCCACATGCTGTCGCCGGCGATCGCCAGGAAACGTTCCCCCTTGGCAGCCTTGTGGGTCATGGCGCGCAGATGCAGGTCGGCCACGTCGCGCACGTCGACAAAGCCCGAATTGATCCGGGGGTTGCCGAGCTGACCGTCCAGGATGTTCTTGATGAGGCGGATGGAATGCGAATAGTCGGCGCCGAGCACCGGCCCCAGCACCGCGACCGGATTTACGGCGGTCAGCTCCAGCCCCTGGCCCTCATGGGCGACGAACGCCCAGGCCGCCCGCTCCGACAGCGTTTTGGACTTCTGATAAGGCCACACATTCTTGCCCGTCAGGTCGCTCCAGTCGGTTTCGTTGAAGGGCCGCGTCATCGGCCCGTGCCCGGCACAGATCGCGCCGAAGGCCGAGGTCAGCACGACACGCCTGACGCCGGCGTCGCGCGCGGCGCGCAGCACGCGCACGTTGCCATCGACGGCGGGCCTGATCCATTCCTCTTCGTGGGTCTGGTTGCCGGTCGGTGTTGGCGAAGCCCCGTGCATCACATAGGTGCAGCCAGCCGCGGCCTCGGCCCAGCCGTCATCGGTCTCCAGGTCGGCAACGACGAATGACAGCCGATCGCCCGCTTCGACGCCCCCTGTCCTGAGGTGGGCACGCACCTCGGCCTCCCGTGCCAGAGAACGTACCGTCGTTCGCACGTGATAACCGTTGTCGAGCAGCGCCACCATGCAGTGCTGCGCAATGAATCCGGTGCCGCCGGTAACAAGAACCCGCAGATCGTCGCTCATGTCGATGTCCAGAATGACCGGCTTGCCCAGTCGTTGCGAAGAAGATTAGGCGCTCGAAACCGGACTGTTAATGCTTTGCAGTGCGAATTGATTGCGCGATAGTACGAACATGAGCGCCGATCCGTTTTCCGACATTCTCAAGTTCACTCAAGCCGAGTCATTGGTGACGGGGGGTTTCACAGCCGGGGGCGACTGGGCGTTACGCTTTCCAGCGCCGAACAAGATCAAGTTCTTCGCCGTGGTCAAAGGTCGCTGCTGGGTACGTATCGAGGGCGAAGCCGAGCCGATCCATTTCGGCACCGGCGACGTCGGCCTGCTGGCGGCAAAGCGCGCTTTCGTCCTGGCCAGCAGCATGGACGTTGCCCCCGTCGACGCGATGCGCGTGTTTTCCGGTGCGGGCAAGTCGCCGGTCGTGCTGGGCGACGGCCAGGATTTTGCCCATCTCGGCGGCCATGTCTTGCTGGATCCGGCAAGTGGCCGGCTGCTGGCGGATGTGCTGCCACCATGGATTCATGTGCCGGCGGCGTCACCGCAGGCGGCGCGCTTCCAGTGGCTCCTCAAGCAGCTCGTGGAGGAGCGGAAGGCCGATCTGCCGGGGGCGCGGCTGGCCTCGGCGCAGCTCTCGCAACTCCTCTTCATCCAGATTCTGCGTGCGCACCTGGAGACCTCCGGCCCCATGTCAGCCGGCTGGCTGCGGGCGTTGAGCGACCCGCGCATTGCGCCGGCGCTGCGGCTGATGCATGGCGATCCGGCGCGCTCGTGGCACCTCGATGAACTGGCCCGGGCGTGTGCGATGTCCCGCACCACGTTCGCAGCCCATTTCAGGAACCGCGCGGGTGTCACGCCACTGGCTTATCTCGCCGAGTGGCGCATGCGTCTGGCCGAACGTAGATTGCGGGAAGAAAACACGCAGGTAGCGGTGGTTGCCCGATCGCTCGGCTATACGTCCGAGAGCGCCTTCAGCAACGCTTTCAAGCGCATGACCGGCCAATCGCCCAAGGCGTATCGCAACGCCTCGCGAGCAGCCGCCACGGCGGACCCCGCCGTGGCCAACGAAGCGCTATCCGATTGAAGGCCGGCAGGCCGTGACGTCAGCGTTGTGGCGCCCGGGCGTGCCAGTCGGTCGCCTGCTGGAAGCGATGGGCGACGTTGAGCAGACGCGCTTCGGTGAAGTAGTCGCCGATCAATTGCATGCCCACCGGCATGTTGCCGGCGCCGAAACCCACCGGCATCGACATGCCGGGCAGGCCGGCCAGGTTCACGGCGATGGTGTAGATGTCGGACAGATACATCTGCACGGGATCGTCCGCCATCTTGCCGATTTCCCACGCCGTCGTCGGCGCCACCGGCCCCGCGATGACATCGCACTGCGTCAGCGCCTGCTGGAAATCCTGCGCGATCAGACGGCGCAGTTGCTGCGCCTTGATGTAGTAGGCGTCGTAATAACCATGCGACAGCACATAGGTGCCCACCAGGATGCGGCGCTTGACCTCGGCAGAGAAGCCCTCGGCGCGGCTCTTCTCGTACATTTCTTCGAGGTTGTGATAATCGGCGGCGCGGTGTCCGTAGCGCACGCCGTCGAAACGGCTCAGGTTCGAGCTGGCTTCGGCCGGTGCGATCACGTAGTAGGCCGGAATGGCCAGCCGCGTGTTGGGCAGGCTGACTTCGAGCGTGGTGGCCCCCAGCGTGCGCAGTTCGGCCAGTGCGGCCTCGACGGCCCCCCGCACGTCGTCGGCCAGACCGTCGCCGAAGTATTCGCGCGGCAGGCCGATGCGCAGGCCATCAAGCGGTCGCGCCAGGTCGCGCGTGTAGTCTTCGACGGGGCGCTCGAGGCTGGTGGAATCACGCGGATCGAAACCCGCCATGGCCCCCAGCAGCAGGGCGCAGTCTTCGGCCGTATGCGCCATCGGGCCGCCCTGGTCGAGCGACGAGGCGTAGGCCACCATGCCATAACGCGACACAACGCCGTAGGTCGGCTTGATGCCGGTAATGCCATTGAAGGCGGCAGGCTGGCGGATCGAGCCGCCGGTGTCGGTGCCGGTGCCTGCCGGCACCATGCCCGCCGCCACCGCCACTGCCGCGCCACCGGACGAACCGCCGGCCACGCGCGTGGCGTCCCAGGGATTGCGCACGGCGCCATAGCTCGGGTTCTCGCTAGTCGAGCCCATGGCGAACTCGTCCATGTTGGTCTTGCCCAGGCACACCGTGCCGGCGTCCTTCAACCGGCTGACCACGTGCGCGTCATAAGGGCTCACGAAATTGCCCAGCATCTTCGAGCCGCAGGTGGTCAGGACGCCCTCGGTACAGAACAGGTCCTTGTGCGCGATGGGCACGCCGGTCAGCGGACCGGCCAGGCCCGCCGCCCGACGCGCGTCGGCGGCAT
>JASGFB010000182.1:0-4984 GCA_047605765.1 Rhodocyclaceae bacterium
TCTTCCTCAAAATCCGCGCAGCCTTCCCCGGAATTCCTCGTTGAACCTTTTTTTTGCCCATGCAATGCGCCTCAGCCGACGTAGTCGTCCATCGGTACGCAGGCGCAGAACAGGTTGCGGTCACCGTATACGTCATCGATGCGATTGACACTGGGCCAGAACTTGTTGTCCGCCACGTAAGGCAGGGGGAAGACCGCTTCTTCGCGTGAATACGGCCGGTTCCACGCGCCCATCACGTCTGCCTGGGTGTGTGGCGCCAGCTTCAGCGGATTGGTGTCGGTCGGCCACTGCCCCTGTTCGATCCTGCGAATCTCTTCGCGGATCTGCGCCATGGCGTCGATGAAACGGTCCAGCTCGGCCTTGGATTCGGACTCGGTCGGTTCGACCATGATGGTGCCCGGCACCGGGAAGCTCATCGTCGGGGCATGGAAGCCGTAGTCCATCAGGCGCTTGGCGATGTCGACCTCGGTCACGCCGGTGGCCGCCTTGATGGGGCGGATATCCAGGATGCACTCGTGGGCTACGCGGCCCTGCCGCCCCGTGTACAGCACGGGGTAGTGGGGCGCCAGGCGGGCGGCGACGTAGTTGGCGTTGAGAATCGCCACCTCGGTGGCGCGACGCAAGCCCTCGCCGCCCATCATCGTGATGTACATCCACGAAATCGGCAGGATGCTGGCTGAACCGAACGGGGCCGCGCTGACGGCGCCCTGTCCTTTGTTGGGGCGATCGTCCTTGCCGGTCGGCGACACCGCGTGGTCGGCCATGAACGGCGCCAGGTGCGCCGCCAGGCCGATCGGCCCCATGCCGGGCCCGCCGCCGCCGTGCGGAATGCAGAAGGTCTTGTGCAGGTTCATGTGGCTGACGTCGGCACCGATGGTGGCTGGCGAGGTCAGGCCGACCTGGGCGTTGAGGTTGGCGCCGTCCATGTACACCTGGCCGCCATGAGCATGGATGATCTGGCAGATTTCCTTGATCGATTCCTCGAATACGCCGTGGGTCGACGGGTACGTGATCATCAGCGCGGCGAGGCGGTCGCGATGCTGTTCGGCGCGGGCGCCGAGGTCGGCGACGTCGACGTTGCCGTTGTCATCGCAGGCCACCACCACGACTTCCATGCCGCACATGTGGGCGGTGGCCGGGTTGGTGCCGTGCGCCGAGCGCGGGATCAGGCACACGTTGCGGTGGGCTTCGCCGCGCGCGGCATGGTAGCGGGCGATCGCCACCAGCCCGGCGTATTCGCCCTGGGCGCCGGAATTGGGCTGCATGCAGATGGCATCGAAGCCGGTCACGGCGCGCAGGTAAGCGGCCAGGCCGTCGATCATCTCGATGTAGCCGGCGGCCAGGCGGCGCGGCACGAAAGGATGGACGTTGGCGAATTCCGGCCAGGTCACCGGCATCATCTCGGCCGTGGCGTTGAGCTTCATGGTGCACGAGCCCAGCGAGATCATCGAGTGATCGAGCGCCAGGTCGCGGTTCTGCAGCTTCTTCAGGTAGCGCAGCATCTCGTGCTCGGTATGGTGCGCGTTGAACACCGGATGCGTGAGCACAGTGCTGGTGCGCACCAGCGCGGCGGGGATGGCGCAGTCGGTGGCGCGCGCGTCGAAGGCGTCGATGTCGGTGCTGCCGTAACCGTGGCGCACGGTGGACACCGAACCGCCGTCGCGTTCGAAATAACCCGCGAAGATGTCGAGCAGGCGGATGACGTCGGCACGTGTGGTGGTCTCGTCAAAAGACACGCCGAGCGTGCTGTCCGACACCTTGCGCAGCAGGTAGCCGGCGGTGAAGGCGGCTTCCAGGATCGATTCGGTATGGGTGCCCGTTTCGATGTGCAGCGTGTCGAAATAATGCGCCGACTTGATCGGCAGGCCGGCATCGGTCAGCCCCAGGGCCAGGATTCGCGTCAGGCGATGGATGCGCGTAGCGATGGTGGCCAGACCCTGCGGGCCGTGATAGACGGCGTACATGCCGGCCATGTTGGCCAGCAGCACTTGCGAGGTGCAGATGTTGGAGTTGGCCTTCTCGCGGCGGATGTGCTGCTCGCGCGTCTGCAGGGCCATGCGCAGCGCCGTCTTGCCGCGCACGTCTTTCGATACGCCGATGATGCGGCCGGGCATGGCGCGCACGTGTGCTTCGGCGGTGGCGAAGAACGCTGCGTGCGGGCCGCCGAAGCCCATCGGCACGCCGAAGCGCTGCGCCGAACCCAGGGCGATGTCGGCGCCGAGTTCGCCCGGCGACTTGAGCAGCATCAGCGCCATCAGGTCGGTGGCCATGGCCACCACGGTGCCGCGCGACTTGAGGTCGGCGATGAGGGCCGCCGGATCGATGATCTCGCCGCGTTCGTTGGGGTACTGGAACAGCGCGCCGAAGACGTCCTGGCCGGCCGCCTCGGCCGCTTCCGCCACCACCAGCTCGAAGCCGAAGTAGGTGGCGCGCGTCCTGATGACATCCAGCGTCTGCGGGAACACCGCCGCATCGACGAAGAAACGATTCGATTTGCTCTTGGACACGCGGCGCGCCATGGTCATGGCTTCGGCGGCGGCGGTGGCTTCATCCAGCAGCGAGGCGTTGGCCAGTTCCATGCCGGTGAGGTCGCACACCATCTGCTGGTAATTGAGCAAGGCTTCCAGCCGCCCCTGTGCGATCTCCGCCTGGTACGGTGTGTACGCCGTGTACCAGCCGGGGTTCTCCATCACATTGCGCAGGATGACGTTGGGCGTGTGCGTGCCGTAGTAGCCCATGCCGATGAAGGCGCGCTTGCGGCCATTTTTGTGTGCGATGTGGCGCAGGCGCTCGAGGGCCTCGGCTTCCGGCGTGGGCGCGCCCAGCGCCAGCGGCTGCGGCAGCCGGATGGCGGCTGGCACGGTTTGCGCGATCAGTGCATCGAGCGTCTCGACGCCCAATGCCGCCAGCATGGCGGTCTGCTCGGTGGTGTCCGGCCCGATATGGCGGGACAGGAAATCATCGCGTTGTTCAAGCGTGGTCAGGGGCGCTTGCAGTGGGGTCGTCATGGCGGCTATCGATTCGTTGCAAGGGCGACGCGGCGTGTCGCGGACGAGCGCGGGCGCTCGTGGATGTGAAACGGGTGCGGCCGGTTCAGCGCGTAGGGCGGCGCAAGCGCCGCCAGGCACGGCCCAGGCGGGTGATCACGCCCAGGCTCAGGGCGGCCAGCAACAGGGCAATCAATACCTTGCCCCGCATGAGCAGCAGCACGCTCAATGCCATGCCGCCGGCGACGACGGCGCATTCGATCAGCCGCTGCAGCGGCGTCTTGGCGTGGTCGCGCGCCGGCATGGCCGATCAGTCGACGCTGGCTTCGTACGCCTTGGCGTCGAGCAGGCCATCGACGTCGGCGGCGTTGGCCGGCTTGATCTTGAACAGCCAGGCGGCATAAGCGTCGGCGTTGACCGAATCCGGCGTATCGACGGCGTCCTGGTTGGCGGCGATGATCTCGCCAGCCACCGGCGCGTAGATGTCGGATGCGGCCTTCACCGATTCGACCACCGCGCATTGTTCCTTGGCGGCAACGGCGCGACCGGCGTCGGGCAGTTCCAGGAACACGATGTCGCCGAGGAGCTCCTGGGCGTGGTCGGTGATGCCTACGGTCAGCGTGCCGTCGGCTTCGACGCGCACCCATTCGTGTGATTCGGTGTACTTGAGGTTGGCGGGCGTATTCATTGGTGTCGTCTCCGGATGGGCGGGCCGTGCGGGCGCGCCGATTCAACAAGCATTGCAGAAAGAGCCAGGGCAGGCCGGGGGCCTGCCTTGTGTATTCATTGGCGCCGTCCCTGCGCGTAGCGGGGCGACGCGTATTAAACCAGTCACTCGCCCGCAGTGGTCAGACCAGCACCTTGCCGTGACGCACGAACGGCGTCTTGACCACGCGCGCCTTCAGGCGTTTGCCACGGATATCCACCTCGACCCTGTCGCCGGGCACCACGCCCATCGGCACGCGGGCCAGGGCGATCGAGGCGTTCATGGTCGGTGCGAAGCTGCCGCTGGTGGTTTCGCCTTCACCCTTGTCGGTGAATACCTTCATGTGGCTGCGCAAAACGCCGCGGTCTTCCAGCACCAGGCCGACCAGCGTGCGCTGGGCGGGTGCCGCTTCGAGCGCCGCGCGGCCCACGAAGGCGCGATCGCCCGACAGGTCCACCGTCCAGGCCAGGCCCGATTCGAGCGGATTGACCGCTTCGTCCATGTCCTGACCATACAGATTCATGCCCGCCTCCAGGCGCAGCGTATCGCGCGCGCCCAGGCCGGTCGGCCGCACGCCGGCGGCGGCCAGCGCCTGCCAGGTGGGGACCGCCTGGGTCGCCGGCAGGATCAGTTCGAAACCTTCTTCACCGGTATAGCCCGTGCGGCAGATCGTGACATCGCCCCATTGTGCTGCCTGAAAGTACTTGAGCGTTTCGGACACCGCCTGCGAGCCGGGCAGTGCCTGCCACACGCTGGCGCGGGCCTGCGGGCCCTGCACGGCGATCATGGCCAGGTCGCGGCGAGCGGTGAGGGTGACGTTGCCGCCGGCGGGCAGCTTGGAAGCCTGTTCGCGCATCCACGCCACGTCCTTGTCGGCGGTGCCGGCGTTGACCACGATGCGGAAGGAATCCGGTGCGAAGAAATAGACGATCAGATCGTCCAGCACGCCGCCGTCGCGCGCCAGCAGGCACGAATACAGCGCCTTGCCCGGCTCCTTGAGCTTGTCGATGTTGTTGGCCAGCAACTGACGCAGGAAGCCTTGCGCACCCGCACCGGCCACGTCCACCGCCAGCATGTGCGAGACGTCGAACATGCCGGCGCCGTTGCGCACGGTGTGGTGTTCTTCGAGTTGCGAGCCGTAATGGATGGGCATGTCCCAACCGGCGAAATCCACCATCTTGGCGCCGGCCTCGAGGTGCGTCTGGTAGAGCGGGGTTTGCTTGGACAATCCAGTTCTCCGATCGACAAATGAAAAAGGGCCGGTGACCCCCCCAGCGGGTGTACCGCCCCC
>JASGFB010000183.1:0-4916 GCA_047605765.1 Rhodocyclaceae bacterium
GCCGATGACGTGCTTGGCGCCGCAGTAGGCACAGCCGCGCTCCGAGATCGAACCCGGAATGGTATTCAGGTAGCCCAGCGGCAGAGCCGAGGTGAGGTCTTCACCCGGCCCCTTGATGACGGCGTGCTGGGTGCGCTCGGGGATGCACTCGCTGCATTTGAAAGTGTGGTACGGCATGCTTTCGCTCCTGGCCGCGCGCAGCGCGCGCGGCCGCTAGAGTTGGCGGGGGAGGGCGCGCTCAGTCGGCCAGGCCGTACTTGACGACCATGGCTTCCAGTTCGTCCATCGACAGCGGCTTGGGGATGATGAACTGCTCGTTCTCGATGATCTTGCGCGCCAGCTCGGCGTATTCCTGCGCCTGCTGTTCAGCCGCGTCGAACTCGGTGACCGTCTTCTTGTTGAACTCGGCCCGCTGCACGATGTTGTCGCGCGGCACGAAGTGGATCATGTGGGTGCCGATGGCGGCGGTGAATTCCTCGATGAAGTCGCGCTCGCGGTCCACCTTGCGGCTGTTGCAGATGATGCCGCCCAGGCGCACGCCGCTTTGCTTGGCGTACTTCACCAGGCCCTTGCAGATGTTGTTGGCGGCATACACGGCCATCATCTCGCCGGAGGCGACGATGTAGACCTCTTGCGCCTTGCCGTCGCGGATCGGCATGGCGAAGCCACCGCACACCACGTCGCCGAGCACGTCGAAGAACACGAAATCCAGGTCCGGCGTGTAGGCGCCGTTGGCTTCCATCAGATCGATGGCGGTGATCACGCCACGGCCGGCGCAGCCCACGCCCGGCTCCGGGCCGCCCGATTCGACGCAGCGGATGCCTTCGAAGCCGGTCTTGACGACGATGTCATTGGTGACCTTCTCGGCGCCGAGATCGCGCAGCACGTCCATCAGCGTCTCTTGCGGCTTGCCGCCGAGAATCAGCCGGGTCGAGTCGGCCTTGGGATCGCAGCCGTGGATGAAGATCTTCTTGCGATGGAAGTGGGCCATCGCCGCCGCGGTGTTCTGCGTCGTGGTGGATTTGCCGATCCCGCCCTTGCCGTAAATGGCGATCTTGCGTGTCATGGATGAGTCCTCGCGTACCTGGTGAAAGCGCCGGCGCATGCTGATGACATGAACGCGCGGCAATTGAACGACGCAGGTGATATTGCGAAGACCGTGCCACAACCGCAAAACCCAGGCGGGGCGGGCGTTTGGTGGATTTCAGGCGATGCCCGCGCCGTACGTGCGCGAACGATTCGGTGGGGCGGGTGGCGCGGAGCGTACGTTTTCGTACGCCGGCCCGGCGCCGCCCCGCGCCCGGCGTCGGGCCGGTGGCGGGGCGGGCGTTTGGATCAGACCTTGTAGGCGGCCAGGGTGTGCGCGATGTCCTGGCTCATGGCGGCCAGCTCATCGACAGCGGCGGCCGAGGACTTGGCCGCTTCAGTGTTCTGCTCGGTCATCTGCGCGATCTGTTCGATCTGCTGCGCGATGGTCGTGCTGGCGGCGCTCTGTTCGCGCACCGCCTGCGAGATCTCGTGCACCACATCCACCACGCGCTCCGATTCGCGCTTGATGTCCTGGATCGATTCACCGGCGCGCTGGGCATTGTCCACGCCCTGGCCAACTTCGCGCACGGCGTTGGTCATGCTCTGCACGGCGGTGGCTGCGCTGTTCTGCATGCGCGTGAGCAGTTCGGTGATCTCGCGGGTGGACAGCGCGGTGCGCTCGGCCAGCTTGCGCACCTCGTCGGCCACCACCGCGAAACCGCGGCCCTGTTCGCCGGCACGGGCCGCTTCGATGGCGGCGTTGAGCGCCAGCAGGTTGGTCTGCTCGGCGATCTCGCGAATGATGTTGGCCGAGCTCGAAATACTGTCGCTGTCGCCACGCAGCGCCTCGATCTGGCGCGCCGCGTTGTGCACGGTGTCGGCGATGGTCTGGATACTGGTGACCGTCGACAGCACCACGCTGCCGCCTTCGCCGGCGATGTCGCGCGACGACTCGGTGCGTTGCGCCGCCTCGTCGGCCTGGTGGGCGACGGCCGAAATGCTCACGGTCAGCTCTTCGACGGCGGCGGCCATGCCGGCCGACGCCTCGCTCTGGTTCTGCGAATTGTCGGCGATCTGGTGCGACGACGATTCGGCCGTGCTGGCCACCGCGCGCATGCGTTCGGTGGCCTGCTGGATCGACGCGAAGCTCTCGCGCAGGCGGGCCATCAGCGTGTTGTAGGCGACCAGCGTGCGGCCGATCTCGTCGCGCGACCTGACCGGCACATCGTTGCGGAAGTCCAACTGCTCGGCGGTGGTGACGATGGCGCGCTGCATCTGCGCCAGCGGCCCGGTGATCGAGCGGCCGAGCAGGACGCCGATACCGCCGATGAACACCAGCCCCAGCGCGGCGGCGCCGAGCACTGCCGTCACCGTGGTGGTGAACGCCCCCTTGGCGGCGTTTTCCTGCGCCTTGGCCTGGGCGGCGCGGCTCTTGAGCAGCGAATCGAGCGCATCGGACAGCGTCTTGTGGATGGGCGCCACCTGCGACTGCATGATGTCCAGCGCCATCGTCTGCTCGCCCATTTCGGCCAGGTTGCCGATCTGCGCCATCTTGCCGATGTATGAGCCGATGCTCATCTTGACCTCGTCGAGCAGCTTCTTTTCCTGCGCGTCGGTGGTGGTGTTGCCGTAGCGCGTGATCTCGTCGGTGAGCTTTTCGTTGAGCGTCTTGAGCTTGGCGTTGACAGCTTCCACCGCCGCCGGGTCATGGGCGGCGATACGGTCGTAGGTTGTCGAATGCAAAGTCAGATAGGTGGCCCGCACGTCGCCGGCCAGCATGGTCGCCGGCAGCGTGCGCGAGCCCAGTTCATCCACCCCCAGCTTGATACGTTGCAACCCCACCAGTGCCCCGCCCACCAGTGCCGCGCAGGTCAGCAGCGCGACCAGCACGAGTACGATGATTTTCTTGTTGATGCTCATGGATATCTTGTCCTGTGTGTCTCTTTTTTGTCGTCGCGATTACTTCGCAACTATGCGAATGCCTCATCGGCGCAAATTGACATTGCCTTGACGGAAATTACGGGAAACTCCTGATAGGGAATGCCCGTCAGGGCAGTCCCAGAGGCGAAAAAACACAATAAATGACAAAATCGCCGACGGCATTCGAACGCCTGCCCGACACACAAAATCATTCGTCCCATGACAAACCGGCTGCTGTGCATCCTGCTGGCGATCGTCACCGTGCTGGGGGCACTGCTGGCCTGGGATTACCTCGGCCGTGCCGTGCCGCCACAACGGGCGACGATCCCCTCCGCGATGAGTACCGGCACCTACGGGCCGGTGCCCGGCAGCAGCGCAGCGCCGGCGCCGACGGTGACATATCCGCAGGCGGTGCCGGATACCGCGCGTCGGGCAGAAGCGCCGCAGGTCTTCAAGTGCCACACCAACGGCCGCGTCGAGTACGCCGACCGGCCATGCGGCGGCACGGCAAGGATCGTCGATACCCGCAGCGCCAGCGCCGGGCTGTCGCCGGAACGGCCGTTCCGCGACCAGCTCGCCGCGCTGCCACGGCCGGCGGCGCCCATCGCCGAGACGCCTGTGGCACCCGCCGCCCACCCCGCGACCGCGCGGGCCCTGACCGGACCGGAAAGCGTCACCTGCGACAGTGTCGATGAGCGCATTCGCTGGATCGATAGCCTGTTGCGCGCCGCTCACGGCCCGCTCGAAGGTGACCAGCTCACCGCCCGTCGGCGCACGCTGACGGCCTGGAAGTTCGACGCCCGCTGCTGATCCGCGCGGCAGTGCCACGGCGCGTTCGCGCCATCGATATGCCCTTGCGCACATGGCGCGTTGATTCGTAAACGAATGACGCCGCATCGATGCGCCGCTGCTATGCCAGGTGCATCAAAGCATCGGTGGCCATGGTCGCGCGCAGTCCAGGGGGCGGGCGCCCTCGCGCTGCGAGGCCGTCTTCGCTTGAGTCCTCAAAAGCATCCTTTCGATCAGCATTCCGGGCATTTCACGCGTACGCACTTCCTTGCACAGGCAAGGACATATCGTTATGCCCACGCCAGTGCTGGCGCGCTCTTCTGCATGATCCCTTCATGTTCTGGGAGGCGCGGTGACCATGAGTTCTACGCGGAAAGAGGAACGGCCCCCGGCGGGCCCGACCATTGATGCTTCTGTGTATCTGCTTGTGTGCCGAGACCGGCCGCGCGCCTTGCCGCGCGTGGTCGCGGCGCTGCCCTGGCGTTCGGTTTCATCTCTGGTTTCATCCCGTCCCCCGCGTCCGCACCCTGGCCCGCTGTGCCAGCGGTGGGCACGCGGCCGGGCGGGCGCGGTGCACGGCTTCACAGGCGATGTCTTGATTACGGCGATCACCAGCCGCCCCGGGCCCGGCCCGGCGGACGGACGGAAAAAGAGGACGGCGCGCGAGCGGCGATCGGCTACGCGCGTCTGAACACCCCCACCCCAACGCTCCAAGGAACACGTCATGGCTACTACCAGCAAGTACTTCATTACGTCGTCGTCCGGTGCCAACTTTCTCGATCTCGATCTTTCGTACGGCAGCCTGACGCTGGCCGGCCAGACCATCGCCTATGTCGGCTCGTCGAGCGTGGACGCGGTGTTCGTACGCCCCGGCATCAACTTCGATTTCACCGCCAGCGGCGCCGGGGCCGACAAGCTGTACCTGGAAGGCAACTTTGCCGATTACACGGCCAGCGTATCGGGGGTGAACATCACGCTGACGCGCGGCGTGGGCGCCAGCGCCGAGAGCGTGGTGTTCACGCGCACCAACAACGCCGCCACCACCGACCAGTTGGTGTTCGCCGACGGCACCGTCAGCTCGCTGACGCTCTACGAGCATGTGGTCAACGCCGCACCGGCGCCGGTGCCCAGCGGCGAGACCTCATTGGCGCCGCTGCCGCCGGCCGCCGAGGGCGCGC
>JASGFB010000184.1:0-4911 GCA_047605765.1 Rhodocyclaceae bacterium
CGGCGCGGCGCGCCGGCACGCGGGCCTGCCGGGCCGAACGGATATTCGGAAGCATGAGGTTCTCCTGCGGCGCGCCAGAGGCGCGCACGAACGCACCGCGTGGTTTGACGCGGTACGTGAATTCAAAGGGTTGGGGTTACACGAGGGGGGCGCGCAGGAGGGCGGGCGGCGCGCGGGCGTGCCGATGCTGGGCGGTGGCGGCCAGCGTGAGCGGTACGCCGGTGGGCACCGGTGTGCTGGGGGGCTCGGGCGTAGCCAGCGGCAAGGGTGCGCTGGGCAGTGCGCCGTGACAGTGGGCGGCCAGTTGGCACAGGGCGCACAGCAGATCATCGGCACCCGCCGGGTCGACGTGGTCGCCGCCGAGGGCGGCATAGGTCTGCGCTTCGGCCCATTCGTGGCCGATTGCGTGCATGCTGGCGGCATTCTGCGACAGCAGGAACAGCGCGATGAACGCGACGATGCCGGGCAGGCGCCGCAGGCGGGCGATCATGCCGCTTCGATGAGGCTGGCGAAGGCGCGCTCGATGATGGCGCGTGGCAGGTCGCGCACGATGAAGACCAGGCGCGTGTCGTGATCGTCGTCCGGCCACGCGGGCAGCGGATCGGCCGGATAGCGTTCGTGCTGCACGGCGTGGAAGACGCGCGGCGCGTCCTCGCCTTCGACGGCCACCAGCCCCTTCACGCGCAGCAACTGATCGCCGACGATGGATTGCAGCAGATCGATGGCGAGCAGGAAGCCGCCCCAATGCACCGGCTTGGCGATGCGCAGCACATAGTTGGCGATGCGGCGGTCGTGCAGCACGGCGGGCGCATCGGGGCCAAAGGCGCCGAACACGCCGGCGCGCGCGACGAGCCGCTCCTGTTCGGCGGCGGCGACCTCGCCCAGCCAGCGGCGTACGTCCGCTGAGCGGCTGGGGCCGTCGTACATCCCCATGCCGGCGATGATGCTGGCGTCATGGACGTCGCGGACGTCGATGCAGGTGGCGGTGGGGTTGATGGCCGCCACGGTCGCACGCGCCGTGTCGACCAGCGCCTCACCGGCCAGGTCGGTCTTGGTCAGGATGACGCGGTCGGCCACGGCGATCTGCTTGAGCGCTTCGGGCTGCTGTTCGATCTGTTCGCGCAGGTGGCCGACGTCGGCGGTGGTGATGACGCCGTCCAGCACGAAGCGCGGCGCCAGGAAGAAATCGTTCATCAGCGTGTGGATCACCGGCGCCGGATCGGCCAGACCGGTGGTTTCGATGACCACGCGATCGAGGCGCGCGATGTCACGCCGTAGTGCCCGCATGAACAACTCGCGCAGGCTGCGCGAAAGATCGCCGCGCACGGTGCAGCACAGGCAGCCCGATTCGAGCAGCACGATTTCTTCGGCTACCTCCTGCACCATGTGGTGATCGAGGCCGACTTCGCCCACCTCATTGATGAGGACGGCGGCGCCGGCCATGGCCGGGTCGTGCAGCAGGCGCGTGAGTAGCGTGGTCTTGCCGCTACCCAGGAAGCCGGTGAGCAGAGTGACGGGGATGCGCATTGTGTCGCGTATAGGGTCGATCAGTGTGCGTGGCCATGGAACAGGCCCGTCGCCGCGATGGCTACGATCCCGGCCAGCATGGCGGCGATCTGCCACACCGAGGTGTGGAAGTGCGCCTCGCGCCGCAGCAGCGGCAGCAGGTCGGAGATCGAGATGTACAGGAAGCTGGCCGCCGCGATCGTCAGGCAGTACGGCAGCATGCCTTGCGTATGTGACAGCGCGAAGTAACCGAGTACGCCACCGGCGATCGACATCAGGCTCGACACACCGTTGAAGGTCAGCGCCTTGCGGGTACTCATGCCGGCGGCGCGCAGGATGGCGAAGTCGCCCGCTTCTTGCGGGATTTCGTGGGCGATGACGCCCACCGCGGTGCTCCAGCCCAGCGCCGGGCTGACCAGGAAAGCCGCCGCCAGCAGCACGCCGTCGACGAAATTGTGGAAGCTGTCGCCGATCATCACCGATAGCGCAGTGTCATGGCGGATGTGGTGGTGATGGTGGCCCGCGTGCGGCTCATCGTGATGGCCTTCGCCTTCGGGGTGCGAGTGGCGCCACAGGGCTACGCGTTCGGCACCGAAAAAGGCCAGTACGCCGATCAGCAGCGTGGCGAAGATGGTGTGCGGCTCGATGTTCAGCTCGGCCGCCGATTCGATGGCTTCCGGCAACACGTCGAGCAGCGCCACGGCCAGCAGCACCCCGGTGGCGAATCCCACCAGACGCGGCAGCCAGCGCTGCGGAAAACCCGCCACGATGAGACCGGCGACGAGCATGCTGAGCAGGCCGCCGAGCAAGGTGGCCAGGACGATCGATCCCAAGAGCATTTAGCGTTTTCCTTCGTTCTTCTTGTGGTGCGCATCGCAGCCGGCGCATTGGCCGGACACGTTGAAGTCGATTGCGCGGCTGACGAAACCTTCGGGCAGACGGGGGGCTGTGATGGCGACGTCTTCCAGGCAGAACACACGGCCGCAGCCTTCGCAGCGGAAGTGCGCGTGCGCCGTATGGATGGCGGCCTCGCGCGCCGCCGAAAAGCGGAACACCCGCTGGGCGTCGGCTACGCGATGGGCGAGGCCGTTTTCCACCAGCCAGTCGAGGACGCGGTAGAGCGTGACGCGATCGAAGCCGGCGTCGGCCAGCGCGCTTTCGATGTCGTGGTGCGACAAGGCGTGCTCACCCGATTCGAGCAGGCGCATGACGGCCACCCGGGCAGGCGTGGCGCGTGCGCCGAGGGCGCGGATGCGGTCGGCCAGTGCGGCGGCGGTCGACGTGGAGGGGGCGGGCGTGCGGTATTGCATAGGGGGCGATTGCAACACAATTACGTTGCTGGTGCAACACTGTTGCATTAAGGGTGTGCAACAAAAGGCCGAACGTTTGCGCGCCGGCCAGATGCGTGACGGTCAGGTGCAGGGGCGACGCACCTGCGGCAGCGTAAAGGCGCCCGGCGCGATCGCCGGGGCGCTGTCGATGCGTGCGACCACCGGCAGCCACAGTTGCTGATGGTGTTCGCTCGGCGGTGTGTAGCCGGGCACCGACACATCACGCCATAGGGCGCGGCCTTCGACCGGTTCGGCGGCGAGGTGGTCGCGGATGTGGGCGTGCAGCGCCGGCAGGCCGGGGTGTGCGTCACCGAGCAGGTCGAACACCGCATAGGTGTGCGCCCCCAGGATCAGCGGGTCGGCATCCGGCAGGGGCGCGGTGAGCTGGATCTGCGGCACGGCAATGACGCAGTCGGCGTGGCCCTCTTCGCGCGACAGCGGTTCGCGGGCGTCACACAGCCGCCACTTGCGCCAATGGCGCGTGCCGCTGACGGCGATGCGTCCGTCCAGTTCGGCGCCGACGCGGCAGGCCTGGCGCAGGCTGCCGCGATAAGGCAGCCCGGCCATCGGCAAGGCCGCCAGGCGCACCAGCCGGGGCGCCGGCAAGGTCGCGCCTGGCCGGCTGGGGGCGGGTTGTGAGGGTGCGTGGCCGAACGCCGCGGCGAAGGCGCGCGAGAACGCGGCCAGCGAACCGTAGCCGGCATCGTGAGCAACGCGGGTGATGGCCTGGCCCCCGCTTTCGATCTGCCGCCGTGCCCGCGCCAGACGCAGGCGCCGCACCGTGGCCATCGGCGTCTCATTGATCTTGCGGCGGTAGAGCCGGTCGAAGTGGCTGGGCGACAGGCAGGCCACGTCGGCCAGGCGACGCAGATCCAGGTCTTCGTCGAGGTGGGTGTCCAGATAGGCGACAGCGCGCCCGACGCTGCGGATCGTACGGATGAACGAGGCGACGGTCAGGCGCATGGCGAGGGGGCGTGTTTACTTGCGCGCTTCGGGCGGCGTGGCGCCGGTGGGCCACAGCACCCACATGCGTACCGCCTGTTTCATGCGGCCGGCGGTGGCTCCCGCCTGGGCGCCGAAGCCGACGAAGAAATCGCCGCGCACGCGGCCACGAATGGCGCCCCCCGTATCCTGCGCCAGCACCAGCCGCTGCAGACCCGGCCCGTCGGGCATCGGGGCGGCCAGGAACACCGGACTGCCCAGGGGGATGGTGCCGATGTCGACGGCGATTGAGCGGCCGGCGGTCAGCGGCACGTTCTGCGAGCCGCGCGGCCCGCTGCCGGTGGCGGCTTCTTCGCGGAAGAAGACATAGCTCGGATTGGCGTTGAGCAGTTCGTTCAAACGCGCCGGGTTGGCGGCCGCCCACGCCTTGATGCCCTGCATGCTGGCCTGATCGAGCGTCAGTTCGCCCTTCTGGATCAGCCAGCGCCCGATGGACTGGTACGGGTAGCCGTTCTGGTCGGCGTAGGCCAGCCGCACGCGCTCGCCACCCGGCAATTGCACTTGCCCCGAACCCTGGATCTGCAGGAAAAAGAAATCGATGGGGTCTTCGGCCCACAGCAGCACGCCCTTGTCGCCAGCGCGATGTTCGATGTCGGCGCGCGCACTATAAGGCACCAGTTTGCGGCCCTCGACGCGGCCGCGCAGGCGCATGGTCTTGAGTTCGGGATAGATCTCGGAGAGGTCGACGGTGATCAGATCGTCCGGCACGCCGTACACCGGCACCGCGTAGCGCGCACTGCGTTGGCGGCTGCCACGGATGAGCGGTTCGTAATAGCCGGTCAGCAAGCCTTCGCTGCCGCCGTCGGCATTGCGCAGCGTCCACGGCTGCGTGTGGTGCTCGAAAAAGGCGCGTACGTCACGCGTGGTGGGCGTGGCCGGCAGGGCGCGGGCGGCGTCGCACACCGGCTTCCAGGCGTTGGCTGTGTCGGGCACGCGCAAGGCCGCGCAGGATGCCAGGAACGGTGCCCACAGCTCGGCCAGGTTGTCTTGCCGCCAGCCGGGCAGCACGTTCCATTCAGCCGGTGCGTAGGCGGCGGCCGGTGGTGGGGGTGGGGCTGCCTGAGCCGGCGCC
>JASGFB010000185.1:0-4838 GCA_047605765.1 Rhodocyclaceae bacterium
CGGTCACAGGGTCTGGCTGCCGCTGGCCCGCGTATCGCGGGTGATGCCGCCATTGACCACGCGTACGCGATCGCCTTGCTGCCACGAAGGCGCGTTGGGGTCGGTGAAAACCTGGCGCGAGCCATCGTCCATGCGTACCGCGATCTCGTAATGGGTTTCGGTGCGCACGCGCTTCTCGATCTGGTGGCCCGCCAAGCCGCCGAGCAGGGCGCCGGCGACAGTGGCCACATCCTTGCCCGAGCCCTTGCCGACCTGGTGACCGAGCACGCCGCCGACGGCTGCGCCACCTACGGCACCCACCCCGGTACCCTGGCCCTCGGCCTGCACCGCGCGCACCGATTCGACGGTGCCGCAGTGACTGCATACCTGTGCCACGCGGGTGGCCGGCGGGTAAGCCGGTTCGGCGTCGTTGCGCGCCGCCGCGGTGGTATCGCTGCGCTTGCTGTTGGCATGACGCGGCGGGGTGGCGGGGGCCGTCGCCACGCTGGCGGGTGCGCTGGTGGCGGCCAGGCTGGCCGATACCGATGAGGCTGCGCTGCTGCTTGCCTGCGACACGATCTGCTCGGCCGCCGTGCTGGGCGCGGCGCCGATCCAGCCCATGGTCTTGGCAATGCCGACGGCGGCGAACAGGATCACGGCAATCGCCGCAATCCAGATGATCGGGTGCAGGCTGGCCTGACCCGATTGATGTCTGTGTGTATGGGTGATCATTTTTTTATGCTCCTTGAATGCTTGCCGCGCCGTCGCGTCAACGCAGGCGCGTAGCTTGCTAGGGCACTATGGCACAGGCGGTCCGGCACCAATGTAGGAACCGGACCGACACCCGGAGAGGGCCGTTGGGCGGGCGATTCAGGACGACAGAGAGCGTTCGTCGGGACGGAAACGATCAGGTGCCAGGGCCAGCGCCAAGGCGCGTTCGACGGGAGGCGGCTCATTGTTCATCTGGGTGGCCAGCAACTCGGCGCACAGTGCGCCCCATACCAGGCCACGCGCGCCGAAACCCGACAACAGCCAGCAGCCCTCATCGAGGGCGCCCACCATCGGCAGGCGGTCGGGCGACACCGGCCGTACGCTGGCACGGCCGTCGTGCGAGGGTATGTTGCGCATGTCCTCGGCCAATGACGGCAGCATTTTCTCCAGCTTGGAGATGTTCTCGGCGTGTTCTTCGTCGCGCAGATCGGTGGTGGCGTCGTCGACCACGAAGCTGGCGCCCATCGGCATGACGCCGTCTACGTCCGGCGTCACGTAGCCGCTGCCGCACACCACGGTGCGCAACTCGCCACCGGAGGAGGACGGCATGTGCGTGACCTGACCGCGCGCGGGCCGCAACGGTAGCCAGTCGACGCCGCCCAACCGGCGGGCATCGTGCGCATTGGCGAGCACCACGTGTGGGGCGCGCGCCAGCTCGGCATCGTTCTCGTCGTACACCACCCAGTGATCGTTGCGGCGCACCAAGCGCGCCACGCGTGCGTTGAAGACGGTGTGCACGCGGCCGTTGGCGGCCGCCAGATTGGCTTCGCACAGGCTTGGCGGGCTGACCCAGCCACCGCGCGGAAACCACCATCCGCCGGCAGCCGTGGGCTGGCCGCATAGCGCGCTGGCGTAATCGGCATCCACGAACTGCACGAAATCGGCCGGCGCATGCAGGGCCGCCACCGTCTCCGCCTGCTTGGCGGCCTGCTTGGCATCGCGTGCGATGTGCAGCACGCCACAGGCATCCCAGCGCACGGCATGGCCGCGTTCATGCAACTGGCTCAGGTGCTGCAGCCCATACAGGAAACCGGCACGCGTCACGCGCGAGAGCAGATTGTCGTCGGCGCTCGGCAAGGGCCGGAAGGCGCCCGCCACGTTGCCGGAGGCGCCTTGCGCAGGGCGTGGATGCTCATCGAACAGACTGACCTGCCAGCCACGCGCCGCCAGGCGCTCGGTGATGCCCGTGCCGGCCAGGCCGGCGCCGATGACGATGGCGTGGCGCTTGCCGGTGTCGGCCTTGGGTGCGGGTTCGGTGGCCGGCCACAGGCCCTTGAGCATGTGACGCTTGGAGCCGAAGCCGCTGGCCTTGGCAACGACGAATCCAGCCTCGCTCAAGGCGCCGCGCACGGCGCCCGATGCCGACCACGTCGCCAGGGTGCAGCCGGGGGCGGCCAGGCGCGCCAATTGGCTGAATACGGCGGGAGACCACATGCTGGCGTTGTGACTGGGCGAAAAACCGTCGAGGTAGATCGCATCCACCTGGGCGTCGTAGCCGGCCAGCATGGTTTCGGCATCGCCCAGCAACAGCGTCAGGATCACCGCGCCGTCGGCCAGTTCGATGCGGTGCACGCCCGGCATCAGCATCGGCCAGCGGGTACGCAGGGCGTGTGACAGATCGAGCGGCGCGCCGGAGCGCGCATGCGCCGCCCCCATGTCGGCGGCAGTGAAAGGATGCTTTTCGACCGAGATGAAATGCAGCCGTTCGGGACGCTGCGGATCGCGTCGCCAGGCATCCCAGGTGGCCAGGAAATTATGGCCGAGTCCGAAGCCGGTCTCGGCGATCACGAACTGCGTGCGTCCATGCCAGCGCGCCGGCAGGGCATTGCCCGCCAGGAACACCTGTTCGGCCTGTTCGAGGGCGCCGCCATCCGAATAATAGATATCGTCGTACTCGCTGGAGTACGGAATGCCGTTGTCGGCAAGGTGCAGGCGAGCGGGGCGCAGAGCGGTCATGGCAGCGAGCGGGCCGGTGGTGGAGCGTGCCCGGTCAAGCGGAAAGGGTGGATTTTAGCGTTCTTGCCCAGGGGGCGTTGATCGGGGCGTCCATCAGTCCACCCCCGCCCGCCACACGGCACCACTCTTGCTGTGCGCCCGGTACGGCACGGCCTGCGCCGGAGGAGGGCGGATGAACGCGCGCGAGGCGTCACACAATTTATCAAGGGGGGATGGATCTGGATCCGGCGCCGTAGACGGGCTGTCGCGCGCGCTGTGCCAGGCGCTCAAGGAAGCCGCCCCCGAACTGCACTACGTGGATGACGTCGGCGCCGGCATCACACGCCGCCTCGAAGCGGGCAAGTTCGCCTACTACACACCTGACGGGGCCCGTATCCGCGACGCCGACGAGATCGCGCGCATCAACCGGCTGGCCATCCCGCCGGCCTATCGCGACGTATGGATCTGCCCGGACCGCCATGGCCACCTGCAGGCGACCGGGCGCGATGCGCGCGGCCGCAAGCAGTATCGCTACCACGTGCGCTGGATAGAAGTGCGCGACACCCAGAAATACGAACGCCTCATGGCCTTTGGGCAGGTACTGCCACGCCTGCGGCGGCAACTGGCGCGCAGCATGGCCGAGCCCGGCCTGGGGCGTGACAAGGTGATGGCGGCCGTGGTGTCCCTGCTCGACGCAACGCTGATCCGGGTGGGCAACAGCCGTTATGCGCGCGAGAATAAATCGTTCGGCCTCACCACCCTGCGCAATCGGCATGTGGACGTCAGCGGCCATGCCATCCGTTTTCATTTTCGCGGCAAGAGCGGCGTCGAACACGATGTGAACATCCGTCATCCGCGCCTGGCGCGCATCCTCAAGCGGTGCCTCGAACTGCCGGGGCAGCAGCTCTTTCAGTACCTCGACGACGACGGCCAGCGGCGCGGCGTCGCCTCACAGGACATCAACGATTACCTGCGCGCCCATGCCGGCCAGGATTTTACCGCCAAGGATTACCGCACCTGGGCGGGCAGCGCGCTGGCGCTCGAAGTGTTGCGCAAGACGCCCTGGCAGGGTCCCGAGCGCGCGCGCAAGGAACTGGCGCGGCTGGTGCCGGAGGTGGCGCGCCAGTTGGGCAATACGCCCGCCGTGTGCCGCAAGTGCTACATCCATCCGGCGATTCTCGATGCCTTCATCGAGGGCCGCCTGGTCGGCCTGAAAAAGGTTCGCAAGCGTGCCGGCCTCAAGCCCGAAGAAACGACCCTGCTGGCCTTCTTGCGGGCCTTGCCGGCGGCCGCGTGAGCATTACACCGCCGCGAGCCCCCGCGCCAGGCGGGCGAGCGATTCCACCACATTCTTCACCGACTGCGCCGCGCGCGCTTCTTTCAGGCTGCCGTCGTCATTGAAGGCTTCATGGGCGCGCGACAGTGCGAACTGCTGGGGCGATACCACCATGCCGAAGGCCATCTGCAGGTATTGGCGGACGAAGTTCATCGAGCGCAGCGCGCCGAGCGGCCCCGGCGAGGCCGACAGCAGCCCGGCCGCTTTGTTGGCCGTCACCGCCAGCCCCGCTGGCCGGTCGTCGGCCGCCTGGATGCGCGACAGCCAGTCGAACGCGTTGATCACGAGGGGGGTGGGGAAGCCGTTGTATTCGGGGGTGACGATGAGCAGTGCGTCGCTCTCGATGAGGGCACTCTGCAGCGTGTGCGCCCCTACGGGAACGCCTTGATCGGCTTCGAGATCGCCGTCGTAGACCGGTAGTTCGAGGGCGCGCAGATCGAGCGTGCGCGCCTGGAGGCCGGCTGCTTCGGCGGTCTGTTGGGCGCAGGTGGCGAGTTTGCGGTTGAGGGAGTCGTGGCGCGCGCTGCCGGGAATGATGAGGATGCGGGGCTGATCCATGTGGGATTCCTTTTTCTCCGAAGGGGGTGGGGGGTATTGTGGGCTGTGTTGAGGGTTATGACGATGGGGATATTCGGGGAAGGGGGGGGGCGTGGTTTTGTTGAGTCTTCGTTAGCCCTGGTTCTGTGCGCTTGCTGGCGTGCGTTGGTTCGGGGCTTGGTCGCCTGGCGTCTGTGCTGCCTGGATCGTTGCTGTTCTTGAAGTGGCGTTCTTGCTAGCGTGCGTTGGCCGGGACTCGCCCCGGCGGGCGAGTTACTTT
>JASGFB010000186.1:0-4770 GCA_047605765.1 Rhodocyclaceae bacterium
CGGTATTCCTCGTTGGTGACGATGATCGGCTCGGCCACCGCGCCTTCGAACCCCGACAGGCGCAGCGCCGTCTCTTGCAGCAGCGTGCGCGCGCCGGTCAGCGGCAGCAACTGCTTGGGGTATTGCTCACGCGAGGCGGGCCACAGGCGAGTGCCGGAACCACCGGACAGAATCACGGGTTGCAGGGGCATGGCTGACTCTCATAGGTGAGTGAAGCCGCACTACATCAGTTGCTCATGCAGTGCCTGAATCGTACGTTCCGCGGCTTTGCCGTCCCACAGAGCGGGACGACGCGCCTCCCGTACACCCGCCGGGCGCGCCAACGCTGCGCGCGCCTGCGCGACGATGCGTTCGGCATGGGTTCCGACCAGGGTGTTGGTCCCTTCGCTCAGGGTGATGGGGCGCTCTGTGTTTTCTCGCAGCGTCAGGCACGGGATGCCCAGCGCTGTGGTTTCTTCTTGCAGGCCGCCGCTGTCGGTCATGACAAGCTTTGCATCCTTCCACAGATTGAGAAAATCCATGTAGGACAAAGGCCGACTCACCAGGATGTTCGGATGAACGGCAATGCCGAAGCGCTCCAGGTTGGCGCGCGTGCGCGGGTGCATCGGAAACACCAACGGCATATCGTCGGCGACGGTGGACAAAGCCCCCAGGACGCGCCGCAACGCGTCGGCGTCATCAACGTTGGACGGGCGATGCAGGGTCACGACACCATAGCGCGGGCCGGCCTGAGCCTTCAGCCGCGTCGACTCGAACCCGCTGGCATCGGTGCGCGCCAGCTGTTCGACCTGATAGAGCAGGTTGTCGATCATGACGTGGCCGACGTGGAACACGCGCTGCGGTGCCTGCCCTTCGCGCAGGAGGTTATCGACCCCCGCCGGCTCGGTGCAGAAGAACCAGTCGGTGATGCTGTCCGTCACCAGGCGGTTGATTTCCTCCGGCATGGCACGGTCGCCGCTGCGCAGGCCGGCTTCGACGTGTGCCACCGGGATCTGCTGCTTCTTGGCGACGATGGCGCAGGCCAGCGTGGAATTGACGTCCCCCACCACCAGCACGCAATCGGGCCTGGGGTCGGCCTCCAGGCAGATGCGTTCGAAGGCCACCATGATCTTGGCAGTCTGCTCGGCATGCGAGCCCCCGCCGCATTCGAGGTGGAAGTGCGGGGCGGGAATGCCGAGCTCTTCGAAAAACACCTCGCTCATGTCGCGATCGTAGTGCTGACCGGTGTGCACCAGTCGATAGTCGAAGTCGTCCGACCGCGCACGCAGGGCGCGGATGATCGGTGCGATCTTCATGAAGTTCGGCCGAGCCCCGGCGATCAGATACAAGGTCTTGCGCGCCATGGCTGCCCCCTCAGACCTTGTAGTAGTCGCGATACCAGTTGACGAAGCGCGCCACCCCGTCGGTCACGCTGGTGGCCGGCGAAAAGCCGGTCCAGGCGTTCAGTTCGGCGGTGTCGGCGAAGGTGGCGGGCACGTCTCCGTCCTGGATCGGCAGGAAGTTCTTGGTGGCTTCCATGCCCAGACTCTTTTCAATCGCCGAGATGAATTCCATGAGCTCGACCGGGTCGCTGTTGCCAATGTTGAAAACCCGATACGGCGCGCTGCTCGACGCAGGATCGGGGCTGGCCGGATCGAAATCGGGCCGCGGCGTGGCAGGGCGATCGAGCAAGCGCACCACGCCTTCGACGATATCGTCGATGTAGGTGAAGTCCCGCCGCATTTTCCCATGGTTGAACACGTCGATCGCCCTGCCCTTTAGGACAGCGTCAACGAACAGGAACAAGGCCATGTCGGGCCGTCCCCACGGGCCGTACACCGTGAAAAAGCGCAGCCCCGTGGTGGGCAGGCCGTAGAGATGGCTGTAGGTGTGTGCCATCAGCTCGTTGGCCTTCTTGGTGGCCGCATACAGGCTCACCGGGTGATCGACGGCGTCGTGCTCGGAGAACGGCATCTTGGTGTTGCCGCCGTAGACGCTCGAACTCGAGGCATAGACGAGGTGCGCCACCTTGTTGTGGCGGCAGCCTTCCAGCACGTTGAGGAAGCCGATCAGGTTCGACTCGGCGTACGCATGCGGATTGACCAGCGAATAGCGCACCCCGGCCTGAGCGGCCAGATGCACCACGCGGTCGAACTTCTCGTCGGCGAACAGGCGTTCCATCGCGGCCCGGTCGGCCACGTCGATCTCCTCGAAACGGAAGCGCTCATGCGTCTGCAGGCGAGCCAGGCGGTCGCGCTTGAGCTGTGGGTCGTAATAGTCGTTCAGGTTGTCGATGCCGACGACATCGTCGCCACGGCCAAGGAGAACCAGCGCGGTGTGCATGCCGATGAAACCCGCGGCACCAGTGACAAGTATCTTCATAGCGTTCTAATGATCCCAGATCGAGTGGGCGAATCGGTTCGAAAAAACGCCGGTGTCGGGACCGGCGTATTCACATTCTCATGCGTCACGGCGCGGGTGGGCGACTTTTGAGCTCCAACGCCTTCGCATATTTCATGAAACTGTTGAAGCAGCCGATGACTATATGCACGAAGCCTGCCGCCCCGTCGCGATATCCGCCACGCAGCAGGTAGAACTTCACGAAGCGGAACAGCGGGCTGAACACCAGCTTGGCCGCCGACACGTCGCCGCCATCCGCCACCAGGGCCTGCGCGGCCAGGGTGGTGTAGCGGTTCTGCTTGGCAAGATAAGACTCCAATGTGTCTTCCGAATGATGCAGCAGATCGCCGCCCAGCCGGCCAACCGGTTCGAGCGAGATAACCTGCTCGTGCACCACGTCATCCGACCAGCGGGCGTGGCGGCGGTCGAACAGGCGCAGCGAGTAGTCGGGATAACCCTCTCCGTGCTTGAGATAGCGCCCCAGGAAGCGGTTGCAGCGGGCAAACGCATAGGCGGTGTGGGAGGGGCGTTCCATGGCCTGGCGGATGCTGCGTTCAAGCTCGGGCGAGACGATTTCATCGGAATCGACACACAGCACCCAATCGTTGCGCGCCTCGTCGACGGCAAATTGCTTCTGCGGGCCGAAACCGCGCCATTCTTCATGCACGACGCGGGCGCCATAGCGGGCGGCGATCTGTTGCGTACCGTCGGTACTCCCCGAATCGACCACCAGTATTTCGTTGCAGAAGCCGAGCGACGCCAGCGTGGCTTCGATCGAGCGGGCCGCGTTCAGGGTGATCAGGACGGCGGATACAAACAAGCGGTCGGCCATGAGCGGGACAGATATAATTCGTAGCCCGACATTCTACGTCAGCCAGCCGGCCGGAAACTTTCGTCGCCCATGCGATCAGTCCTTCTCGTCAAAACGTCATCGCTCGGCGACGTCATCCACAATCTGCCGGTCGTGACCGATCTGCGCAGAATCTGGCCCCACCTGCAGATCGACTGGGTCGTCGAGGAATCCTTCGCCGATATCCCGCGCCTGCATCCCGGCGTCCATCAGATCATCCCGGTCGCCGTGCGGCGCTGGCGCAAGCATCTGGGCGAGCGCGCCACCTGGCGCGAAATGCGCGCGTTCGGCGTCAATCTGCGTGCCCGTCACTATGATTTCGTCATCGATACGCAAGGACTTGTAAAGAGCGCCCTCATCACGCGCGCGGCACACGGCCTGCGCTGCGGCTACGCGCGCGAAGTGGCGCGCGAGCCACTCGCCGCGCTGGCCTATGACCGCCATTACGTGATTCCGCGCACGGCCCACGCGGTCGAACGCAATCGCTGGCTGGCGGCGGCGGCGGCGGGCTATGTCGCCGATACCCCGCTGTCGTACGGCATCCACACCCATGCGGCGCAACCCGGCTGGGTACCGGCGGTGCCGTACAGCGTATTGCTGACGGCCACCAGCCGTGACGACAAGCTGTGGCAGGAAGATCACTGGATCGTCCTCGGGCGGGCCCTGGCCGAACGCGGCCTGCTCAGTGTCCTGCCCGCCGGCAGCGCGCGCGAACGCGAACGCGCCGAGCGCCTGGCGGCGCAGATCCCGGGTGCCGTCGTGGCGCCGCCCTCACGCATCGATGCGCTGGCCGCCGTGATGGCGCAGGCGCAGTGCGTGGTCGGCGTCGATACCGGCCTGACCCATCTGGCCGCGGCCCTCGGCCGCCCCGTGGTGGCGGTGTTCGTCGCCACCGACCCCGGTCTGACCGGCGTCTATGCCGGCCCGCAGGCGGTCAATCTCGGCACCGCCGGTTTGGGTCCGACGCCTCAGCAAGTACTCGAACGCCTGCAGCGGTGGCTGCCATGAAACGCGGCCTGTATTCGGCGCTATGGACGGCCATCATCCCGCTGGCATTGCTGCGTCTGGCGTGGCGGGCGCGTAAGCAGCCGGCCTATTTGCGGCACATCGGCGAACGTTTCGGGCGCGTGCCGCGCAGCCAGAACCCCGTGCTGTGGCTGCATGCCGTGTCAGTGGGCGAAACGCGCGCCGCGCAACCGCTCATCAAGGCCCTGCGCGGCCGCTTTCCCGATCACGACATCCTGCTCACCCACATGACCCCGACGGGGCGCGCCACCGGCGCCGAGCTGTTCGGCAAGGACGCGCGCATCCGCCAGAGCTACCTGCCCTACGACCTGCCCTGGCTGATGGCCCGATTCATGCGCCGCGTACGGCCGCAGGCCGGCATCGTGATGGAAACCGAAGTCTGGCCCAACGCGCTGCAGGCCGCCCAGCGGGTCGGCACGCCGATGCTGCTGGTGAATGCCCGCCTGTCGGAGCGCTCGGCACGCGGTTATGCGCGCCTCGGCCCGTTGGCGCGCGAGGCCTTCGGCGGCTTCCAC
>JASGFB010000187.1:0-4672 GCA_047605765.1 Rhodocyclaceae bacterium
ATGGCCGCCGCCTCTTCGGCGTCGTCGCGTTCGCGCTCGTCGGCCGCTGCCAGCCAGGCGCATGCGTCGGCGCCGGCCGCCGTCAGTGATGCGGCGCGCGCACGCGCCATCCTCGATGGTGCGGGGGCCGAACCGGCCGCCGCCGCGGCATCCAAGTTCTATGTTCAGTTGGGCGTCTATCGCGATGCCGAAAACGCCAAGAGCGTGCTGACGCGCGCCAAGGCGGCCGGTTTTGCGGCCAGCACCGAGCGCGCGGGCGAAAGCACCCGTGTGCGGGCCGGCCCGTTCGCCAGCCGGCAGGCCGCCGATAGCGCGCAAGGCAAACTCAAGCAAGCGGGTCTGACCGGCGTGGTCGTCGCCAAGTAAGCGTTGATGACGCTGTTCGACTATGTTTTTTTGTGTCTGCTCGCCCTCAGCGTGATCGTTGGCGTGTGGCGCGGTCTAATCAGCGAAATTTTTTCATTGCTCGCCTGGATCGTCGCGTTCTTCGCGGCGCGTTATGGCGCGCCCGTACTCGCGCCGGCCATGGCGCACTGGGTCGAGACGCCCTGGCTGGTCTGGGTGGC
Organism: Rhodocyclaceae bacterium; assembly: GCA_047605765.1. Classification (GTDB taxonomy): domain Bacteria; phylum Pseudomonadota; class Gammaproteobacteria; order Burkholderiales; family Rhodocyclaceae; genus JBGVSA01. The sequence continues at coordinate 567 of JASGFB010000187.1, forward strand.
GTCTTTTCTGGCGGTGTTCATTGCAACACTGCTGGTTCTGGGATTGATACGTTTCTTGCTGCGAGAGTTGCTCAGCGTCATTGGCCTGGCGCCAGTTGATAGACTGCTCGGCGGCGCTTTCGGGGTTGTACGCGCCTTGCTCGTCGCCATATTGGTGGTGGGTGTGGCGGGACTGACGCAGTGGCCAAAGGAGCCGTGGTGGCGCGATTCGACGTTCGCCCCGGCGCTGGAAACCGCTGTCATTGCAGGCAAACCGTGGTTGCCCCGCGATTTGGCTGCGCGAATCAAGTATCGATGAACAGGTGAAGGTATGTGCGGAATTATCGGCGTGATGGCGACCACGCCCGTTGGCCAACTGCTCTACGACGGGCTCCAGGTTTTGCAGCACCGGGGTCAGGACGCTGCCGGTATTGCCACGGCGGAGGGCGGGCGCTTTCACATGCACAAGGGCTCGGGTCTGGTGCGGGACGTATTCCGCACGCGCAACATGCGCAACCTCCTGGGTAACTGGGGCATCGGCCATTGCCGCTATCCCACGGCGGGCTCGGCCTACAACGCGGCCGAAGCGCAGCCGTTCTACGTGAACTCGCCGTTCGGCCTGATGCTGGCCCACAACGGCAACCTGACCAATTCCGACGCGCTCAAGCGCGAAATGTACCTGGCCGATCTGCGCCACATGAACACCAACTCCGATTCGGAGGTGCTGCTCAATGTGCTGGCGCATGAACTGCAGGAAGCTTCGCAAGGCTCCTTCCGCCTGGACGAAGAAACCATCTTCAAGGCCGTCAGCGGTACGCACCGCCGCGCCAAGGGCGCCTACGCCGCCGTGGTGATGATCGCGGGCTACGGCCTGCTGGCGTTCCGTGACCCGTTCGGCATCCGCCCGCTGGTCATCGGTAAGAACGAAACGCCGAATGGCACCGAATACATGGTGGCGTCCGAGAGCGTGGCCATCGACGTGCTCGGTTTCAAGGTCGTGCGCGACGTCGGCCCCGGCGAGGCCATCCTGATCGACACGCGTGGCCGCCTGGTGAGCCGTCAGTGCACCGAACGGCGCGTCTTCGCACCGTGCATGTTCGAGTACGTTTATCTGGCGCGGCCGGACTCGCTCATCGACGGGATTTCGGTGTACGAAAGCCGCATCAAGATGGGTGTTTTCCTGGCCGAAAAGATCAAGCGCGAATACGGCCACCTGAAGATCGACGTGGTCATTCCGATTCCCGATTCGAGCCGGCCGGCGGCCATGGAACTGGCCGCCATCCTCAACGTGCCGTATCGCGAAGGCTTCGTGAAGAACCGCTATATCGGCCGCACCTTCATCATGCCGGGCCAATCGGTGCGATCGAAGTCGGTGCGCCAGAAGCTCAATGCCATGTATCAGGAATTCGCCGGCAAGAACGTGCTGCTGGTGGATGACTCGATCGTGCGCGGTACCACCAGCCGCGAGATCATCAACATGGCGCGCGAGACGGGCGCGACCAAGGTGTATGTGGCCTCGGCGGCGCCCCCGGTGCGTCATGCCAACGTCTACGGCATCGACATGCCCAGCCGCAAGGAGCTGATCGCCGCCTTCCGCACCGAAGAAGAAGTGGCCGCCGAAATCGGCGCCGACGCGCTGATCTACCAGGATCTGGACGATCTGAAGCGCGCCGTGGGGTCGCTCAACCCGAACATCACCGACTTCGAAACCTCGTGCTTCGATGGGCACTACGTGACCGGCGACATCACCGCCGAGTACCTGTCGCACATGGAAGACGGCCGCCGCCGGGCCCTGGCTGCCGAAGATGAGGGGGATCATGCCGATCTGAACCTCGTCGAGACTGATGTTTGACGAGGCGGGCAGGGAAGAGTAGTTTTCTGACGTCGAGGTTCGACAAGACAGCGCCGATTTGAGCTCAGCTTGCGGGCGCTTCACAAATACAGCTAAAGCGGATCGGGGAACCCGTTCATCGCTTCATGCTGTGAACGGGTTTTTTGCTTTCTGAAAGGCATTCACATGGAAGAATTCGATCTCGATACGCTCGCCGTGCGCGCGGGCATCGAGCGCAGCCAGTTCGGCGAACATTCGGAAGCGCTGTACCTCACCTCCAGCTATGTGTTCGGCAGTGCTGCCGAAGCCGCGGCCCGTTTTTCCGGCGCGGCCGAAGGCAACGTCTATTCGCGCTTCACCAATCCCACCGTCACCGCCCTGCAAACGCGCCTGGCGGCCCTCGAAGGGGCTGAAGCCTGCGTCGCCACGGCGTCCGGCATGGCGGCCATCCTGTCGCTGGCGATGGCTCTGCTGAAGGCCGGTGATCATGTGATCGCTTCGCGCGGCCTGTTCGGCTCCACGCAGCAATTGTTCGGCAACATCCTGTCCAAGTTCGGCATCGAAACCTCGTTCGTGCCGGCCACCGATCTGGCGGCCTATCGCGCGGCGGTGCGTCCGAGCACGCGCCTGTTCTTCGTCGAAACGCCGTCCAACCCGCTGACCGAACTGGTCGATATCGCCGCCGTCGCCGCCGTCGCGCATGCCGCCGGCGCGCTGCTGGCGGTCGACAATTGCTTCTGCTCGCCGGTTCTGCAGCGTCCGCTTGAACACGGCGCCGACGTCGTCGTGCATTCGGCTACCAAGTATCTCGACGGCCAGGGCCGCGTGCTCGGTGGCGCCGTGCTGGGCAACAAGGCGATCGTCGAAGAAGTGTTCAAGTTCCTGCGCACGGCGGGGCCGTCGATTTCGCCGTTCAACGCATGGGTCATTCTGAAGGGGCTCGAAACCCTGCGTATCCGCATGGAGGCGCAATCGGCCAATGCGCTGGCGCTGGCCCAGTGGCTGGAGCAGCAAGGCGCCGTCGAACGCGTGTTCTATCCCGGCCTGCCGTCGCATCCGCAGCATGCGCTGGCCCTGCGCCAGCAGAAAACGGGCGGTGCGGTGGTGAGTTTCGAGGTCAAGGGTGGCAAGGATGCCGCCTGGCGGGTTGTCGATGCGACCCGCATGGTGTCGATCACCGCCAACCTGGGCGACACCAAGACCACCATCACGCATCCGGCGACCACCACGCACGGGCGCATCTCGCAAGAAGCGCGTGATGCCGCCGGGATCCGCGATGGTCTGCTGCGCATGGCGATCGGTCTGGAATCGGTGGAAGACATCAAGGCCGACCTGGCGCGCGGGCTGGCGCAAGGCTGATCTGGCCGATGGGCTGCGGCGGTCCCGGTGGGCGGCCGCAGCCTAGTGCAGGGTCGGCGCGCCTGGGACCAGGTGCGGGCCGGTGTAGATCATGGTCAGCTCGCGTCCCAGCAGCGTGAGCTGGCCCTTGCGCCGGTTGTTGCCGGTGTCCGAATACTCGAAGTCATACAGGCGCTGCACACGCAGCCGGCCATCCTCGTCGCGGGCCAGACGCAGGGCGCTGACCGCGACGGTCTCGTCGAGCAATTGCAGGCCTTCTTCGTGGCACACGCGCCGGCCATGGCGCAGCGCCACCTCGCGTGCCGACAAGGTGTCGAACCAGAACCAGCCCACCGCACCGATGATCGCCAGGACGAGGATTTCCATGCGGGCCGTGTGCCGGCTCAGGCGAGAGCGCCGGTTTCGATGATTTCGAAATCGTGCGTAATCTCGGCGGTCTTGCCGAGCATGATCGAGGCCGAGCAATACTTGTCGGCCGACAGCGCGATGGCGCGCTCGACCGCTTCGTGCTTGAGCTGGCGGCCGCGCACGATGTAGTGGTAGTGGATCTTGGTGAACACCTTGGGATCGGCGTCGGCGCGCTCGGACGTCAGCTTGACCTCGCAGCCTTCGATGGCATGGCGGCCGCGCTTGAGGATGAGCACCACGTCGAAGGCGGTACAGCCGCCCGCGCCGACCAGCAGCATTTCCATCGGGCGGGGCGCCTGATTCTTGCCACCCAGATCGCCCGAACCTTCCATCACCACGGTGTGGCCGCTACCCGTTTCGGCGAGGAACTTGCCTTCACCGACCCACTTCACGCTGCATTCCATCTGCTGTGCTCTCTGACCGAAAGGCCACGAGTTTAGCATTGGCCGGGCGGGCCGCATCGGCCCGCCCGCACGGTCACAGGGTCTGGCTGCCGCTGGCCCGCGTATCGCGGGTGATGCCGCCATTG
>JASGFB010000188.1:0-4642 GCA_047605765.1 Rhodocyclaceae bacterium
TTGCGAACAAAAAGGGCGAGTTGCGCAGACGCCTTCTCAAGCGAGCAGCGCAGGGCACCGCCGAAGGCGGCGGGGATGTGGGGGTCGTTTCTTTGGTTAGCTTTCTTGTCGATACAAGAAAGTAACTCGCCCGCCGGGGCGAGTCCCGGCCAACGAACGCCAGCAAGAGTGCCGCTTCAAGAACAGGCGATACAGATTCATGAACAACGCATGCACAGCATTTTGATCGACACAGAAGCAACCCGCCCGCCGGGGCGAGACCCGGCCAACGCACGCCAGCAAGACCACCAAATCAAGAACAACAACGATCCACGCAACACAAAAGCCGAGCGACCAAGGTACGCCAGCAAGACCGAAAAAAACAAGAACAACCAAGAACCCAAACCGCAAAAGCGACAACCACAAAAAAGCCGGGACCAAGGTCCCGGCCAACGCGCTTATGCAGAAGGCATCACCTTCGCACAACAAAAACAGTAGCGACCCGAAAGAAGGCCGCCCCAAAGACTCAGACCACCATCCCCGCCCCAACCGTATTGTTGGTGCTCTCATCGATCACGATGAAAGCGCCCGTCGCCCGGTTGTCCGAATACGGATCGGCAAATACCGGCTGCGCCAGCTTCCAGCTCACCTGAGCGATATCGTTCATCTCCAGGCTCGTCGCCTCGATCCGCGCCTGCGAATTCACGTCCACCTTGAACGCGATACCCGCCAGCTTCGCCTTGGTGGTGCGCGTCGTATGGCGGATCAGGTACGTGCGGGCCGGCGACAGCGGCGTCTCCGACAGCCAGCACAGCATGGCGCTCAGCTCCTTGCGCGGCGCTGGCGTCTCCCCCGTCTTGACGATCATGTCGCCACGCGAGATATCCAGCTCATCCTCCAGCAACAGCGTCACCGATTGCTCGGTAATGCCCTCGGCAACCGCCTCACCCCCCAAGTGCACCGCCTTGACGCGACTGGTGCGGCCCGAGGGCAGCGCCGTGACCTCGTCACCGGGGCGCACGCTGCCCGATTCCACACGACCCATGAAGCCACGATAGTCGTGCAGATCCGGATTGGCCGAATCCTGTGGGCGGCACACGAACTGCACGGGGAAGCGGAAAGCCTCCGTGCGCTCGCTGTGGGCGCCGGGCGCTGCTTCGAGCACGTCGAGCAGGGTCGGGCCGGTGTACCAATCCATGGTCTCCGAGCGATCGACGATGTTGTCGCCGTTGAGGGCCGACATCGGAATGAAGCGCAGATCGCTGGCGCGCGCGTCCAGCCCCATGTTGGCGGCGAAGGCGCGGTAGTCGGCGACGATCTTGTCGTACACGGCCTGGTCGTAGTCGACCAGGTCCATCTTGTTGATGGCCACCACCAGGTGCGGGATGCCGACCTGGTGCGCGATGTAACTGTGGCGGCGCGTCTGTGTCAGCACGCCCTTGCGCGCGTCGATCAGGATGATGGCCAGATTGGCGGTGGATGCCGCCGTCACCATGTTGCGGGTGTACTGCTCGTGGCCCGGAGCGTCGGCGATGATGTACTTGCGCGTGCCCGTCGAGAAGTAGCGGTAGGCCACGTCGATGGTGATGCCCTGCTCGCGCTCGGCCTGCAGGCCGTCGGTGAGCAGCGACAGGTCCACCGCTTCCATGCCGCGCTTCTGCGAGGTGCGCTCGATCGCCGACAGCGTGTCGGCGAGGATCGTCTTGGTGTCGAACAGCAGGCGGCCTATCAGCGTGCTCTTGCCGTCGTCGACCGAACCGCAGGTCATGAAACGGAGAAGGCCGTTGTCCTGGATGTTTTCGTGAGCGGACATGATCAGAAGTAGCCTTCCTTCTTGCGTTGTTCCATCGAGGCGTCGGAGGTCTGGTCATCCAGACGCGTTGCGCCGCGTTCGGTGATGGTGGTGGTCGCCGTTTCGAGCACGATCTTTTCGACCGTGTCGGCGTCCGATTCGACCGGCGCCGTGCAGGTGATGTCGCCGACGGTGCGGAAGCGCACGCGCAGGTCGATCACGTTCTCACCCGCGCGCGGCGTGTTGATCACCTCGCCGGAAGCCAGCGGCACGTTGACCGGGAAGACGGCCCCGCCCCGCATGACGGCCTGGCGCGTATGGGCGAAATAGATCGACGGCAGTTCGAGCTGTTCGCGCTGGATGTACTGCCACACGTCCATTTCCGTCCAATTGCTGATCGGAAAGGCGCGGATGTTTTCGCCCTTGTGGGCGCGCGCGTTGTACAGATTCCACAGTTCCGGGCGCTGGTTCTTCGGATCCCATTGGCCGAATTCGTCGCGGAAGCTCATCACGCGCTCTTTGGCGCGGGCTTTTTCTTCGTCACGGCGCGCGCCACCAATGCAGCAGTCGAAACCGAATTCCTCGATGGCTTCGAGCAGCGTCACCGATTGATGCTTGTTGCGCGATTCGTCCGCCGATTTCAGCACCACCGTGCCGCGCTTCATCGAATCTTCGACCGAACGCACGATCAGGCGCTCACCCAGCTCGGCGGCGCGCCGGTCGCGGAAGTCGACCACTTCCTTGTAGTTGTGGCCGGTGTCGATATGCATCAGGGGGAAAGGGAATTTGCCCGGGCGGAAGGCCTTTTCGGCCAGCCGCAGCATGCAGATCGAATCCTTGCCGCCGGAGAACAGCAGCACCGGGCGTTCGGTCTGGCCAGCCACTTCGCGCATGATGTGGATGGCTTCGGCTTCGAGCCAGTCCAGGTGCGACAGGGTTTGTTTCGTCAGGGTCGTCATTGCTTAACCTGCTTGTTATGCGCGCGGCGCTGTTCGCCGCGCATGCCTTCGATTCCGTCTTGGCGCGCGCCTAATTCTTGGCGTGCAGCCCGCATTCCTTGGAGGTTGGATCCTCCCACCACCACCGCCCGGCACGGACGTCCTCGCCCATCGCGATGGCGCGCGTGCAAGGTGCGCAGCCGATGCTGGGGTAGAACTGGTCGTGCAGCGCGTTGTACGGCACTTTGTGCAGGCGGACGTAGGCCCACACTTCCGCTTCGCTCCAGTCGGCCAGCGGGCTGAATTTTTCGAGCCCATTGCCGTTGTCATACTCGCGCACCGGCAGCGTGGTCCGTGTGGCGCTCTGCGCGGCACGCATGCCTGTCACCCAGGCGCGCTTGCCGGCCAGGGCGCGGCGTAGCGGTTCGACCTTGCGCATGTGGCAGCATGCCTTGCGCAGATCGATCGACTCGTAGAACGCATTGATGCCATGCGTGCGCACGTAGGCTTCGACCGTGTCCGCACGCGGGAAGAACACTTTGAAGCGCGTGTCGTAACGGGCCTCGGTGTCCGCCATCAGGGTGTAGGTCTCGGCCGGCAGACGGCCGGTGTCGAGCGAGAAGATCTCGATCGGCAGGCCCTCGGCCAGGATGATGTCGGTGAGCACCATGTCTTCGGCGCCGAAACTGTTGGCGAAGCTCACTTCACCGAACTCGTCGACGGCCCCGCGGAGCAGTTCCAGCACCTGCGCGCGTTTGACCGCCACCGCCGCGATGAGCGCGTCGGTGAGCTCTGGCTGCGTCGCGGGGTTGCTCGCGCGTGGCTTGAGAAAGGAAACGGTCTGATTCATGTGCGTGCTCGAAGTCCTTTATGCGCGCGCGTGACGGCGCCACAGCGGCTGTGGGTCGTCTACCGCACCCTGGTACGGATCGGTGAAATCGGTCAGGCCGCGCAGGGCCTCTTCGGCGGAGCGGTCCGCACGCACCAGATAGGCGTCGAAGCCGCAGCGCTTGTAGAAGAACATCTGGTCGCGCAGCACATCGCCGAAGACCCGCAGCTCGTTCTTGTAGCCGTGGCGCGTGCGCAGCAGCGTGGCGATCGAAAAGTTGCGGCCGTCGGCGAAGCGTTCGACGTGCACGCCGATCACCGGCAGCACGTTGAGGTCGGGCAGGGTGTCGACCAGGGTGTCGAGCAACTCATGGGTGTCGATCCATACGCCGATTTCGCCGGCAGCCACGCGGCTGGCCAGCTCATCCTGGCGCGCGCGCCAGACGGGCAGCGGCACGATGATCCTGCCGGCCGGCAGTTCGGTCTGCGCGATCTGTTCAGGCGTGGCGCTTTCGGCGCCGGTCAGCTTGAACAGCACGACCTTGCCCGCCTGCTTGCGCACGGCCTCTTCGACCACCGGCAGGCGCACGGTTTGCCAGGTATCGGTGGCGATGGCGCCGTTCTTGATGAAATTAGACATTGGCAACCTCACGCTTGGCCGGTTGGCGGTCGGCGTACACACGTTCCTTGAAGGGCGCCACGCCCAGGCGGCGCGCCACGTCGATGAAGCGCTCTCCCTCGATGCGGCTTTCCAGATAGACATCGATCAGACGCTGCACCACGCCCGGCACTTCGTCGGCCGCGAACGAGGGGCCGATCACCGCGCCGAGGCTGGTGTCGTTGCCTTGCTTGCCGCCGATCGACACCTGGTACCACTCTGAGCCGTCCTTATCGACACCCAGGATGCCGATATGGCCGACGTGATGGTGGCCGCAGGAGTTCATGCAGCCGGAGATGTTCACGTCGATCTCGCCAATGTCGTGCAGGTAGTCCAGGTCGTCGAACTGACGCTGGATGGCCTCTGCGATGGGAATGCTCTTGGCATTAGCGAGCGAGCAGAAATCGCCGCCGGGGCAGCAGATGATGTCGGTCAGCAGGCCGATGT
>JASGFB010000189.1:0-4628 GCA_047605765.1 Rhodocyclaceae bacterium
CCTTCTCAAGCGAGCAGCGCAGGGGACCGGCCGTAGGCCGGCGGGGATGTGGGGGCGGTTTCTTTGGTTACCTTTCTTGTCCGTACAAGAAAGTAACTCGCCCGCCGGGGCGAGACCCGGCCAACGTACGCCAGCAAGAACACAAAACCAAGAACAGCAACGATCCAAGGCAGCAAGAGCTTCAAGCAAGAACACAAAAGCAAGACCGCCGCAGCCAGAACCGCGAAGGCCCACGCGGCCAAGCGGTGAAAGCCGCCACCCGCCCCCTAAAACCGCCTGACCTGAATGTCATACTTCTGCAATGCATACCCCATCTGACGCGGCGTAATGCGCAGCAAGCGCGCCGCCCGCGCCTGCACCCACCCACATTGCTCCATCGCCCAGATGAGCCGCTCGCGCTCACCCTCCGGCTTCGCGCCATCCCCCGACACCGCATGCCCATCTTCCGTCACCGCCGGCACCTCGGCGGCCGCAGGCAGCGGCGAAGCGAGCGCCGTGGGCAGCGCCGTCTGCGGCAGCGCATCCTTGCGCGTAAAGTGCAGCATCTGCGTCATGCAGCGATTACTGGTGCAAGGGAAATCCTCCACACTCAACTCATCATGCAACGCCATCGTCGCACCGCGCTCGATGCAGTTCTCCAACTCGCGCACATTGCCCGGCCAGTAGCAGCGCAACAGCATCTCCTGCGCGGCCGGGCCGATACTCAACTGGCGCGCATTCTCGCGGTTGAAACGATCGAGAAAATGCTTGACCAGGGACGGGATGTCCTCGCGCCGCTCGCGCAGGGGCGGCAGGAAAATGCTCACCACGTTGATGCGGAAGTACAGATCCGCGCGGAAGGTCTCGGCCGTCACCATCTGTTCGAGATTGCGATTGGTGGCGCACACCAGGCGCACGTCCACCTTGATCGGGCGCGAGCCGCCGACGCGTTCGAATTCGCGTTCCTGCAGCACGCGCAGGAGCTTGGTCTGGAAGGCCGGTGACACGTCGCCGATTTCATCGAGAAACAGCGTGCCGCCGTTGGCCAGCTCGAAGCGGCCCTTGCGCTCGTTGGCGGCGCCGGTGAAGGCGCCTTTCTCGTGGCCGAAAAGTTCCGACTCGAGCAGCGATTCCGACAGGGCCGCGCAGTTGAGTTTGATGAACGGGCCGGCGCGGCGTGGCGACAGCTCGTGGATGGCGCGCGCGATCACCTCCTTGCCGGTGCCGCTCTCGCCACGCAGCAGCACCGTCGAACGCGCCGGGGCGACCTGATGCACCTGCGCGAAGACATCCTGCATGACACGCGAGGCGCCCACCACGTTATTCAGGCGGAAGCGTGCGCGCGGTGTTTCGTGGCGCGCGCGCTTGCTCTGCAGCATGAGCCGTTCGCGCTCATCGACGACCAGGCGTTGCAGGGCCACGGTCTGGCCGATCAGGTTGGCGATCATCGACAGCAGACGCACGTCGCGCGAAAACTCGCCGCGTGCGTTGGCCAGCCGGTCGATGCTGAGTACGCCGATCATCTCGCCGCCGGTGCGCACCGGCACGCCGACGAAAGCAATGACCTCTTCGCCGGCGCTGGTGAGTGAGCCGGTGCGGTTCAGGTACAGCGGTTCCTGGCGGATGTCGGCGATGACCATCGGTGAGCCGGAAGCGAATACGCGGCCGATCACGCCTTCACCGGCGTGGTAGTGGCCGCCGTCCCATTCGTCGGCCGACAGGCCGACGGCGGCGGCCAGGTCGAGGCCGTCGCCGTCGTCCTCGAGCACGATCATGGCGCGGCGAAAGCCCATGTGCTGGACCAGCACATTGAGGGCTTCGCGCAGGGTGCGCGAGACGTCCAGCGAGGCGGTGAGGAGTTTGCTGATCTCGTAGATGGTGACCAGTTCTATATGCGTGCGATCACGCGGCGGGATCGAAGTGGCGGGCACGGGGGAACCTCCAGCAGCTATGCAGTCCTGCGCGATCCTGTTGGCTCGGCCTGGTGACTGCAGGGTGCTGTGAAGCAAAGCCCATACCCGCGTCACGGGTATACCCGAGGGCGGGTGCGGAGCGGGAGCCCGCAGCGGGCTCGGTAGCGGCTTTGCCGGTGTCTTCGTCCAAACGGGCAGCACGACAAAACACACATTCGCGTCGACAAACGCAACGTGCGCACATGCCTGCGGCTGGTGCCGGATCCGTGCGCATCGCACAAGGGCAGGGCGGGGCGCGCGAATATGCATACATGGTATGGCCCTTGCACCACTTCCTGTATCGACCGTTCGGTAGCGGAGTACATAACGTGAGCAAGGTAAAGGTCGTCGTGATGGCAGTGGACGGGGTGAACATTCGCTTCAAGGCAGAGGCCGCCAGTGGGTGTGGCGGATGTGCGTCACGCGGTCTGTGCGGCGTCGGCGGCGAACACCACATGCATGTGGGCGCCGAGGTGGCGTCGCGTGCGCGCGCCGGAGAAGAGATGGAGCTGGAAGTCGCCGATTCGGCGGTGCTGGTGGCCGCCGCCGCGGCTTACGTGCCGCCCCTGGCGGGGTTCATGATGGGGGGCGGCACGGCGCTGGCGGCGGGGCGGGGCGAGGGGGCGCTGGCCGTGGCGGCGATGGCGGGACTGCTGGCTGGTTTCGTCATCTCGCGGTGGCTGGCGCGCCGCGTCGCCGCGCGCCTGGCGCCGGCTCTGCACAGTGCGTGCGGCGTCACGCGCCTGTAATGCCGATTCAGTAACCGCGCCGCGCCATGCGCGAAGGCAGCGTGTCGAGCAGGCTGTCGAGCGTGGCGCTGTGCTGGCCTTCGGCGGCATGGAAAACCTTGAAGACTTTTTCCTGTGCCGGCGTGGAGCGCACGAAGTCGTCATAGGCGCGCGCCAGCAGTGCGCGATAGCGCGCGTACAGCGTGCTCTCGTCGGTGTGTTCGGTCAGCTCGTAATCCTGGCGCAGGTACTGGTAGAAGCGTTTGAGGATGTGCAGGCGCGCCACGTCCACCACATGCTGGTCGTAGGCAAGTGAAAAGAACTGCAGGAACTCTTCGGCGGAAGACAGCTTGGCGAGACGGCGGGTGAATTCATTCATGGCGATGGTCATCAGAGTCGAAACGCGCGCACCCGGGGCTCAGGCCGCTTCGTCGGAAGGTGCCGCCTCTTCGCGGAAGAAACGGCGCAGTTCATCGGCGCTGGGCGCGCGCTTGGCCCGCATGGCGTGATGGCGCACGCGCTCGAGCAGGCGCGTGAGCATCGCTTCGTGCGGGTACAGATTCAGTTGCATGAGCGCCAGGCTCAGCGCGCGCGATCCCGAGTGCTTGCCCAGCACGGTGCGATGCGTGCGCCCCAGTTCGCCGGGGTCGAAGCATTGGTAGTTGCGGGCGTCTTTGTGCAGCCCGTCGACATGGATGCCGGCCTCGTGCGTGAACACGCCGGCGCCGACGATGCTCTTGTTGGTCGCCACCGGACGGCCCGAAGCACGCTCGACGAGGGCCGAGATATCCATCAGCGCGTGGCTGTCCACGCCCAGGTCGGCACTGTGCAGATGGCGCATGCCCATCACGACTTCTTCCAGCGGCGCATTGCCGGCGCGCTCGCCCAGGCCGTTGACGGTGGTGTTGGCGTGGCTCGCGCCGGCGCGCCAGGCTGCCAGGGTGTTGGCGGTGGCCAGGCCGAGATCGTCGTGGGCGTGGATCTCCAGCGGCATGTCCACGGCGCGCAGCAGCGTGCCGATGACGGCGTGGGTGGCGAACGGATCGAGAATGCCCAGGGTGTCGGCAAAGCGCACGCGCCCGGCGCCGGCCCGCCGCGCTGCTTCCATGAAGCGGCACAGAAAGTCGACGTCGGCGCGCGAAGCGTCTTCCATGCCGATGCTCACTTCGAAGCCGGCATCCAGCACGCGACCGACGTGCAGCGGAATCTGCGCCAGTACCCATTGGCGATCGCGCCGCAGCTTGCGTTCGATGTGCAGGTCGGACACCGGCAATGACATGTGAACGATGTCCACCGGGCATTGCAGGGCGGCGTCGACATCGTGTTCGGTCATGCGCGCCCACACCATCAGGCGGGTGGGCAGATGCAGGCCGGCGATGCGGCCGATCACCTCCAGTTCGACCGCCCCCATGGCGGGGATGCCCACCTCCAGCTCGGGCACGCCGGCCTGCGCCAGGGCGCTGGCGATGGCGCACTTCTCGTCGGCGCTGAAGGCCACGCCGGCGGTCTGCTCGCCGTCGCGCAGGGTGGTGTCGTTGATGGTCAGCGTGTGCATCGTGGCCTCCGGAGGGGGAAAGATTCAACCGGCCAGGGCGTCCAGCGTCATGCCCGCCAGCGCTTCGCGGATGCTCTGGTCCATGCGCCGTTCGGCAAAACTGGTGGCGGCGCTGTTCAGGGCGTTGCAGGCGCGTTGAATGCCGGCCACGTCCATGCTGGTTTCAAGCTGCTCGGCCAAGGCTTGCAAGGCGTGTTCGATGACGCGGTATTCGTCGCGCGTGAGCAGGGCGTGGCCGTCCTGCGCCAGGGCCGTGGCGGTGGCGTCCAGCAGGCGGCGGCCGTCGACCTGGGCTTCGCGCAGCATGCGCAGGGCCATGTCGCTGTGGGCCTGTTCGCTGGCGGCGCGCAGCATGTCGGCGATGGTGGCGTCGTCCAGCCCGTACGAGGCGCGCACGCGTCGAAGTGCGCCCCT
>JASGFB010000190.1:0-4467 GCA_047605765.1 Rhodocyclaceae bacterium
GAGGCCGCGCCCGATGCCGCCAAGACCGCGACCGCCGCTGCACCCCCGGCGCGGAGCGACGGCGGCACACGGCCAGCCAAGAACACCGGCAGCAAGGATCAACTCATCGTCGGTACCGCCACGCCAGCGCAGATCGCCGCCAGCCTGGACCCCAAGAAGGGTCCGGCGGCAAATGGGTCGCAAGGCCGCACAGAAGCCGACCTGATCGCCGAACTGGACAGTCGCATCGCGCAGCAAGTGGAGATGACCGACCGCCTGCACAAGCTGGAAGCCGTGCAGACACAGATGGCCGCCGACAACGCCCGCCTGCATGCCCAGGTGCTGACGCTGCAACGGCAGGCCGCCACGACGGCAATGGCCGCCGCCCAGGCCGAAGACAGCGCGACACCCCTCTTCAGGCAACGCTGGCCCTACGCCACGCTGGCCGCGCTGTGCGTGGTCGCCGCGCTGTGGATCAAGCGCCGCCAGGCCCGCCGCCACGCCGAAGCGCCGGATGAAGAACCGCAGACCATCCGCCTGCCCGATCGCAAGAACGGCAGCGACGACGAAGAGCCGACCACGCGCGACGATTTCTTCGGTCCGCTGACCGAGGAAGACCTGTGGCCGGAGCGGGCCAGCATGATGCCGCTGCCCATCGTGCACACCGGCGTCGACCTCCATTCGCTGCCGGCGCCGCAACCGATCCCGTCGATCCCGAGCGTCGAGCCGTCCGAGGCGCTGCAGGTGCTGGAGGAAATCGAAGAGCACGATTCGGCCGTCGAGCTGGCCGAAATCATGATGTCGTTCGGCCGCATCCAGGGCGCCGCCCAGACGCTGGCCGACTTCATCCGTGCCAACCCCAAGCAGGCGGTCAAGCCGTGGATCAAGCTGCTGGAGGTCTACAAAACGGCCGGCATGCGCATGGAGTTCGATGCGCTCACAGCTCAGCTGAACAAGACCTTCAACATCAAGCCGGTCACCTGGGACGATTTCGAAGCGGCCTTGCGCGCGCCCGATTCGCTCGAACTGCTGCCGCACATCCGTCAGCGCCTCGTCGAAACCTGGGGCACGCGCGATTGCCAGGTGTACCTGCACAGCCTGTTGCGCGACAACCGCGACGGCACGCGCCAGGGCTTTGCGCTGGCCATCGTGGACGAAATCCTGTCCCTGCTGGCGATTCTTGAAACGCGCATCGGGCACTATCGCCACGAAGTGGTGGAAGGCACCGGCGAGCCGGGCGCGCCGGACCTGCCCGACACCGCACCCAGCCACACTCTGTCGGCCAAGGTAACGCCCCTGAGCGAAGCGACACGCAGCCCGGCGATGGCACCCAACCCTTTCGCCGGCAATCTGATCGATTTCGAACTCGATATGCAGGACTTCACCAAGACCGTCCATATCAACCTGGACGATCTGGACGCCGACGCCTACACCCGCCCGCTCGACATCAACATCGACGAGCCGCACAAAAAGCAGGCGTGATCGACAAGCACCCGACCGCTAAACCGGGTTGTCGAGATCGATGAAGCGGGCGTCGAGGCCTTTGTGCTCGGCCAGATGGGCGGCCAGCGCACGGATGCCATAGCGTTCGGTGGCGTGATGCCCGGCGGCGATGTAGGCCACGCCGCTTTCGCGCGCCAGATGCACCGTCGGTTCGGATATCTCGCCCGAGATATAAACGTCGGCACCGGCATCGATGGCTTGCTGCAAGGAGCCCTGGGCGGCCCCGGTACACCACGCCAGACGCCGCGCCGGCCGCTCGGCATCGCCGATCAGCATGGGCTCGCGCCCCAGGCGGGCCGCCAGCGAACGTGCCACCTGCCCCACCGAATGCGCCGCCTGCGGCTCGCCCAGGAACACCAGATCCATGTCGCCCGTCCGCGCAGTGACATTCCATCCGCATAGCCGTGCAAGCTGCGCGTTGTTGCCCAGCTCTGGATGCAGATCGAGCGGCAGGTGGTAAGCGAACAGATTGATGTCATGGCGCAACAGCATCGCCAGGCGCCGTTGTTTTTGCCCGATGATGCGTGGATCTTCGCCGCGCCAGAAATACCCGTGATGCACGATCACGGTGTCGGCTTCTTCGCGGATCGCGCACTCGATCAGTGCCAGGCTGGCCGTCACCCCGCACACGATGCGCCCGACCTCGGCGCGACCTTCCACCTGCAAGCCATTTGGGCAATAATCCTTGACGCGCGCGCAGTCCAACAACACATCAAGATAGGTCTGCAAGTCGACGCGATTCATCCTCGTCTCCATATTTTCTTGAAAGCTCTCGCCGGCCATTATGCAACGCCTCTGGCTCGTGTTCGCACAAACCGTGACGGTCGCGCTCGGCGTCCTGTTCGTCGTCCTTACCTTCAAGCCGGGCTGGCTGGGCCAGCGCGTGGCGGCCATGCCGGCCGTCAACATCCTCACCGCGGCCGATCCGGCGCCGGGTACGCATGCACCGAGCGATCGCGCCAGTTATGCCGAAGCGGCGCAGAGCGCGCTGCCCTCGGTGGTGCACATCTTCACCAGCAAGGAAGTCCGCGCGCAGCGCCACCCCTTGCTGGATGATCCGGTCTTCCGCCATTTTTTTGGCGATCGCGGCCAGAACCAGCCCGAGCAGCGCGCTTCCGGGCTCGGCTCGGGCGTCGTCGTCAGCAGCGAAGGCTACATCCTCACCAATAATCACGTCATCGACGCCGCCGACGAAATCGAAGTCGCCCTGCAGGACGGCAGCAAGTTCCCGGCACGCATCGTCGGACGCGACCCCGAAACCGATCTGGCGGTGCTGCGCATCGACGCCACCAAACTGCCCTCCATCACCTTCGCCAACAGCGACAGCGTCCGCGTGGGCGATGTCGTGCTCGCCATCGGCAATCCCTTCGGCGTGGGTCAGACAGTGACCATGGGCATCGTCAGCGCCATGGGGCGCAGCCACCTGGGCATCAACACCTTCGAGAACTTCATCCAGACCGACGCTGCCATCAACCCTGGCAATTCCGGCGGCGCGCTGGTGGATTCCAAGGGCCACCTCATCGGCATCAACACCGCCATCTATTCACGCACCGGCGGCTCGCTCGGCATTGGTTTTGCCATCCCGGCCAGCTTCGCCCGCGACGTCATGGAACAGATCATCAAGACCGGCAGCGTGACCCGCGGCTGGATCGGCGTCGAAGTGCAGGAGATCACGCCCGACCTGGCCAGCTCGTTCGGCCTGCCGCGTGAAGGCGCGCTGATTTCCGGCGTGGCGCGCGGCAGCCCCGCCGACAAGGCCGGCGTGCGCCCGGGCGACGTATTGGTGAGCGCCGACAACAAATCGATCGGCGACGCGCAGAGCGTGCTGGCGACCATTGCCGCCTTGCCGCCGGGCCGGCTCGTGCCACTGCAACTGGTGCGTCAGGGCCGTGCCATGGCGGTCAACGTGCAGATCGCGCGCCGGCCGCTGCCGGTCACCACCGAGTAAACAGCCGCTATTGCAACTCGGGGCGTGCCCGGAAGTGTGCCAGCGCTTCGGGATTGGCCAGCGCTTCCATGTTCCGCACCGGCTCACCCTGCACGGTGGCACGCACCGCCAGTTCGACGATCTTGCCGCTCTTGGTGCGCGGAATATCTGGCACCTGCAACACGATGGCCGGCACATGACGCGGGCTGGCGTTATCGCGGATGACCTGGCGGATGCGGCCAACCAGCGTGTCATCCAGTGTCAGACCCTCGCGCAGGCGCACGAACAGCACGACACGCACGTCGTGATCCCAGTCCTGACCGATGACGATCGATTCAAGTATCTCAGGCAGCTTTTCGACCTGCCGGTAGATCTCGGCCGTGCCGATTCGCACGCCGCCGGGGTTGAGCGTGGCGTCCGAACGCCCGTAGATGATCAGCCCCCCATGGGCGGTCTCTTCACACCAGTCGCCATGACACCACACGCCGGCGAAGCGCTCGAAATAAGCCGCACGGTAGCGCTCGCCGTCGGCGTCGTTCCAGAATGCCACGGGCATGGACGGAAACGGCCGCGTGCACACCAGCTCACCTTTCTGACCAAGCACCGGGCGCCCCGCCTCGTCGAACACCTCGACCGCCAGCCCCAGCCCCTTGCATTGAAGTTCGCCCTTCCACACCGGCGCGTTGGGGTTGCCCAGCGCGAAACACGACACGATGTCCGTCCCGCCCGAGACCGACGACAGACACACATCGCGCTTGATGTCGCGATACACGTAATCAAAGCCTTCAGGCGACAGCGGACTACCGGTGGACAGAATGGTGCGCAAGGCGGGCAATTGATGGGTGCGCGCCGGTTGCAGGCCGAACTTGGCGGCGGCATCCAGGTATTTGGCCGATGTGCCGAAATGCGTACAGCGCTCGGCCTGGGCAAAATCCCACAGCACGGTGCCATCGGCGGCAAAGGGGGAGCCATCGTAGAGCAGCACCGTGGCATACGAACCCAGGGCCGACACCAGCCAGTTCCACATCATCCAGCCGCAGGTGGTGAAGTAGAACACC
>JASGFB010000191.1:0-4368 GCA_047605765.1 Rhodocyclaceae bacterium
CTCAGCGCCGTGCGCCGCCGCGATCCGGCGGCCGGGCGCGCGCTGTTCACCGCCGCGCTGGCCGAGCTGGATGCCCGCGAACGCGCGCGCCTGCTGGCCTGCCTGCGCGAAGGCCTCGACATGGCCGACGAAGCGTGTGTCACCGCCCTGTTGCAGGACCGCAGCAAGGAGGTGCGCCAGACGGCCGCCGAACTGCTCGCCCGCCTGCCCGCCAGCGCCTACGTTGGGGGCATGACCGAACGCCTGGCCGCCTGCCTGCGCAGCGAGCGCAAATTTCTGCGCAGCACCTGGGTGCTGGAGCCGCCCGAAACCTTTGACGCGGCCTGGAAGCGCGACGGCCTCGAAGAAACCCCGACCCAGGCCGACGCCCTCGGCCCGCGCGCCTGGTGGCTGTACCAGATGGCGCGCGCGCTGCCGCTGGCCTGGTGGACGGCGCACAGCGGCATGGCCCCCGCCGACCTCGTCAAGTGGGCCCACGCCGGCGACTGGTCGAGCGCCCTGCTGCGCGCCTGGCTCGAAGCGGTCATGCGCGAGCGCGACGCCGACTGGGCCGCCACCCTGCTCGACGCACAGCCGCCGCCATCGCGCCCGGCCGACGAAGCGCATGCCCTCATCGGCATGCTTGCCCAGCCGGCCCGCGAACAGCGCTGGGCGGCCCTGCTCGAACTGGGGCCGCGCCAGCAAGCGCGTGGCGAACTGCTGGCGCGCATCGCCCGCATGCAACGCGCGGCCGGCCAGGCACTGTCGGTGGCCTTCGCCCGCCGCGCCCTGCGCGCCGTGGCGCATGGCCTGGCCGACGAACAGGCGCGCTGGGACACCACGCTGCGCACCAGCCTGCTCGAATTCGCCTGCGTGCTGCCGCTCGAATGCCTCGACGACGCCGCCCAGGGCTGGCCGGCCGAGCGCGACGACACCCGTTATTTCACCGAAACCCTGGCCCGCTTGCTGACCGTGGTCGAGCAACGGCGCGTTCTCAATCGTCATTTCACCGAGCCTGGATCGCCATGAGTCAAGTCCTGCGGCAACACGCCGAACACCAATTCGCCGAAGAACTGGATGCGCTGAAGAAGGCCGACACGCGACAGCGCCCCGGCAATTGGGCCCTGTCGCCATGGGCCGTGGCGACCTACCTGCTGGGCGGCAGGCTCGACAACGGCTTCGAAATCAGCGCCAAGTACATCGGCGCCCGCCGCATCATCGAGACCGCCGTCGCCACGCTGGCCACCGATCGCGCCCTGCTGCTGTTCGGCGTGCCCGGCACCGCCAAGTCGTGGGTGTCCGAACATCTGGCGGCGGCCATCAGCGGGGATTCCACCCTGCTCATCCAGGGCACCGCCGGCACCAGCGAAGAACAGTTGCGCTACGGCTGGAACTACGCCCAGTTGCTGGCCAAGGGCCCCTCGCGCGACGCGCTGGTGTCGAGCCCGCTGATGCGCGCCATGGAATCCGGCCGCATCGCACGCGTCGAAGAACTCACGCGCATCCCGGCCGACGTGCAGGACACCCTCATCACCCTGCTGTCCGAAAAGACCCTGCCGATCCCCGAACTCAGCGACGAGGCACAGGCGGTGCGCGGCTTCAACGTCATCGCCACCGCCAACAACCGCGACAAGGGCATCAACGAACTATCGAGCGCGCTCAAGCGCCGCTTCAACACCGTGATACTGCCGGTGCCGTCCAGCGAAGACGAAGAAGTCGCCATCGTCACCAAGCGCGTGGGTGAAATGGGCCGCGCCCTCGAACTACCGGCCGAACCGCCGGCCCTCAAGGAAGTGCGGCGCGTGGTGCAGATCTTCCGCGAGCTGCGCAACGGCCAGACCGAAGACGGCAAGACCAAGATCAAGTCGTCGAGCGCCACGCTGTCGACCGCCGAGGCGATCTCGGTCATCAACAGCGGCATGGCGCTGGCGGCACATTTCGGCGACGGCGTGCTGCGCGCCAACGACATCGCCGCCAGCCTGGTCGGCGCCATCGTCAAGGATCCGGTGCAGGACACCGTGGTGTGGCGCGAATACCAGGAAACCGTGATGAAGGAACGCAGCGACTGGAAGGACCTATACCGCGCCTGCCGCGAACAGGACTGAGCCCGCATGGACGCCTGCTTCCATCTGTTTGGCATACGGCATCACGGACCCGGCTGCGCGCGCAGCCTGCTCGATGCGCTCGAACGCCTGCAGCCCGACTGTCTGCTGGTCGAAGGCCCGCCCGAAGGCGAGCCGATGCTGGTGCATCTCATGGACGCCGACCTGCAACCGCCGGTCGCGCTGCTGGTGTACGACCCCGACGACGCCCAGGAAGCCGCCTTCTATCCGTTCGCCGAGTTCTCGCCCGAATGGCAGGCGCTGCGCCACGCGCTCGGGCGCGGCATCACCGCCCGCTTCATCGATCTGCCGCTGAGCCACCAGTTCGCCCTGGCGCGCGCGCAGCGCGAAGCGACTAAAGCTGAAGCTGAAGCAAAAGCGGCAACGTCAGCCACGCCCGAGGCCGCCCAGGTCGACGCCGACCCGCCGGCCGACCCACCCGCCACCGAGGACGTCAGTCACGATCCGCTCGATTGGCTGGGCCGCGCCGCCGGCCATGCCGACGGCGAATCGTGGTGGAACCACATGGTGGAAGAGCGCACCGACAGCCTGGAGCTGTTCGCCGCCATTCGCGAAGCCATGAGTACCGTGCGCGCCGAAGCCCCGGCACGCCCCCGCACGCCCGACGCGGCGGCCCGCGAAGCGCTGCGCGAGGCACACATGCGCAAATGCATGCGCCAGGCGCAAAAAGAGGGCTTCACCCGCATCGCCGTGGTGTGCGGCGCCTGGCACGTGCCGGCCCTGGCCGACATGCCGACCGCCAAGACCGACAACGACCTGCTCAAGGCCCTGCCCAAGTGCAAGGTGACGGCCACCTGGGCCCCCTGGTCCAACCACAAGCTGAGCTTCGCCAGCGGCTATGGCGCCGGCGTCGCCGCGCCCGGCTGGTATGAACACCTGTGGCGCAGCCCCGACGCGCAGCAGCGCGCCATCGGCTGGATGGCGCGCGCCGCGCGCCTGTTCCGCGACGAAGACATCGACTGCTCATCGGCCCACCTCATCGAAGCGGTGCGCCTGGCCGAATCCCTGGCGGCACTGCGCGAGCGGCCGCAGGCCGGCCTCGACGAACTGGGTGAAGCGCTGCGCACGGTGGTGTGCCTGGGCGACGACGCCCCCATGCGCCTGATCGAACGCCGGCTGGTGATCGGCGAACGGCTCGGCCGCATCCCCGCCGCCGCGCCGGCGGTGCCCCTGCAACGCGACATCGAACACCAGCAGAAGAGCCTGCGCCTCAAGCCCGAAGCCAGCCAGCGCAGCCTCGATCTCGATCTGCGCCAGGCCAACGATCTGGCGCGCAGCCACCTGCTGCACCGCCTGCACCTGCTCGGCATCGACTGGGGCGAGCCAACGCGCGCCGCACGCGCGGCCAAGGGCACCTTCCACGAAATCTGGACCCTGCAATGGCAGCCCGAATTCGCGCTGGCCATCATCGAAGCCAGCCGCTGGGGCAACGATGTCGCCCATGCAGCCACCGCCAAGGCCATCGACCGCGCGCGCCGGGCCGATCACCTGCCGGCGCTGGCCGAACTGATCCAGCAGGTATTGCTGTGCGACCTGCAAGCCGCCATCGCGCCGGTCACGCACGCCCTGCACGACCGCGCGGCGCAGGCGGCGGACGTGCCGCAGTTGCTGGCCGCCATCCCGCCGCTGACGCGCACCGCGCGCTACGGCAACGTGCGCCAGACCGACGTGGCGATGGTCGAGGCCGTGCTGCATGGACTGGTGCCGCGCGCCGCCATCGGCCTGGCCGGGGCCTGTGCCTCGCTCGACGACGACGCCGCGCGGCAGATGCGCGACGCCATCACCCAGGCGCATGCATCGATCCGCCTGCTCGACGATCAGGCGCTGAGCGCCGACTGGCTGGCGGCGCTGCGCCAGATCGCCGCCCTCGACAGTTGTCATGGACGGGTGCGCGGCGTCGCCGCGCGCCTGCGCTTCGACGAGCACGCCGACGACGCCGAAACCAGCGCCACGCGCATGAGCCTGGCGCTGTCGGTCGCCAACGATCCGGCCATGGCGGCGGCCTGGCTGGAAGGCTTCCTCAACGACAGCGCCATGGTGCTGCTGCACGACGACACTCTGTGGGGCCTGGTGAGCGCGTGGATGGACGCGCTCACCGAAGCGCACTTCATGCGCGTGCTGCCGCTGCTGCGCCGTACCTTTGCCACCTTCGGCGCGCCCGAACGGCGCCAGATCGGTGAGCGTGCCCGCCGTCGCGGCGGCCCTGCCCAGGCTGTTCGGTGAACAGCGTGTCCCGGTAGGTCTCCAGCACGGTACGAATCTGGTT
>JASGFB010000192.1:0-4311 GCA_047605765.1 Rhodocyclaceae bacterium
GCCGCCGGCGAGTGCGCCGACGGCGGCCAGCCCGGTGCCGTCGGCGGCACGCTCGTCGGCCAGTCGTTCGGCCATGGCCTCGTCGGCGCGCGCATCGGCGCGGGCCTCGTCGGCATCCTCGCAGTCGGTGTCCGCCGCGCGGGCCTCATCGTCGCAGCCTGCCATGGCGATTTCGTCACTGTCGTCGGAACAACTCGGCGCGCTGCGCCAGACGTGTGCGGGGATCGCCATCTACGTACAGGTCTACGGCGCCGCGCAGACGGACGAGGTCAGGCGTCTGCAACAGCGCTGGGGCTTGCCGGCGCTGCCCATCGAAGACGTGGTGCAGTCGGCGCGTCGGCGTGGCCGGCCGGACCCGCTGCCGGTACGGCAGACCACCATCCGCTACCACATGGCGGATGCGCGTGCCTGTGCCGAAGCCATCGGCCAGGCGCAGCCGGCGTGGCGCGTCGAGCCCTTGTCGGCGCGCCTGACGCCGTCGCCGAAGACCGTCGAAGTGTGGATCGCGCCGCCGGCCGGCCGCTAGCCGGGTGCGCCCGAGGCGCAATGCCACGTTGCCGCCGGGGGGATGGGTGGCGTCAATGACAAAGGCATGAAGATGCCGGTTGCGATGGCCTGCGGTAGTACGGTCAGTGCCCCCTGGGCGCCGCACCGAAGGGCCCATGCATCCGGCGCCGCTGCATTCCGCGTCGGCTGTGATGGTGGCGATAGGCCGCGCGGCACGGATTATGCGTGGCGGACAAGCGGCCATCCTTCGCTATGATGTGAGTGACGCGCCCGCCGCTCAGGTGGCCATCGATATGCCCTTGTGGGCGACGATATGCCGCTGAGCGGCAGGCGGCCGCCCTGCCACGGCGGCGCGTTGTATCCTTCGATACCAATGTCATCGCATCGGCGCCACGGCGTGGATGCACCCCTATCGCCGAGCGCATCGCCATCACAACGAAGTGAGAGACATGGGTTCGATTGCGAGATATCTGACGAACTACGCCAATCCCGCGAGCTTCGGTTCGGTCATGCGCCGCCGCCGTATCGCGCTGTTCGTCGCCGGCATCGAACGTGTGTTCGCCGAGCGCGGCGCCGTGCGCATCATCGACCTGGGCGGCACGCAGGAATACTGGAATATCCTGCCGCGCGGCCTGCTCGCCGCACGCAACGTGCACATCACCACGCTCAACCTGGCGTGCGCCAAGCGGCCCGGCGATTCGCGGCACTTTCGCCATGTCGAAGGCGACGCCTGCCGGGTGGCGCAGTATGACGATGGCGCCTTCGACATCGTGCACGCCAACTCGGTCATCGAGCACGTCGGCAACTGGGAGAACATGCGGGCGTTCGCCAACGAGTGCCAGCGCCTCGGGCGCCATTACTTCGTGCAGACGCCCAATTTCTGGTTTCCCGTCGAGCCGCACTTCGTCGCGCCCGTCATCCACTGGCTGCCGACGCCGACCCGGGTGTCGCTGCTGATGCGCTTCGGCCTCGGCAATCATCCGCGCTACCCCACGCTGGACGGCGCCATGGACGCCATCGAAGGGGCCCGCCTGCTGGACGTGCGCATGATGCGATCACTGTTCCCGAGCGGGCGCATCGTGCGCGAGCGCTTCCTGCTGCTGACCAAATCCCTCATTGCTACCACGCTCTAGCGCGGGCGGCGGCGTCCGGCGCGCTACACTGTCGAGCCCGTCATCCAGGCGGGATTCGCACAGGGGTCTCCATGCACGCCGATGAACTCAAGGCAGTCTTCGATCAGCAGGCCGCCGGCTACGATACGCAGTGGGCCAGGACGGCACCGATTCGCGACGGTCTGCATTTTCTGCTCGAATCGGTGTTCGCCGGGCTGCCCGCCGAGGCACGCATTCTGTGCGTGGGTGCCGGCACCGGGGCGGAACTCGCGCACCTGGCGGGGCGCTTCCCGCAGTGGCGCTTTACCGCTGTGGAGCCCTCCGGCGCGATGCTCGAAAAGTGTCGCCAGCGGGCCGAACAACACGGCTTCGCCGCGCGTTGCGATTTTCACGAAGGCTACCTGGATACCTTGCCCGCCGACGGCCCGTATGACGCAGCCACCTGTTTCCTGGTGTCGCAGTTCTTCCTCGACAGCCAGGCGCGCATCGATTTCTTCCACGGCATCGCCAAGCGTCTCGTGACGGGGGGCATTCTGGCCAGTTCCGATCTGGCCACGGGCGCCGGCGCCGACGACTACGTGCCCTTGCTGCGCGCGTGGCTGGACATGATGGCGGCGGCAGGCATCCCGCCCGAGGGGCTGGCGCGCATGCAGGATGCGTACGCTCGCGACGTCGCCGTGCTGGCGCCGGCCAGCGTGGCCGGCCTCATCGCGGCGGCCGGGTTCGAGGCGCCCACGCAGTTCTTCCAGGCCGGACTGATCCATGCCTGGTTTTCGCGGCGCGCCTGAGCCGGCGCCTAGAACAGCTCCAGCTCGCCGCCGACGGCTTCTTCGATCTGGACCGATGCTGGTGCCAGATCCAGCGTCGCGCCCTGGGTCGGGCAGATGCACAGCACCAGTTCAAATTCGATCAGGTCGCGCGCCTTGACGCGATAGACCAGCGATTGCTCGGGGGCGATGCGCTCGATGTGGCGCTTGCATTCGGCCTGCAGGATGAACGGCGTCGACATGCCGGTGGCGCGCGTCTCCGAAGCCAGCCAGCGGTTGGCCGTGCCGCACACCATGTTCACGTATTCGGACAGCGCGTCCGGCAGCGCCTCGTCGGCGATAAGGCTTTCGCGGCGGCGGAACTGGCGGGCGAAGAACGCGCGGGTCGTCTCGTCGACGGCGAAATCGAACAGCACCACAATGCGAAAGTCATAACCGGACAGGGTCAGCGCCAGCAGGTGGCTGGCCTGCGCCAGCGGCGCGGGGGCGGTCTGGCGCTCCAGGGTGATCTGCGCCGCGTCGATGCCGGCGCTGGTCTCGCGCAGGGCCCGCAGGAAGATCTGCTCCAGGGTGTCGAGCGTATGCGGCGGGATCATTCTGAATGCACCGCGCGGGCGGTGGTCAGCGTGCGTCCGATGCGTTCGCTGGTCGACTTCAGGGTCAGGATGGCGGTGCGGATCATGTTGCCGCTGGCCTGGATGTCCTGGAACGTGGTGGTGGTGATGAAGTCGTTCTTGTCGAGGTTGTGCTTGTAGTCGATGGCCCACTTCGAAGCTGTTTCGGCGAGATCACGCACGCCGTCGGCCACCACCGCGAAGCCACGGCCGTGCTCGCCGGCGCGGGCCGCCTCGATGGAGGCGTTGAGCGACAGGATGACCACGTTCTTGACGATGCGCGCGAACTCCGAATTCTGGCTCTTCAGCTCGCCGTTGTTGGCCAGCACGGCCTGCAATTCATCGTGCCAGCGCTCGACGATCATGACGATGCCCAGCAGCGACTCGATGTCGCTCATGACCTGGGCATGGGTGCGGCCGAGCTCGCCGCACAGATCGCGGAGCCGCGCGCGGCCGTCGTGTTCGCGTTCGTCGGCGTGCAGTTCGCCTTCGATGCGGGCCTCATCGAGGGCCGCCTGCAGGGCCTGTTCATGTGCCGAGGCTTGCGCGGCCAGCGCCGTGGCGTGCGCGTCGGCCAGTTCGGCACGCGCTTCTTCCAGGCGGCGCGCCAGCTCGTCGGCGCTGGGCCGTTCGGCCAGGCTCGCGGCCAGCCGGGTCTGTTCGCCGAGCGCGCTTTTCAGGCGCCGTGCGATCACGCTGAAGCGCAGCGCGGCCAGCGCCGCGCCGAGCACGATACCTGCCGCCAGCAGGGCGAGGTTCATCATCGAGCTATCCATCTCATGCAATAAAAAAGTGGGCATGGGCCATGGCCCCGGGGCGGCGCTCAGGCGGCCAGTTTCTTGAAGGTGGCGATGGCGGCGGCGCCGTTGAAGGGTTTGACGATCCATCCCTTGATGCCGGCGGCCTTGCCGCGCTCCTTGACCGAGGGGCTGTTTTCGGTGGTCAGCATGATGATGTTGACCGTGGTGTTGCCCAGTTCGGAGCGGATGCGTTCGGCCATCGTCAGGCCGTCCATGTTCGGCATGTTGACGTCGCTGACGATGAGCTTGATCGATGGGTCGGCCTTGAGCTTGTCGAGACCGTCCTTGCCATCGACGGCTGCGGTGACCGACAGGCCGGCGTCCTTGAGAAAGGTGCAGACCTCGTTGCGGACCGTGCTCGAATCGTCTACGACCAGTACTTGTGCCATGAGAGATATCCTCTTCAGCTTGATGCAATGTAAATAAGACACGGCGCCCCGGCGGCCGCTTGCGCGGGCCGCCGGAGTCGTCCGGCGCGGCGTACCGTTCCGCCGCTTCGAGAGGCGGGTCA
>JASGFB010000193.1:0-4063 GCA_047605765.1 Rhodocyclaceae bacterium
CTGCCGGAACTGCTGTCACTAAAACTATCGGCGCCAACGGTGCCGCCCTGGCCGCCAGCGCCACCCGCCTGACCATCGGCGGCAGCGTGCTGGTGTTCGCCCTGCTGCTGGCCAGTGGCTGGTGGATCAGCCGTTCGATCATCATGCCAATCCGCAAGCTCGAAGAGACCGCCATCGAGATCGAAGCCCAACGCGATCTGGCACGCCGTGTCGGCCTTTCCGGCAACGACGAAATTGCCCGGGCGGCACGCGCCTTCGACGCCATGCTGGCGCGCTTCCAGGCGCTGGTCGGCGACATCAACGAACGCTCGGCAGTGGTGGCGCGGCAGTCGGATGGCATCGCCGCCTCGATGCAGCAATTGGGCGAAGCGGCCACCGATCAGTCGGAAGCCACCAATGCGGTGTCGGCCGCCGTCGAAGAGCTCACCGTGAGCATTGCCCAGGTCGACGATTCGGCGCGCGAAGCGCGCGCGCTGGTCGAGCGCACCCTGGGCGCCGCCGGCCACAGCCGCGCGGCGGTGCACGACACCACGCGCCAGTTGCAGCAGGTCGCCGAGCGGGTCAGCCAGACCACGGCGGGGCTGGAAGACCTCGAACAACATTCGGCGGCGATCTCCGGCATCGTGCAGACGGTCAAGGAGATCGCCGATCAGACCAATCTGTTGGCCCTCAACGCCGCCATCGAAGCGGCGCGCGCCGGCGACCAGGGTCGTGGCTTCGCGGTGGTGGCCGACGAAGTCCGCAAGCTCGCCGAGAAGACCACCGGTTCGACGCAGGAGATCGCCTCGCTCATCTCGCTCATCCAGCACAGCGCCGGCCAGGCCATCACCGATGTGCGCGAACTCTCCGGCGGTTTCGCCGAACAGGTGCGCAACGCCGAACAGGTGGATGCCGCCATCGGCGACATCGAACAGGCCGTTGGTGAAGTCAGCGGCGTGTCGCTGAGCATCAGCGAAGCGCTGGCCGAGCAGACAGCGGCCAGCCTGCTGATTTCGCAGAAGGTCGAGCGCATTGCGCAGATGAGCGAAGAAGCCCACAAGGCCATCCGCGAAGTCGGCCACGGCACGCGCCAACTGGATGGCGCTTCGCATGAGCTGAAAACACAGGTGGCAAGCTTCCGCGTCTAAGGGATAGGCGCCCGCTCAGGGCGTCGCACCGAGCGGCCCGAACAGGCGGCCGCCGGCCACGGCGTAGAACACCTCACCCACCGTCGGCGCGTGTTCGTGCAGACCGGTGAGCGCGCCGAAGGCCGGTAGCACGGCCACCCGCTCACCGATCACGAAACACGGCACGCGCAGGCGATCGCCCAGCGCCGCCAGCACCATGCCGGGATGCTCATGGCCGCACAACCGGTAGCCCGGTGCGTCGCCAGCCACGTCCTCGGGCGCGTGGCACAGCCAGAACGGCGGCAGCCATAGCGGTTGCGGATGCACCACCACGTCCAGCGCCGCCGGCACGCCGGCATGGCGGTCATGATTACCCAGCACCAGCTCGACCTGCATCGAGGCATGACGCGCGCGCCACTGCGCCCATTGCGCCAGCACGCGCGGCGTGTGCCCTCCACGCGCATGGCTCAGGTCGCCCAGACACAGCAGACGGTCGACGCAGCAGCGCGCCAGGCAGGCATCCAGCCGCACCAGGTTGTCGGCGGTGGTGCCGGCCGGCACGGCGATGCCGTGATGGCGGAACACCGATGACTTGCCCAGGTGCACGTCGGCCACCAGCAGCATGCGCTTGGCCGGCCAATACACCGCACGTTCCGGCAGCAAATGCACAGTCTGCCCGGCCAGCGCGATGACGATGTCCTCGTCGCTCACGGCCGCACCTTGTCGGCCGCGCGTTCGAGCTGGGCCACCAGGCGGGCCACGCGATCGGCAAGCTTTTCGGTGCTCAGGCGTTCGCGGAAACGCTCCACCATCAGCGGAAAGGCGAACGGTGTCGGCCGTGCCGTGTCGCGCAAGTCAAGCGGGCGCGCCTGCAAGGCCCGCAGCGCAGCGCCCAGGCGATCGAGTTCCAGCTCTTCGGCCAGTGCTTCGTCATGGGCCTGACGGAGCAGGCGATTGTCGGGCTCGTAACGCGCGAACACGTCGAACAGCAAACCACTGCTGGCCTGCAACTGACGGGCCAGCTTCATCTGCCCCGGAAACCCCTGGAACACCAGACCGGCCACGCGAGCGATCTCGCGGAACTTGCGCCGCGCCAGTTCGCGGGCGTTGAGGCTGGCGGCCACCTCGGCGGCCAGCTCATCGGTATCCAGCAGGCCGGCAGCAAAGGCGTCAGCCCAATCGATCGCCTCAGCCGACAGCAACTCGAAGCCATAGTCGTTGAACGACATCGAAAACGTGGCCGGCGTGCGCTGCGCCACGCGCCACGCGAACAGCGCCGCCATACCGCTATGGACCTGGCGGCCGGCAAAGGGAAAGAAGAACGCGTGGTGGCCTTCGCGCGAGCGCAGGGTCTCGACCAGGAAACAGGCCCGGCCGGGCAGCGCTGACCACCGCTGCTGCACAGCGAACAGGGGCGCCAGCAAGCGCGTCTCGGGCTCGTTGTCGCAGCCGGCACGCACGGCTTCGAGCAGATCCTGCACAGCCATCGCCAGTTCCGAAGACAAGGGCATGCGTCCGCCCTGCCAGCGCGGCACGGCCGGTTTGTTGCCGCGGGTGGCGCGCACGAAGGCGGTCATGTCGCGCACGCGCACCAGTTCGAGCAGGCGCCCGCCGAACATGAAACAGTCGCCCGGCGCCAGGCGCGCGATGAAGGATTCTTCGACGCTACCCAGGCGCGCACCACCCAGGTAGCTCACCGTCATGGCGGCGTCCGCCGTGATGGTGCCAATCGACATGCGATGGCGCCGCGCCAGCGCCTCCGAGGCGATGTGGTAGACGCTGTCGGGCGCGCCCTCCTCGCCGTCCACACGCACGCGCTGGTATTCGGGATAAGCGCCGAGGGCTTCGCCGCCATGGACGATGAAGCGCAGCGCCCACTGCCAGTCTGCATCGGTAAGCGTGCGATAGGCCCAAGCCTGGCGCACCTCGGCCAGCGCGCCGCCCGGCGTGAAGCCGCCGCCCACCGCCAACGTCACCAAGTGCTGCACCAACACGTCGAGCGGTGCGCACGGACTGTAGCGTGGCTCGATGTGACCGGCCTGCGCAGCACGGCGGGCGGCAGCCGCCTCCAGCAGCTCCAGCCCCTGCGCCGGCACGCAGGTCACGCGCGAGATGCGCCCCGGTGCATGGCCGCTGCGGCCGGCGCGTTGCAGCAGGCGCGCCACGCCCTTGGGCGAACCCAGTTGCAGCACGCGCTCGACCGGCAAGAAATCCACGCCGAGATCGAGGCTCGACGTGCACACCACCGCGCGCAGGCTGCCGTCCCTGAGGCCCCGCTCGACCCAGTCGCGCGCTTCGCCCGCCAATGAGCCGTGATGCAGCGCAATCAGGCCGGCCCACTCGGGCCGCGCATTGAGCAGCGCCTGATACCACAGCTCGGCTTGCGAGCGCGTGTTGGTGAACAGCAGGCACGTGCCGCTCGTCTCGATCTCGCCGATCACTTCGCCGAGCATGTTCATGCCCAGGTGCCCGGCCCACGGAAAGCGCTCGACGCTGGCCGGCAGCAGGGCGTCGATGACGATCGATTTGGGCACCGCGCCACGCACCACCACCCCGCTGCCACCGGTGAGCACGTCCCGGGCGTGCGCCACATCGCCCAAGGTGGCCGACAGCCCCCAGCTCATGAGTTCGGGTCGCCACTGGCGCAGGCGCGCCAGCGCCAGTTGCACTTGCACGCCCCGCTTGTTGCCCAGCAGCTCGTGCCACTCGTCGACCACCACGGCGGCCACATGGGCGAAGCGCGTGGCCGCGTCGGCATACGACAGCATCAGCGACAGGCTCTCCGGTGTCGTCACCAGCGCCTGCGGCGGGCGTGCCCGCTGGCGCGTACGCTCCGACGACGAAGTGTCGCCGGTGCGCAACGCGACATCCCAATCGATGCCCAGCGCCGCCAGCGGTTCGGCCAGTGCGCGCTGGGTGTCCTGCGCCAGCGCGCGCATCGGCGTTACCCACAGCAC
>JASGFB010000194.1:0-4053 GCA_047605765.1 Rhodocyclaceae bacterium
ATACCGGCCTGTCACGCCGGGGGTCGCGGGTTCGAGTCCCGTCCACTCCGCCACAATTAAAAGTGAAAAGGGCGAACTGAGTGTTCGCCCTTTTTGCATAAGGCCTCTTCGCGGCGCTTTATGCGTCCACAGCCATTGGGTTTGCGATGTTCAAAGTTATTCGTGAGAATCCGAGAATCGCCCAGGTCATTCTGGCCGTGATCGCTCTGCCGTTCGTGTTTTCGGGTGTCGCCAGCTACGTGCACGACATGTCCGGTAGCGGGGACGAAGTGGCCAAGGTAGGCCAGACCAAGATCACCAACGGGCAACTGGACGAAGCCGTGCGCACGCAGCAGCAGACGATGCGTGCCCAGATGGGCGATTCGTTCAGCCAGGAAGATGCGGAAAGCCCGCGGTTCCGTCAGGCCGTTCTGGAGAATCTGATCAATCAGAGCGTGATCCAGCAGAGCATCGAGGCCAATCGCCTGTTGGTGCCTGATCAGGCGGTGACGAACTACATTTTCGCGATGCCGGATTTCCAGGAAAACGGTGTCTTCTCCAAGACGCAATATGCCGCCGTGCTGCAGGCCAACGGCATGGTGCCCGCGCAGTTCGAGGACCGCGTGCGTGCCAATCTGGCGCAGCAGATGCTGCTGGCGCCGATCGTGCAGACCGCGTCGGTTCCCAAGAGCACGCTGCAACGCTGGCTGGTGCTGCAGGACGAAGAACGCACGATCGTCGAATGGCCGCTCAACGCCGCCCAGTACCTGAACAAGGTCGCGCTGGCCGATGGTGCCGCCAAGACTTATTACGATAGTCACCAGTCCGAATTCCAGTTGCCGGAACGCATCAAGGCCGAATATGTGGTGCTGTCTGTCGATGAAATCAGCAGCCAGGTCAAAGTGTCCGACGAGGACGCCCGCAAGTGGTACGACAGCCACAAGGACAAGTACCAGGTGCCCGAAGAGCGCCGTGCCAGCCACATCCTGATCAAGGTTGCGGCCGATGCGACCCAGGCGCAGAAGGATGCGGCCCACAAGAAGGCGGAAGATGTCCTCGCCAAGGTCAAGGCCAAGCCCGCCGATTTCGCCCAACTGGCCAAGCAATACTCCGAAGACACCTCGGCGCAGTCCGGTGGCGATCTCGGCTTCATGGGGCGCGGTGCGCTGGTCAAGCCGTTCGAAGACGCCATGTTCGCGCTCAAGCCGCACGAGATCAGCGATCTGGTGGTGACTGAATACGGCTATCACATCATCCGCGTGGCCGAAGTGCGCGGCGGTACCGTCAAGCCGTTCGAAGCCGCCAAGGCTGATATCATCGTCGAAGCGTCGCGCGACATGGCCAACCGCCGCTATGCCGAAGCATCCGAGCAGTTCGGCAATATGGTCTATGAGCAGTCCGACTCCTTCAAGCCGGTCGCTGAAAAGCTCGGCCTCAAGGTGCAGCAGAGCGACTGGATCGCGCGCGACCAGTCGGTCGGCGGCGCCATCGGCAATGCCAAGGTCATTTCCAAGCTGTTCGATGCGGAATCGATCAAGGCGCGCCGCAACATCGAGGCGTTGGACCTGGGCAATGGTGTGATGCTGTCGGCACGCGTGACCGACCATCAGGCTGCCAGCCAGAAGCCGTTCGAAGAAGTCAAGGCCCGAATCGAAGCGCAACTGACGGGCGCCGAAGCGGCCAAGCTCGCCAAGGCAGATGGCGAAGCCAAGCTTGCCAAGCTGAAGGCCGGCGACGCTGCCGGCGCGGCATGGAGTGCGCCGCGCGCGGTCAAGCGCGGTACGCCCGGCCTGAGCATCGAGGCGCGCAAGGCCATCTTTGCTTCGCCGTCGGGCAATACCCCGGCGTTCGCTGGGGCTGAAACGCCTGCCGGCTATACTTTGTATCGTGTCGACAAGGTCGTTGCGCCGGAAGTTAAGGACGACGACCCCACGCTGGCGCAAGCGGGCCAGATGTACGCTCAGATCCTGGGTGACCAGGACGGTCGTGATTACCTCGCCGGCATGCGCGAACGTCTTGGCACGCGCAAGAAGGCCGTGACGGCGGCTGGCGCGAGCGAATCCGCACCGAAGGCCGAGTAAACCGCGAAGGCGGCTTCAAGAAAAAGGCGACCCGATGGGTCGCCTTTTTGCTTTTGACGATCAGGCGCGCGTGCGCCAGTCGGGCGGGTAGTGTGCGGCCAGGTCGCGTACGGCGTCGGCGATCAACAATCCGGCGATGCTGATCGAAGACGGCAGGTCAGGCAGGGCATCAAAGGCGTACCAGTCGGCGTGTTCGATTTCGCCTGGCTGCGGGACAATGTCGCCACCGACGTAGTCGGCATGGAAGGCCAGCATCAGCGAATGCGGGAAAGGCCAGGATTGGCTGCCGAAATAGCGCAGGCTGCCGACCCTGAGGCCGACCTCTTCGAACACTTCGCGATGGATGCAATTCTCGACGGTTTCGCCTGCTTCGACGAAGCCGGCCAACGCGCTGTACATGCCGGGTCGGAAGTGCGGCGAGCGTGCCAGCAGCAGGTCGGGCCCGCGACGGATCAGGATCATCGCCGCTGGCGACAGGCGTGGATAATCACGCAGGCCGCAGGCCGGACAGCGCTTGGCGGGCTCTCCACTCAGTGGTTCGGTGGGTGTGCCGCATGCGCCGCAATAACGTGAATGGCGATCCCACAACAGCAGTTGCTTGGCGCGGATGGCGATCGACACCAGCGCGCCATCCAGGCTGGCCATGGCGTCGCGCATCGGTCGCGCCTGTAGCGCGGCCGGCAGCTCGGTACCGGCCGGCCACCAATTGGCGCAGCAAGCGACGCCACCATACGTGCCGATGACCAGATCGCTGTGAGGGGTGGGGAGCGCCAATTCCGCGTGTTGCGGCAAGGCGCCCGTCGTGGTCAGGATGAGCTCTTCGCCGATCATGGCGAAAATCAGCGCGCCCGCAGGGGTGTCCTGGCCTGATGAAAAGAGCGGGGTGAAATCGTCCGGGGGCATTCTGTGCTTCGTGAATGGAACCTGCCAACATTATCATCCATTCCTTTATCGACTATTTCAGGAGAGTGCCATGTCGGAACCCATTACCACCGCGACCGGATTGATCATCGAGGATTCGATCCTGGGCACCGGCGCCGAAGCCAAGGCCGGGCGCAACGTGAGCGTGCACTACACGGGCTGGCTGACCGATGGCACCAAGTTCGATTCGAGCAAGGACCGCGGCGATCCGTTTACCTTTGGCCTGGGGCGCCATCAAGTGATCGCCGGGTGGGACGAGGGCGTGCAAGGCATGAAGGTGGGTGGTACGCGCAAGCTGACCATTCCGCCGGAGCTTGGCTATGGCCGTCGCGGCGCCGGTGGTGTCATCCCTCCCAACGCCACGCTGGTGTTCGAGGTGGAACTGCTGGACGTGCTCTGAGTCGGTTCGCTCAACGCATCGGCGCCCATTCTTTCTTGGGGATGGGTACCTCAGGCGGGTTGGGCGCAGGTACCGGCTTTGGCTGTGGTTTCGAAGGCTTGGGCGGCCGTGGTTTGGGTGGGTGCTCCGGTGCCGGGCGTGGCGGCGTGGCGATCCAGATCGGCCAGGTGCCGTAGGACACGCTGCCGTCCCAGTTGGTGCCACGCATGGCATCGACCTCGGCTTCACAATCGACGCCTCGATTGCTCTGGCATTGCGCAATGAGGCGTTCGCGCTGGCTATCCGTGACTTGTTCGGTCGGGGCCGCCTGCTCGACCGGCGGCACGCTTGCGGGGGCGGCGGGCCGTTCCGGCGCAACCGGCCTTGCTGGCACGGCCGGACGGGCGGGCACGACGGTGATGCGGTCTTCGACTCGTTGAGTCTTCGTATTGGCCGGCGGCGCATCGCCATAATGAATGCCGCCGTCGGCGTCGACCCATTTATAGACTTCACCGGCGGCAGCGGGCGCCAGCCATGAGGCCATACAAGCGAGGGCGACGGCGGTACGAAGCATGTATGCAGTGTAGGCCCGTGCGGGGGCACTTTCTGTCGGACAGTTGGTAATGCCCCCTAAAAAACAGGGGAATCAGAAGTAGAATTTTCTCGTTGAGGAGTTCTACAGATGAAGCGATC
>JASGFB010000195.1:0-4049 GCA_047605765.1 Rhodocyclaceae bacterium
CTGACGAAAAGCATGGCGCAGGCCCCCGTGCACGCTCCATCAGCGACCGTCGTCACGCGCGATTGCGCCACCACCTTGCCGACCTGTTCATAGGTTTTGATGAGATCGAGCCGGCCGCCCACGCCCTTCAGGACCAGGGTCGTGACACCGGATTGGAAATGTCTGCGGAGCGTATCGCGGTCGGCTTCATCGACCGGCCCGCTGACCGTCAGCGTGGCGCCATCGAGCGCATAGGTCATGGCATGCGCCGCGCCGCTGGCGAGCGCACACGCCAGCACCAGCGCAGCACGCTGTCCCGAACTGAAAAACATGAAAATCCCCCGATATGTTCTGATTATTCGCCGTGCGGCGATGGGGTCGGATTCTACTGAGGGCGGTGCGGCTCAGCCAGATACTCGTGGGTCCGCATCTCGACCAGGCGCGACACGGTACGCGGGAATTCCTGGGCGTTCGGCCCTTCGCGATACAACAAAGGCGCTTCGGCGGCGGCGCTGAGAATGAACTTGGTGCGCGTGTCGTACAGCACATCGACCAGCCAGGTAAAACGGCGCGCCTCGTTGGCCTGATTGCGTGCCATCTGGGGCACGCCCGACAACAGGACCGTATGGTACTGGCGGGCGATTTCAAGGTAATCGTTCTGCGAGCGCGGCCCCCCGCACAAGGCATCGAAATCGAACCACGCCACGCCCGCCGCCTCGGCGCGCGCATGGATCGGGCGTCCCAGCACCTCGAGATCACGCGGCCGCCCGGCCACCCCAGCGATGCGCTCGAAGTGAGCGGCCAGTGCTTCGTCGGCTGCCGCGCCGGCGGGCACGATGTAAGTGTTCATGCGTTCCAGCGAACGCAGACGGTAATCGGTGTCGTTGTCGACTTCCAGCACATCGAATCGACGTTTGATCAGCTCGATCGTCGGTACGAAGTTATGGCGCTGCAGGCCGTTCGGATAGAGACCATCCGGCGGGTAGTTGGAGGTCATGACGAACACCACGCCCCGCTCGAAAAGCGCTTCGAGCAGGCGCCCCAGGATCATCGCGTCGGCGATGTCCGAGACGTGAAACTCATCGAAGCACAGCAGGCGGGTTTCTTCGGCGAGGTGGTCCGCCACGCGCGCCAGGGGGTCGTTCTCGTCCTTGGCCGCGCGCAGTTGCTGGTGGATCGACTGCATGAAGGCATGGAAGTGCACGCGACGCTTGCGCCGATACGGCACGGCATCGAAGAAGCTGTCCATGATGAAGCTCTTGCCACGCCCCACTCCGCCCCAGAGGTACACGCTGCGTGGCAGATCGGGGCTGAACAACAGCTTGCGCAAGGCGGTGCGCCGGCGCGCCTTGAACGCCAGCAGTTCGGCGTACAGATCCTGCAGCCGCTCGACGGCGCGCAACTGGGCGGCATCGGCCTGGTAGCCGCGCTGCACCAGTTGGTCATGATAGGCGTCGAGTACGCCAAACTCGGGAACGTTGAGGATGCGGTAAGCCGTCATGCCAGCAGTGAGCGGTGAATCCAAATGAAAATGGTGCAGGCGCGCCGCACCTGCACCATCCGTACTACGACAAAAGAACTTAGAAGTGGAGCGAGCGCTTGTCGACTGCCAGCGCGGCTTCGTGCATGACTTCCGACAGTGTCGGGTGAGCATGCGCGATACGCGCCAGGTCTTCGGACGCCGCGCCGAACTCCAGGCTCACCACGGCTTCGGCGATGAGCTCCGAGGCATTGGTGCCAATGATGTGCACGCCCAGGATCTGGTCGGTCTCGGCATGCGCGATCACCTTCACGAAGCCCGTGGTGTCGCCCTGCCCCAGTGCGCGGCCGTTGGCCAGGAACGGAATCTGGCCGTTCTTGTAGGGCACGTTGGCTGCCTTCAGTTCTTGCTCGGTCTTGCCGACCCAGGCGATTTCCGGGTGCGTGTAGATGACCCAGGGGATGGCGTCGTAGTTGATGTGACCGGACTGGCCGGAAATCACCTCGGCCACCATCACGCCTTCTTCCATACCCTTGTGCGCCAGCATCGGGCCCGGCACCACGTCGCCGACCGCCCACACGTTGCGCAGGTTGGTCGAGCAGTGCTCGTCGACCTTGACGCGGCCACGCTCGTCCAGCTCCAGGCCGACGGCGGTGGCGTTGAGGCCATCGGTGTTGGGCGTACGGCCCACGGCCACGATGAGCTTGTCGAACTCGACGGTCTGCTCGCCCTCGTCGTTCTCGTACTTGACGACCACCGACTTCTTCTTGGCGGCCACGTCCTTGATCTTCACGCCGAGATGGATGTTCAGGCCCTGCTTGGTGGTGAAGATCTTCCAAGCTTCCTTGGCGACCGCCTGGTCGGCAGCAGCGAGGAAATCCGGCAAGGCTTCGAGGATGGTCACCTCGGAGCCCAGGCGCTTCCATACCGAACCCATTTCGAGGCCGATCACGCCGGCGCCGATGACACCCAGGCGCTTGGGCACTTCGTTGATGTCGAGGGCGCCTTCGTTATCGAGCACCAGCTTCTGGTCGACCGGCACACCCGGCAGATGGCGGGCGCGCGAACCGGTAGCGATGATGACGTGCTTGGCGTCGACGACTTCCTCGCCGATCTTCACCTGCCACAGGCCGTCCTTCTCGCCGACGAAGCTGCCCAGGCCCGGCATGAAATTGACTTTGTACTTGCGGAACAGACCTTTGATGCCGGTGACCAGTTGCGTGACGATGTTGTCCTTGCGCTTGATCATCGAGGGCACGTCGATGGTCACGTTGTCCATCTTGATGCCATGCATGACAAACGAGTGGCTGGCCTGGTCGTACAGCTCGGACGAATGCAGCAGCGCCTTGGACGGAATGCACCCCACGTTCAGGCAGGTGCCGCCCAGGCGCGGTTCGCCCTTGGGGTCGGCGTAGGCACTGGATTCGCAGCACACGGTATTCAGACCCAGTTGTGCTGCGCGGATCGCCGCCACGTAACCGGCGGGGCCACCGCCGATGACGACGACATCGAATTGTTTGGACATGATGTATTCCCGGTGAGGACGCGGCGGCGCGCGTTCGGGCGCTACCGCGGGCGTATCGACAGACAGCTCGGACTACGGGGCGGGCGGCCGCGGCCGCCCGCCGAAAAATCACAGGTCCAGCAGCAGGCGCGCCGGGTCTTCCAGCGCTTCCTTCATGGCCACCAGGCCAAGCACCGCTTCACGGCCGTCAATGATGCGGTGGTCGTACGACATCGCCAGATAGTTGATCGGGCGGATCACGATCTGGCCGTTTTCGACCACCGGACGATCCTTGGTGGCGTGGATGCCGAGAATGGCCGATTGCGGCGGGTTGATGATCGGCGTCGACAGCATCGAACCGAACACGCCGCCGTTGGAGATCGAGAACGTGCCGCCAGTGAGCTCTTCAATGGACAGCTTGCCGTCCTTGGCCTTGGCGCCGAACTCGGCGATCTTCTTCTCGATGTCGGCGATGCTCATCTGGTCGGCATTGCGCAGGATCGGCACGACCAGGCCGCGCGGGCTGCCGACGGCGATGCCGATGTCGAAGTAGCCGTGGTAGATGATGTCATTGCCATCGACCGAGGCGTTCAGCACCGGATACTTGCGCAGGGCGTGGACCGCCGCCTTGACGAAGAAGGACATGAAGCCCAGCTTGACGCCGTGCTCCTTCTCGAACTTGTCCTTGTACTTGTTGCGCAGGTCCATCACCGGCGCCATGTTCACCTCGTTGAAGGTGGTCAGGATGGCGTTGGTCGATTGCGATTGCAGCAGGCGTTCGGCCACACGGGCGCGCAGGCGGCTCATCGCCACGCGCTCTTCGGGGCGATCGCCCAGTACGGCTTCGACCGACACCGGCGCCGGCGGCTGCGGCAGCGGCTGGCCGCCCCCCACCACCACCGGCACCACGGCGGCGGCGGACACGCTGCTGCCGGCCTGCGGCTTGGCGATGCCGAGCGCATCGGCCTTGGTCACGCGCCCGCCCGGGCCGCTGCCCTGCACGGACGCCGGATCGACGCCCTTGTCGGCGAGGATCTTGCGCGCCGCCGGGCCGGTACCGGCCGGGGCTGCGGCCTGCGTGGCCGG
>JASGFB010000196.1:0-4046 GCA_047605765.1 Rhodocyclaceae bacterium
CTGGCAACGCCATGCCGCCGCGCCTGCAGGGACGGGCGGCGATGCCGCCACGCAGGCCGCGCGCGGCGGCAAGGGCGCGACTGTCAAACGCAGCATCCCGGTGCAGGCGGCGCAGGTGACCCAAGGCACTTTGCATGTGTACTTCAACGCACTGGGGACGGTGACATCGCCCAACGCGGTGGTGGTACGTCCGCGGGTCGACGGCCAACTGATGCGCTTCGCGGTCAAGGAAGGCGACACGGTCAAGGCGGGCGAGCTGATCGCGCAGATCGATCCGCGCGCCTTCCAGGTCGCGCTGGCGCAGGCCGAAGGGCAACTGGCGCGCGACACCGCGCAATTGCAGAACGCCCGGCTCAACCTCGATCGCTACAAAACGCTGCTGTCGCAGGAATCGATTGCGCCGCAGCAGGTCGAGACCCAGCAGGCGCTGGTGCAGCAATACGAAGGCACCATCAAGGCCGACAAGGCCGCCGTCGACAGCGCGCGCCTGCAGCTGACCTACAGCAGCGTGGTGGCGCCGGCCAGCGGGCGTCTTGGCCTGCGTGTGGTGGATACCGGCAACGTCGTGCGCGCGTCGGATACCGCCGGCATCATCACCATCAACCAGGTGCAGCCCATCAACGTGCTGTTCACGTTGACCGAAGCGCAGCTCGGCCAGGTCATGCAGCCGCTGATGAGTGGCGCGCGCCTGCCCACCGAGGCCTGGGATCGCGAGCAGAAGCACACGCTGGCGAAGGGCCGCGTGGTGTCGGTGGACAACCAGATCGACACCACCACCGGCACCGTCAAGGTCAAGGCGCAGTTCGCCAATGATGACGCCGCGCTGTTTCCCAACCAGTTCGTTAACGTCCGGCTGTTGGCGCAGACCCGGCAGGACGCGACGCTGGCGCCGGTGGCGGCGGTCCAGCGCGGGCGCGACGGCGCGTTCGTGTACGTGCTGAAGCCCGATAACACGGTCACTCAGCGCAAGGTGGCGCTGGGCGCGACCGAAGGCGACCGTATCGAAGTGATCAACGGCGTGCAGCCGGGCGATACCGTCATCATCGATGGCATCGATCAATTGCGCGAAGGCGTCAAAGTGGATGTGGCCGACGCCAGTGCACTGCTCAAGGAGCCAGCCGGCAAGCGCAAGCGCGGCAATCGCGCCAAGACGGACGCCAGTGCGCCGCGCGCCACGGGCAACTGAGCCGAGCCGCCATGAATCCGTCGCGCATATTCATCCTGCGGCCGGTCGCCACTTCGCTGACCATGCTGGCGATCCTGCTGGCAGGGCTGGTGGCCCTGGCCGTGCTGCCGATTTCGGCGCTGCCCGAGGTCGACTACCCCACCATCCAGGTGACCACGCTGTACCCCGGCGCCAGTCCCGATGTCATCACCTCCACCATCACCGCGCCGCTGGAGCGTCAGTTCGGCCAGATGCCAGGCCTGGCGCAGATGTCTTCGCAGAATTCCGCCGGCGCCTCGGTCATCACGCTGCAGTTCGGACTCGATCTGTCGCTCGACGTGGCCGAACAGGAGGTGCAGGCGGCGATCAATGCCGGCAGCAATCTGCTGCCGAGCGATCTGCCCAGCCCGCCCATCTACAGCAAGGTGAATCCGGCCGACGCGCCGATCATGGCGATCGCGGTGACCTCGCAGAGCCTGCCGCTGCCGCGCGTCGAGGACATGGTCGACACGCGCGTGGCGCAGAAGATCTCGCAGGTGGCCGGCGTCGGTCTGGTGACCCTCTCCGGTGGGCAGCGGCCGGCCGTGCGGGTGCAGGTCAATCCGCGCGCGCTGGCTTCGGCCAGCCTCAGCCTGGAAGACGTGCGCACCGCCGTCAGCAATGCCAACGCCAAACAGGCCAAGGGCAATTTCGATGGGCCGCAGCGTTCGTATGCCATCGACGCCAACGACCAGATCCGCACTGCTGACGAATACCGCCAACTGGTGCTGGCCTATCGCAACGGCGCCGCCATTCGCCTGGGTGACGTGGCCGCGGTGATAGAAGGGGCGGAGAACGCCGGCCTGGCAGCCTGGGCCGACAAGACGCCGGGCATCATCCTCAACGTGCAGCGCCAGCCCGGTGCCAACGTCATTCAGACGGTGGACCGCATCCAGGCCCTGCTGCCGCAATTGCGCCAAAGCCTGCCGGCGTCGGTGCAACTGACGGTGCTCACCGACCGTACCACCACCATCCGCGCCTCCATCGAGGATGTCGGCTTTGAACTGGCGCTGGCCATTGCGCTGGTGGTGATGGTGATCTTCCTGTTCCTGCGCAATGTGGCCGCCACCGTCATTCCCGCCGTGGCGGTGCCTCTGTCGCTCGTGGGCACGTTCGGCGTGATGTACCTGGCCGGCTTTTCGGTGAACAACCTGACGCTGATGGCGCTGACCATCGCCACCGGATTCGTCGTGGACGATGCGATCGTCATGATCGAGAACGTGTCGCGCTACCTCGAAGAAGGCGCCTCGCCGCTGGAAGCCGCGCTCAAGGGCTCGCGCCAGATCGCCTTTACCATCATTTCGCTGACCATCTCGCTGATCGCCGTGCTGATCCCGTTGCTGTTCATGGGAGACGTGGTCGGGCGTCTGTTCCGCGAATTCGCCGTGACACTGGCCGCTTCGATCATCATCTCGGCGATCGTTTCGCTGACGCTCACGCCCATGATGTGCGCGCGCGTGCTGCGCCACGTACCGGAAGAAAAGCAGGGCCGCTTCTATCATGCCAGCGGGCGTTTTTTCGACGCCGTGATCGCCTATTACGGGCGCCTGCTGCGCTGGGTGCTCGATCATCAGGCGCTGACGCTGCTGGTGGCGTTCGCCACGCTGGTGCTGACGGTGCTCCTGTATATCTGGGTGCCCAAGGGGTTCTTTCCGGTGCAGGATACCGGCGTCATACAGGGCATCGTCGATGCTCCGCAGTCGGTGTCCTTCGAGGCCATGGCGCAACGCCAGCAGGCATTGGCCGCATTGGTGCTGAGCGACCCCGATGTCGATAGCCTGTCGTCCTTCATCGGTGCCGACGGCAGCAACGCTGCCCTCAACAGCGGCCGCCTGCTCATCAACCTCAAGCCGCTGGCGCAACGCACGGCACGTGCGCCGGAGATTGTGCGTCGCCTGCAAGTGCGCGCCGCCGCCGTGCCCGGCGTGTCGCTCTATCTGCAACCCGTGCAGGATCTGACGGTGGAGGATCGGGTCAGCCGCACGCAATACCAATTCACGCTGCAGACGGCCGACTCCGACGTGCTGGCGAGCTGGGTGCCGCGCCTGACCGAACATCTGCAGACCGTGGGTGCCTTGCGTGACGTCACCAGCGACATGCAGGACAAGGGGCTGCAAGCCTACATCGACATCGATCGCGATGCCGCCAGCCGGCTCGGCGTGTCGGTGGCCAGCATCGATGCGGCACTCTACAACGCTTACGGGCAGCGCCTGATTTCGACCATCTTCACGCAATCGAACCAGTACCGTGTGGTGCTGGAGGTCGCGCCGGAATTCCGTCGTGGCATGCCCGCGCTGGCCGACTTGCACGTGCCCGGCACGGTGCTGCAACCGCAGACGCTGAGCAATGGCCAGGTGAACAATTCGCGCAGCAGCACGGTCCAGGTGCCGCTGTCGGCGGTGGCGCGCTTCGAAGAGCGCAGCGGCCCGCTGGTCATCAATCACATTGGCCAACTGCCGGCGTCGACCATCTCGTTCAACCTCGCTCCGGGGGCGTCATTGGGCGAAGCGGTGGAGGCCATCAAGCGCGCCGAGGCGGACATCGGCCTGCCGGTGGCCATCAAGACGAGCTTCCAGGGCGCGGCCCTGGCCTTCCAGGCGTCGCTCACCAACGAACTGTGGCTGATCCTGGCCGCCATCGTGACCATGTACATCGTGCTGGGGGTGCTCTACGAGAGCTACATCCATCCCATCACCATTCTGTCGACGCTGCCTTCAGCCGGTGTCGGTGCGCTGCTGGCGCTGATGCTGGCGGGGTCGGAGCTGACCGTGATCGCCATCATCGGCATCATCCTGCTCATCGGCATCGTCAAGAAGAACGCCATCATGATGATCGACTTCGC
>JASGFB010000197.1:0-3966 GCA_047605765.1 Rhodocyclaceae bacterium
AGCGCTTCGCCATGCGCACAGCGCAGCAACGCGTCCGGCTCGCGTCCGCTGGCGATCAGCGTATGCGCACCGCTGCGGGCCGCGCGTTGGGCTGCGCGAACCTTGGTGATCATGCCGCCGCGCGAGATGCCGCTGCCGGCGCCGCCGGCCATGGCCTCGTAGGCGCTGTCCTCGGCGCGGCCTTCGGCGATCAGGCGGGCGTCCGGGTCGCGGCGCGGATCGGCGGTGTAGAGGCCCTGCTGGTCGGTCAGGATGATGAGGGCGTCGGCTTCGACCAGATTGGCCACCAGGGCGCCCAGCGTGTCGTTGTCGCCGAACTTGATCTCGTCGGTGACGACGGTGTCGTTCTCGTTGATGATCGGCACCACGCCCAGCCCGAGCAGCGTGGCGAGCGTGCTGCGCGCGTTCAGGTAGCGCAGGCGATCGGCCAGGTCGGCGTGGGTGAGGAGAATCTGCGCGGTGGTCAGGCCGAAATCCGCGAAAGCGCCTTCATAGGCCTGTGCCAGGCCCATCTGGCCGACGGCGGCAGCGGCCTGCAGGGCGTGGGTTTCCTTGGGGCGCTCGGTCCAGCCGAGGCGCTTGATGCCAGCGGCGATGGCGCCGCTGGAAACGAAGACGATCTCTTTGCCTTCGGCGCGCAGTTGGGCGATCTGCTGGCCCCAGCTACGGATGGCGTCGAGGTCGAGCCCCTGGCCGTTATTGGTGACGAGTGCGCTGCCGACCTTGATGACCAGGCGCCTCGCCTGGGCAACGGTGCCGCGTGAGGCGTCAGCGGGCATAGATGATTTCGCCTTCGAAGTCGTCGTCATCGTCATCATCGTCGTTGCCATCTTGCGCGTCATCGGCGTCGCCGGCGCCGTCCGCGGCCACGGCCGCTCCGGTGTCCGGTCCGCCTGCGATGGCCGCGAGCTTCTCTTCGTCGCTGAGTCTCGGCTGGGCATCCAGGTAGTCCTGGATGGCGAAGCACAGCTCGGTACAGCCTTCGGATTTCATGCCGGAGATGGCGAACCAGCGTTCGACGTCGCCATACGCCGCCAGGAAGGCGTCGATGCGCGCCTGACGCTCTTCCGGCGGGATCAGGTCGATCTTGTTGAGGATCAGCCAGCGCGGCTTGTTCCACAGTTGTTCGTCGTACTTGCGCAGCTCTTCGACGATGGCCCGTGCCTCGTGGACCGGGTCGGTGTTCTCGTCGAACGGTGCCAGATCGACCAGATGCAGCAGCAGGTGCGTGCGCTGCAGGTGGCGCAGGAAGCGGTGGCCCAGGCCGGCGCCATCGGCGGCGCCTTCGATCAGGCCCGGCACGTCGGCGATGACGAAGCTACGGCCCTCGTCGGTTCGTACGACGCCCAGGTTCGGCTGCAGGGTGGTGAAGGGGTAGTCCGCCACTTTCGGCTTGGCGGCCGACACCGAGCGGATGAAGGTCGACTTGCCGGCGTTGGGCATGCCCAGCAGGCCGACGTCGGCCAGCACCTTCAGTTCCAGCAGCAGGGTAAAGCGTTCGCCCGGCTCGCCTGGCGTCTTCTGGCGCGGCGCGCGGTTGGTGCTCGACTTGAAGTGGAGGTTGCCCAGGCCGCCCTTGCCGCCGTGGGCCAGTATGATCTGCTTGCCGTCGCGATCGAGGTCGCCGACGATTTCGCCGGTGTCCTTGTTGCGGACCACGGTACCGACCGGCATGCGCAGCACCCTGTCGTCGCCGCCCTTGCCGTAGCAATCCTTGTTGCCGCCCTTTTCGCCATTCTGAGCGTGGAAGGTGCGCGTGAAGCGGAAGTCCACCAGCGTATTGAGGTTGCGATCGGCTACGGCAAAGACGCTGCCGCCACGGCCGCCGTCGCCGCCGTCAGGGCCGCCTCTCGGGATGAACTTTTCGCGTCGGAACGAGGCGTTGCCATTACCGCCGTCGCCTGCGATCACGTCGATGCGGGCCTCGTCGAAGAATTTCATGATCTGTTGAACCTGCTGGTGAAGTGCTGGGGTGGCTGCCGATATGGCGCAACCGTATGTCATGGGGCTTTTTTGTCTGGGGGCGCCGAGGCATCCCCAAACAAAAAAGCCCTACCGCAAGGATAGGGCTTTTTGCTTCGCCTCGTGCGGAATCAAGCAGCTTGAGCTTGCTCGACCGGCACCACGCGAA
Source organism: Rhodocyclaceae bacterium (assembly GCA_047605765.1). Classification (GTDB taxonomy): domain Bacteria; phylum Pseudomonadota; class Gammaproteobacteria; order Burkholderiales; family Rhodocyclaceae; genus JBGVSA01. Next base: position 2,132 of record JASGFB010000197.1, read on the forward strand.
CGGTACGACGACGGGCTGCGCCCTTGACCACGAATTCGACGCGACCGGTGATCAGCGCGAACAGGGTGTGATCCTTGCCGATGCCGACGTTCTCACCCGGGTGGTATTCGGTGCCGCGTTGACGGACCAGAATGTTGCCCGCGAGGACTTCCTGGCCGCCGTAGCGCTTGACGCCAAGTCGTTTCGATTCCGAGTCGCGGCCGTTACGCGAACTGCCGCCAGCTTTTTTGTGTGCCATGGCGTGTGCTCCTTAAGCCGAAATCGCTTCGATGCGGATTTCGGTGTAGTTCTGACGGTGGCCTTGATGCTTTTGATAGTGCTTGCGACGGCGCATCTTGAAGATCTTGACCTTGTCGTGACGGCCTTGCGAAAGCACTACTGCCTTCACCGTCGCGCCGAAAACCAGAGGCGCACCGATCTTGACCGATTCGCCTTCACCCACCAGCAGAACCTGGTCGATGGTGATTTCTGCGCCAACGTCTGCCGGTATCTGTTCTATTTTCAGTTTTTCGCCAGCGGCAACGCGATACTGCTTGCCACCGGTTTTTATGACCGCGTACATGTTGGACTCCGTAATTAACTGATGCACAAGGTAAATCCTTGTGCGCTACGCAGATGGGCAAACCACTGCGAAGCTCGCGAGTGTCGCACCCTTTGCAAGGCACGTCAAGTTGTGATGTCTTTGCCGCCCAGTCGCGAGCCAGCCTTGACGCTCGCTCGCCGCGCCTCATAACATTCCGCTTCTTTATTGACTTCCTGTGGCAGCCCCAATTTGTCGCTCGACCAGCTCTACGCACCTATTGCGGCCGACATGCGGGCCGTCGACGATGTCATTCGCACTCGTTTGCATTCTGACGTCGTCCTGATCCGCCAGGTCGCCGAATACATCATCAGCGCCGGCGGCAAGCGACTGCGTCCGGCGCTGCTGTTGTTCACCGCCAACGCCATGGGCTACCGCGGAACGCACCATCACGAACTGGCCGCCGTCGTCGAACTGATTCACACCTCCACGCTGCTGCACGATGACGTGGTCGATGAATCCGAGTTGCGCCGGGGTCGCAGCACGGCCAATGCCATGTTCGGCAATTCGGCCGCCGTGCTGGTGGGCGATTTCCTGTACTCGCGTTCGTTCCAGATGATGGTGAACGTGGACGACATGCGCGTTCAGCGCGTGCTGGCCAACGCCACCAACGTCATTGCCGAAGGTGAGGTCCTTCAACTACTCAACGTCCACAATGCGGACGTGTCGGTTGAAGACTACATGCGCGTGATCCACTATAAAACGGCCATGCTGTTCGAGGCGGCTGCTCGCCTGGGGGGCATCCTGGGCGACGCCGACGAGGCCATGCAGGATCAGCTGGCGACCTTCGGGCGTCATATCGGTACCGCTTTCCAGTTGATCGACGACGTGCTCGACTATTCGGGCGACGAGGCGGCCACCGGCAAGCATCTGGGCGATGATCTGGCTGAGGGCAAGCCGACGCTGCCGCTCATTCACGTGATGCAGGCCGGCACGGCGGAGCAGGCCGCGCTGGTGCGGCGGGCCATCGAAAACGGCGGGCGCGATGAATTCCCCGCCGTCATCGAGGCGATCCATACGTCCGGCGCGCTGACGGTGACGGCCGAACATGCGCGGCGTGAAGCTCAGATTGCAAAAGATGCACTTTCTGAACTAGCCCCTTCCGTTTTCAAAGAGTCGCTGCTACAATTATGCGACTTTGCAGTTGCGAGAGACTTTTGATGCATTCAAAGGCCTGCCGCAGCCGCTAAAGAGACAAAAACGGGGTGTAGCTTAGCCTGGTAGAGCGCTACGTTCGGGACGTAGAGGCCGGAGG
>JASGFB010000198.1:0-3888 GCA_047605765.1 Rhodocyclaceae bacterium
GCACCGTTGGCGACCTGGGTGTCGGAACGCTCGCGCGTGGTCTTGCCAACGGCGGCGCCCAGTTCTTCCAGCGCGTCGGCCAGCGGGCGGTCCATGCCGCGCACGGCGCTGTCGACCTTCTTGCCGGTTTCGGCATCGGCGGCGTCGAAGCGCTGCAGGGCCTGACGATACTGCGCGCCGAGCTTGCCATGCTCGGCCAGCGCCTTGAGCGCCGGGGCGTCGTCGACGCCCAGCTTCTTGAGATCGGTGGCGACCGCCTGCAAGGCCTCACGGGTCAGGCCTTCTTCTTTGGTGAAGCCTTCCAGGTGATGGTCATAGGCGGCGCGTTCGTTGCCGCGCACCAGCACGTTCTTCCATTCTTGCACCTGCGTCTTGAAAGACGTGGCGGCGCGGCCGAGGTCGGCGCTCAGCGCCTGCGCGCCAAGCAGGGTCTGATTGCCCTGTGCCGCCTGATCGGCGAGGCGGGCCAGTTGCCACAGGTTGTAGCCCGAGGTCAGCAACAGACCTGCGCAGGCGAGGCCGAGCAGGGCGATGAGCCGGGTCTTGATGGTGGTGTTCATGAAGGCGGACGCCGGATAGGGGGGATCCGCCTTCAACGGCCGGCGCCGCCAGCGCTTGATATGGTGGGCGGCGCGAGGCACTTTTTTACAAACGGGATGCCGTCATGCCTCAGGGCCCGCCGCGCGCGCCCACCGCTGCAAACACCTGGCCGCTCGAATAGCTCGACTCTTCGGAGGCCAGCAGCACATAGATGCCGGCCAGCTCGGCGGGCTGGCCGGGGCGGCCCATCGGTGTGTCCTTACCGAAATCCGGCAGCTTTTCGGGCAACTGGCCGCCGGTCACCTGGAGCGCCGTCCAGAACGGGCCGGGCGCGACAGCGTTGACGCGGATACCCTGCTTGGCGAGTTGCTTGGCCAGCCCCTTGGTAAAGATCTCGATGGCCCCCTTGGTGGTGGCGTAATCGAGCAGGGCCGGCGAGGGATCGTACGAATTGATCGATGCTGTATTGATGATGGTGGCGCCGGGTGGCAAGTGCGGAATAGCCGCCTTGGAGATCCAGAACATCGCGTAGATGTTGGTCTTGAATGTTTCGTCGAACTGCTCGCTGCTGATGTCCAGGATCGATTCGCGGGCAATCTGGCGCGCCGCATTGTTGACCAGGATATCCAGCCCACCCAGTGCTTTCACGGCATCGGCCACCAGGCGCTGGCAGAAGGCTTCGTCCTTGATGTCGCCCGGCAGGGCGGCCGCCACGCGGCCGGCATCACGGATTAGCTGGATCACCTCCTGGGCATCCTGTTCTTCGGTCGGCAGATAGTTGATCGCCACGTCAGCCCCTTCGCGCGCATACGCAATGGCAGCGGCGCGACCGATGCCCGAATCGCCGCCGGTGATCAGCGCCTTGCGCCCGGCTAGGCGGCCGTGGCCTTTGTAGCTGTGTTCGCCGTGGTCGGGCTGGGGATCCATCTTGCTCGCCAGTCCCGGCCAATCCTGTTGCTGCTGTGGAAAAGGCGGTTTGGGATAGGCGTCGACGGGGTTGCGCATGGGGCCTCCTCGAAAGCGGGGTGTGATGAATGTGCGGGCAATGCCGGCACCGTCACGCTGTCGGCAGCAAACGCCGGACCCATGCGTTGACTCAACGCCAATGTCATGACGGCCACGGGGGTCTGTGCGGTCACCGCGAGGGGGTCGACCCATCCTCTGCGGCCATGCCTTGGCGTGCAGGAACGACCGCGCCCGGTAGGGGCGCAGGGCACTACTGCCAGGCGCCGGAACAGGCTCCGGAACGGTGATTTTTGGACCCGGTCTCACGGCAACTTGCAAGTGTCCGTCAGGGTAGGTTAAGAATTTGTACAAAACTAAGTAAGTATTTGATAAATAAATACTTATTTAATTGCTGCTGCGCACATTGCAAGCTTCTTGGCACCTGATCACACTGCGAATCGCTCTGCGATGACGGTGTGAGCTGTTACCGGTAACTGCATGGCTGACGGCCGGGCATTCCGCCGGGCCGGACATAACAACGATTTAGGAGACAACATGAAGTTCGCACTCAACCCTGTGCTCGCAGGGCTGGTACTGACGGTCGCCTATCCGGCGATGGCCGCACAGACCGGTGGTTTCGCAACGGCCGACGGCAACGTCGGTTCCGCACGCAGTTTCACCGCATCCACCTACGAGCAGATCCAGACCATCATCGACAACGCGCGTTACGACGATGCCGGCAAGAAGGTATCGACGGGCGCCTATGCGCTGAAGATCACCTACACCGGCAATGAAGACGCGCTGATCGCGCAGATCGTGAAGGATTCGACGATCGACGCCAACCACAACTGCCCCAAGGGCCACTGGAACGACGCCTATCGCCACATCGAGGTGAAGAACTTCACCGCCGGCGTGACCATCGAAGGCGCCAACGGTTCGTCGGCCAACTGGGGCATCGTCATCAACGGTGGCTCCAGCAACGTGGTGGTGCGCAACATGAAGATCGGTGCGCTGGGCGGCGCCGACAATGACGCCGACATGATCCGCATCGACGGCGCATCCAACGTGCTGATCGACCACAACGAACTGTTCGCCGTGAACAACGAGTGCAATGGCTCGCCGGACGGTGACCTGACGTTCGAGGCCGCGCTCGACATCAAGAAGGACGCTCACAACATCACGGTGTCGTACAACTACATCCACGACAGCAAGAAGGTCGGCCTGGATGGCTCGTCGAGCAGCGATATCGCCGGTGGTCGTGAAATCACCTTCCACCACAACTACTACAAGAACGTGAACGCCCGCCTGCCGCTGCAACGCGGTGGCTGGATCCACGCCTACAACAACTTGTACGACGGCATCACCGACTCGGGCATCAACGTGCGTCAGGCCGGCTATGCGCTGATCGAACGCAACTACTTCCAGAACGCCAAGAATCCGGTCGTGTGCTTCTACGACGGCGGCAGCAATTGCGGCTGGTGGGATCTGCGCAACAACAACGTACTGAGTCCGTCGGATTTCGCCACCTACAACATCACCTGGTCGACGCCGGCCAGCGGCGACAAGGCCGCCTCGGCGTGGACCACCACGGCGGTGTTCCCCAAGACGCTGACGTACACCTATGAGCCGGTGAGCGCGCAATGCGTGAAGGACAAGCTGGCGTCATACGCCGGCGTAGGCAAGGGCGGTGCGCAACTGACGGCCTCGGCCTGCGGCAGCAGCTCGTCGTCGTCCTCGTCGACCAGTTCGTCGTCCAGCTCGGCCGCTTCGAGCAGCTCGTCGAGCAGCTCGTCCTCGTCCACCAGCTCGTCGTCGAGCAGCGCTTCGGGCACCCCCACGCTGAGCGGCACCGGCGATTATCCGAGCGGCTTCAGCAAGTGCGCCGATGAAGGCGCCACCTGCTCGGTGACCAAGGGCACCGGCTGGGTGGCCTACGGCCGCAAGGGCAATTGGGTCGCCAAGAACGTCGGCGTCGGCAAGAGCATCGCCTGTACCGCCGCCGCCTTCGGCAGCGATCCGGGCGGCAACCCGAACAAGTGCTCGTACCAGAACTGAGCGGCAACGCCCGGTGAACAAGCCCGCCCTTCGTGGCGGGCTTTTTTTTGGTTCATCGAGGAATTCCAGGGAATGCGGCATGGATTTCGAGGAAGAAGCACGCCTCATCGCAGTACCCGTATGTGTGGTGCTTGATGTCCTCGACAACGCGCGTATTGGCAAGGCCCCCGAGGCTCTTCTCGCAGATCTTGGCGAATCGCTGCGTCACTCGCGGGTAATACCCCGATCAGTTTCTTTTCGGCATCGTTCAGACGAATGGAAGAGTGGGTACAGTTTTTGTGAATGAATGGGCTGCATCACATCGTCATAAAAACGGCACGCGTTGACCTCGATCACCCCGATACGGGT
>JASGFB010000199.1:0-3884 GCA_047605765.1 Rhodocyclaceae bacterium
AGCGCAGGGGACCGGCCGCAGGCCGGCGGGGATGTGGGGGTCGTTTCTTTGGTTACCTTTCTTGTCGATACAAGAAAGTAACTCGCCCGCCGGGGCGAGACCCGGCCAACGCACGCCAGCAAAAACGAAAACCCACGAACACCCACGATCCAAAGCAACAAGAGTCAGCCTTCTTGACGACACAAGAAAGTAACTCGCCTGCCGGGGCGAGACCCGGCCAACGTGCGCTAGCAAAAACGAAAACCCACGAACACCCACGATCCAAAGCAGCAAGAGCAGCAGCCCCCCGCTGCCCCCCAAAAACCTCAGTCCCCCCCACCACGCCGCGTCGTGTCATCCATACCAACACGCCCAATGAACGGCAAACGCAGCGCCGGACGATTGAAATCGATCCCGAAATCAAGGCCCAGGACATTCAGCTCGATGCCTTCCTCCCACCCGATATTCACCCCCAGCAAACCCAACAGCGAAGCCTGCACCCCCGTACCCGAAGGCGACAGGCCCAGCGGCCGGGTGATGTCGCGGTAATCCTTGCCGATGGCATTGGCAGGCAGATCCAGCCCGAGCGCCGGCACCTCGCGCCCGATGTGAGCCAGGAACGTATTGCTGTTGGGGCCGGGATAGCTGCGGTAGATATTCGGATACGGATAGCTCGCCACGGCCTTCTCGATCTGGCCGATCAGCGCCTCCACCTCCGGCCCGCGCTGGTCGACCAACAGTTGCGGGCGGGCGCCGAACCACAGACCGTCGGCGATGGCGTAGTCGCGCTTGACGGCGTGGCTACCGCCCCAGCCGGTCACCTCATAACGCGTGTAGGCGGTGTCGCCGGCGCGCTTGTAAATGATCCACGGATGCACCGCGAAGACACCACGCCAGCCATAGGTGGACGCCGCATAGACCTGCACGATGGCGGTATCGCGCCAGCGCTCCGGGTCGGGCGCGATGCCGGCGGAATGGCGGGGCGCGTACATCCAGCCGCGCTGTCGCGGCGCCTCGTCGCTGGTCGCGGTGCGCGCGAAGCTCAGTCCGAGCGAGATGACCAGGAGCAGCAGGATCAGCGTGCGCAGGCGTCGGGCGTGGCGCATCGGCGGCCTCAGTCGCGCCACCACGCGCTGCCGGCGTGCGGGGCCAGGTAGCCCACGCGCTCGCCCATCACCGGCGTGCTGATCGGCACGTGATGGGTGGCAGCCAACTGGGTGATCTGCTCGAACGGATCGCTCCAGCCATGCATGGCCAGATCGAAGGTGCCGTTGTGGATCGGCAGCAGCCATTTGCCGCCCAGGTCCTGGAAGGCCTGCAGGGTCTGCGTGGGCAGCATGTGCACGTAAGTCCAGCGCGGGTCGTAGGCGCCGGTCTCGACAAAGGCCATGTCGAAGGGGCCGTAGCGATCGCCGATGGCCTTGAAACCATCGAAGTAACCGCTGTCACCGCTGAAGAACAGACGGAAGCGCGGGTCGATGATCACCCACGAGGCCCACAGCGTGCTGTTGCCATCGTTGAGCCAGCGCCCGGAAAAATGCTGCGCCGGCGTGGCGACGAACTGGATGCCGTCGATGTCGACCGACTGCCACCAATCCAGCTCGCGTACCTGGCGCGCCGGGATGCCCCAGTCGACCAGCCGCTTGCCGACGCCGAGCGGGGCGATGAAGTGGCGCGTCTTGGCGGCCAACGCCTTGACCGCCGCTTCATCCAGGTGGTCGTAGTGGTCGTGCGAGAGGATCACCGCTTCGATGGGGGGCAGGGCGTCGATGCCGATCGGCGGCGCATGAAAGCGCGCCGGCCCCAGCCACTGGAAGGGCGAAGCGCGCTGGCTGAAGACCGGGTCGGTGAGCCAGAACTTGCCGTGCATCTTGAGCAGCAGGGTCGAATGCCCGAGGCGGAACACGCTGTCGTCGGGGGCGGCCAGCAGGTCGGCCTGGCTCAGGGCGTGCACCGGCACGCTGCGGTCGGGCACTGTGCCGGGGGGCTTGTCGAAGAGAAAGGTCCACCACAGGCGGGCCTTTTGCCACAGGCTCATGGGCAGCATGGGGCGCACCGCCGCGTTGCGGTAGCGCCCTTCGTGGGTCTGGCTGGCGCCGCCGACAGGCGGGCTGTCGGCGCTGGGGAGGGTGTCTGCGAGAGCGGCCACTGAAACGCTTCCTATCAAAAACGTGAGGGCCAGCATGCGCGCACCGCAGCGGCCGGGCAATCGGGACCGCCATGCGCCGGCTCGATTGCTCCAGCGATGCAGACCGGCGCGGCGGGCCAACAGTTCCAGCGCCGCCACGATTCGATACATCCGCCTCAACGGCCCACGCGCTGTTGCAGGTGCGCCGGGTAGCGCGCGCCTTCGACTTTGATCGGCGCCAGCGCGGCGGCGATGTCGCTCAGATCGGCCGCGCTCAGTTGGATGCGGGCGGCGCCGAGGTTTTCTTCCAGCCGGTGCAGCTTGGTGGTGCCGGGGATCGGCGCGATCCAGGGCGCCTGCGCCAGCAGCCAGGCCAGCGCGATCTGCGCGCGCGTCGCCTGTTTGCTGGCGGCCAGATCGCCGAGGACTTCGACCAGGCCGCGATTGGCCTTGCGCGCATCCTGCGAGAAGCGCGGCACGACGTTGCGGAAGTCGTTGCTTTCGAATTGCGTGGTCTCGTCGATGGCGCCGGTCAGGAAGCCCTTGCCGAGCGGGCTGAAGGGGACGAAGCCGATGCCCAGCTCCTGCAGCACGGGCAGGATCTCGCCTTCGGGTTCGCGCCACCACAGCGAATATTCGCTTTGCAAGGCGGCCACCGGCTGCACGGCGTGGGCGCGCCGGATCGAGTCGACGCCGGCTTCGGACATGCCGAAGTGGCGCACCTTGCCTTCGTGAATCAGGTCCTTGACGGTGCCGGCGACATCTTCGACGGGCACTGCCGGATCGACGCGATGCTGGTAGAAGAGGTCGATGACATCGGTGTTCAGGCGGCGCAGCGAGGCCTCGGCGACGGCGCGGATGGTTGCCGGGCGGCTGTCCAGGCCGGCTTGCGGGTTGCCCTCGGCAAAGCCGAACTTGGTGGCGATGACGACCTCATGACGGAACGGTGCCAGCGCTTCGCCGAGCAGCGTTTCGTTGGTGTACGGGCCGTAGGCTTCGGCGGTGTCGAAAAAGCTCACGCCCAGCTCATGCGCGCGGCGGATCAGCGCGATGGCGTCGGCCTTGGCGGTGGGCGTGCCGTAGCCGAAGCTCAAGCCCATGCAACCCAGGCCGAGGGCGGATACTTCGAGGCCACCGGTGCCCAATTGGCGTTTTTCCATGATGTGCTCCTTGTTCAGTAGGTCTGCCGCGTCGGGCGGAAGAGGATTTCATTGACGTCCATGTCCTCCGGCTGGCTGATGGCAAAAGCCACGGCGCGGGCGAAGGCATGGGCGGGGATGGCGTACTCGTCATAGAACTGGCGCAGGCCGGCGGCGATGTCCGCCTCGGTGGCACTGTCGGCCAGTTCGGTGGCGACGGCGCCCGGCGAGATGATGGTGCTGCGGATGTTCCACGGCTTGACCTCTTGCCGCAGCCCCTCCGACAGCGCGCGCACGGCGTGCTTGGTGGCGGCATACACGGCGCCGTTGGGGCCCACCTTGTGGCCGGCCACCGACGACACATTGATGAAGTGGCCGGCGTGCTGGCGCTGCATGACGGGCAGGGCGGCGGCAATGCCGTAGAGCACGCCCTTGAGGTTCACGTCGACCATGCGTTCCCAGTCGTCGACCTTGAGGCGGTCCAGCGGCGAATGCGGCATCAGGCCGGCGTTGTTGAGCATGACGTCCACCCGCCCGAAGCGGCCGAGGGCGGCGTCGACCAGGGCTTGCACGTCGCTGCGCCGGGTGACGTCGGTGCGCAGCGCCAGGGCCTGGCCGCCGGCTTGCTCGATGTCGCG
>JASGFB010000200.1:0-3865 GCA_047605765.1 Rhodocyclaceae bacterium
TCGACGTGATGCTGGTGCTGCTGGTGATCTTCATCGTCACGGCGCCGCTGATGACCAACGCCGTCAAGATCGACCTGCCCAAGATCAGCTCGCAGGCCAACGACCTCAAGCCCGAGAAGATCGAGTTCGCCATCAACAGCGACGGCAAACTGTTCTGGAACGGTGAAGAGGTCAACCGTGCCGTGGCACAGGAACGCTTCATGGCAGAAGGTACCCACCAGCCACAGCCGGAAGTCCACGTGCATGCCGACCAGAACGTGGCCTACAAGTACGTTGCCGAGGTGATGGCCGACGCCTCCAAGGCCGGCCTGTCGAAGATCGGCTTCGTCAGCATGCCGGAAGACTGAACGCCCGTTCGCGGTCTTCCACCCGAACCGGGGCGCCCCTGTGGGCGTCCCGTGGCGCGGCCCACCGCCGTGCCAGCCAGGTGTCTCGCCCAGCCATCTCCCGCCCTGTCACAACGACCGGCCCACGTGGCCCAAGGAGAATCTCTATGCGACGAGCCTACCGCATCGTCATGTCAATGGCATTGTTTGCGTGCACCGCCAGTGCTCAGGCCCACATGGTCTGGCTGGAGAGCGACCCCGCCCCGGCCGGGCAGGGCCTGCGTACGCGGGCGTATTTCGGTGAGTGGGCCGAAGGCCTGCGTGAGAAGACCGGTGGTTATCTCGACTGGATCAAGAATCCGGTGGCATTCGCCGACGACGCCAACAAACCGTTCGCCATCACGCGCGGCGCCGATTATCTCGAAGTGGCCGCCGGCTCGGCCCAGGACGTGCGCCTGATCGAAGCCATGGCGCCGTATGCCGACAAGGAACATGGCGGCCACACGCGCACGGTATTCCTGGCCCGCAGCGGGCGTGCCGACACGCAGGCGCGCCTCGATCTGGAGCTGATCCCGGTGAGCGCCGGCGGCAATGATTTCGTCCTGCGCTTCAAGGGTCAGGCGTTGGCCAAGACCAAGCTGACCGTGTTCGGCCCGCCGAAATGGTCGCGCGAACTGAGCACCGACGATGCCGGCCGCGTGACCTTGTCGACGCCCTGGGCCGGCCGCTACCTGGTGGAGTTGGAACACATCGATGCCGCGGCCGGCAAGGCCGGGGATGCGGGCTATGACCGTACGCGCTACGTTTTCACGCTCAGTTTCCTCAATGACAAGGGTATTGCCTGGCCCTGGCAAGAGGATGCCGCGCCGTAAACGGCCGCACTTCGAGGACCACCGCAGAGTGGTCCTCGCTTTACCACTGAGAGGGTCCGGGGGACACCATGTTGGGATTCAAGTACGAAACGGCCTCGGCCCGGATGCGTTTCTGATCGCTGCGCCATGACACGCAAGACCTCACTTGGTTGGCGCTACCGCGCCGCCGTCGCTTCGCGCACCGTCGCTGCCGTTCTCGGTGGCTATCTCGTATCGGCGCTGGTGGCCGCCGGCCTGGCGCGCTGGCTGCCGCTGGCGCGTTCCGAAGCCACTTTGGTGGGCTCGATGACGGGGTTCATCGTGATGCTGCTGGCGGTGATGTGGGTGTTCCGCGCGCGTAGCGCCTGGCGCGCCTGGGCTGGCATGCTGTTGCCCGCCGCCGTGCTGGCCCTGCCGTGGCTACCCACCTGGTTGGGGCCGCACGCATGAAAGAAGGCGGCATGAAGGAGGGCTTTCGCCAGTCGATGGCGTGGCTGCACACCTGGGCTGGCCTGCTGCTGGGCTGGTTGCTGTTCGCCATCTTCGTCACCGGCACGCTGAGTTTCTTCAAGAACGAACTGAACCTGTGGATGCGCCCGGAACTGACGCAAGTGGGGGCGCTGGCGCCGGACAGCTTCGGACGCGTGCAGCAGCGCCTGGATGAACTCGCGTCCACGGCCGAGGGCTGGTCGATCCGCATGCCGGACGCGCGTACGCCCGGCATGCAACTGTTCTGGTTCGGGCCTCGTCCGGATGGCAAGGGGCGCAAATTTGAAAACCGCCTGATCGATCCGGCGACGGGGCAGGATGTTTCCGAACGCAAGACCATGGGGGGCGAGTTCTTCTACCGCTTTCACTTTGAACTGCGCTCGGCCGAGAAGAGCAAATGGATCATCGAGGGGCGCTATCTGGTGGGCGTGGGCACCATGGCGATGTTCATTGCGCTGATCACCGGCATCATCACGCACCGGCGCATCTTCAAGGATTTCTTCGTCTTCCGCGGTCGCAAGGGCGGGCTGCGCGCCTGGCTGGATGCCCACAATGTCCTTGGCGTGATGGTGCTGCCTTTCTACCTGATGATCACTTTCAGCGGATTGGTGATCTTCCAGTACATGTACATGCCCTCGGCTACGCGCGCGGCCTATGGCGCGGACGGCAGCGCCTTCTTTCGCGAAGCGGCCGGCATTCATTTCAATGACAAGCTCGACGAAGGTGTGACCCCGATTGCCATCGCACCCACCAAAGTGCCCCTGGACGCCATCGTGGCGCAGGCGTCGCGCACCTGGCCGGGCGGACGCATCGGGACCCTGTCGATGCAGTATGCATCCAACGGCGTGCCCACCATCGAAGCGGTACGCCATGACGGCGACCGTCTGCAATACCGGGGCGAGCGCCTGGTGTTCGATGCCCGCGATGGCCGCCTGATCGAACGCTACGACGTCACCGCCCCGGCGGCGCGCACCTATGGCGTGCTCTATGGCCTGCACCTGGCGCGCTTTGCGACGCCGTTCATGCGCTGGGCTTTGTTCCTGTTCGGCGTGGCCGGTTCGGCCATGATTGGCAGCGGTCTGGTGCTGTGGGTCAAGAAGCGCCGTGCCCAGGGGCTCAAGGGGTTCGATCTGCGCCTGGTGGATACGCTCAATGCAGCGGCTCTGGCCGGCCTGCCGGTGGCCATTGGCGCTTACTTCTGGGCCAACCGCCTGTTGCCGCTCGACATGGAAGGTCGGGTGGATGCCGAACTGCGTGTCTATTTCATTGTTTGGGGCCTCTGTCTGCTGCTGGCCTGCCTGCGTACCGCCACCGCCTGGCGCGTGCTGCTGTACGTGGGTGCCGTGGTCTACCTGCTCCTGCCGTGGGGCAATGCCCTGACCAGCGACATCGGCCTGCAGCGCACGCTGCCGGCGGGGAACTGGGCCATGGCGGGCGTCGATCTGTCTTTCATCGCCTGCGGCCTGTTGATGGCGTGGATCGGCCGCCGCCTCGGCCGTCCGGCCCCGGTCGTCGCGCGCAAGGGCGCACGGCCCGCCACGCCGGCTCTGGCGCAGGGAGAGCCGTGATGCGTGTGGTCATCCTGTTGTGGGCCTACGCGGGTTTTGCTGCCCTGGCATTGGGGCAGGCTCGGCATTACGCCGAGGTGTTTGCCGACGACGCCACGCCGGCGCGCTGCCGTAGTTGGCAAGCGGGTGGCGCCGCGGCGTTGGTATTGGCCTGGGCACTGGCCGTGGCTGTGTATGGTGGGGCCATGGGGACGGTGGAATGGTGCGTGCAGATATCGATCGGCGCTTTTGCGACGGTGATGACGCTGAGTTATTGGCCGCGTCAGTTGGCTCGGGCGGCGGGTGTGGCGGTGCTGGGGGCGGTGATGGCGGCGGCCATGGCGATGTTGGTGTAGTTCGCAGGCCATTTCGGCTGCTTTGGTTTTGCTGGCGTGCGTTGGCCAGGGGCTTGGTCTCCTGACGTCTGTGCTGCTTGGATCGTTGTTGTTCTTGATGTGGTGTTTTTGCTGAGGTGCGTTGGCCGGGACTCGCCCCGGCGGGCGAGTTACTTTCTTGTATCGACAAGAAAGGTAACCAAAGAAACGACCCCCGCATCCCCGCCGGCCGTTGGCCGGTGCCCTGCGCTACTCGGCCAGTCAGGCGGCTGCGCAACTCGCCCTTTTTGCCCACGGTGAAACTGTGGGCAAACGGA
>JASGFB010000201.1:0-3865 GCA_047605765.1 Rhodocyclaceae bacterium
AAAAAGGACATTGCGGACATCCCGATCAGTCAATTTGTCGCGCATGGCCGTGCGGGGCGTCTATCCGACGCCCTGCTTCCCCGTCTGGAGGAATCGCTCATGCCATTTGCATTTCAAGACGGCCCCCGTTTTGGGATCGTTACCCTATGCGTTTTCGCATAGCTTTCGAGAACCGAACGAACTGGCATGCCAGGGGCATTGCAACCCCAAAAGCTGTGCCAAGGGGGCGGATTGTGACAATGTAAAAAAGCGTGTCTTTGATCTGATCGCAAGGCGCCCGCAAAGGCGAAAGAACTTACGCAAGACAGGAACCATCTTGGCTCCGATCGGAATTTGGCCACCAACCCGCCGAGGGATGGCGGCCCACGACAAGGCCCCATGCCCCACCCCGCCCGTCGGGCAGCGGCCCCTTCTTTAGTCGTTCTCGATGTCTTCGTTGGCGTCGTTGCGCACGTAGCCGGCATCATTGATGGCAAACGTCGCCGCCGGGATCGGCTTGCGGTCGACGGCGGTCACGCGCCACATCACGACCTTGTCAGATGACATGATCATGAGCGGGATCTTGAGCTGCGCGCTCCAGCAGATGTGGCTGGTGCGCTGATTGGCGGTGAGGTCGTACCACTGGCAATCGGCGACGGCCTGCGGCGCCGTGTCGGGCGCGGTGCCGGGCGTCAGGTGATAGTCGCCGATGGGATGGCGCAACCCGTGGCCCAGGTCGTACCAATCGGTAAAGGTGCCGAGCCGGGCCAGATTGGTGCGGTCGACCAGGCTGTGGATGTGGCGCTTGTGATCGAGGATCGACAGGCGAAAATCGGAATCGCCCTGCTCCTTGAACGCATACAGATCGGTGTCGCCGTCCGTCTTGCGGCGCAGACGGCGATTGGCGTCGCGCCAGATCTCAAGGTGGTGCGGCGCGCCGCGCGAGAACACCTGCACTTCGTAATGCAGCGCAGCCGGCTCGCGCCGGGTGGAAAACGCCTCTTCGAATGTCTGTTCCTTGGCCTGGGCAGAAAAGACCGTTGCGGCCGCCACGCAGAACGTGGCGAGCCGCAAGGTCATGCCCCGGCGATGCATTGCCTGGGTGTGATTCAAAACGTGACTCCTGGTGAGCGCGATTACTTGCGCGTGGCCTTGGCGTAATCGAAGTAACGGTAGGTCTTGCCGTTAACAGTCAGATCCTTGACCTGCAGATCGATCGTGTAGGTGCCGGCAGTCAGTGTGGTGTCCTGGGTGGCGCCGGTCAGATCGGTCAGCGTTTCAAAAGCCAGGCCGCTGGCCGGCGTCCCCGGATTGACTGTCTTGCTGACGACGCTGGCGGCCGCCGTGCTGGCCGGCTGCTTGAGCGCTTCATTGATGACGCGCCCATCGGCTTGCGGCATCGACAGGCCCAGCAGGTAAGCCACCGTCGGCGCCACGTCCACATTGCCCGTCGGCGTGGTGATGGCGGCGCTGGCGTTGAACGACGGGCCGTTGGCGATCAGCGTGTTGTGCACGTCGGTGGTGCCGAAGCTGCCATGCATGCCGCGCTGGCCGCCGACGCTTTCGAACTCGATGCCGTTCATGCCCTGTACCGATACGCTGTCGTCCCACGTAAAGCTGACGACGACATCGGGCTGGCCGTTGTTCTGGCGCGTGGCGTTTTCCAGGTTAACCATCGACAACGGCAGCGTGCCGGCGAGGTTGCCGTAGCGGCTGTCGACAAAGATCGCGCCGTATTCCTGACGCTGTTGCAGGAACTTGACCAGGTTCTGCACGGTGGTGGCGTCATGCCCCGGCACGTAGAAATAATCCGAACCACCGTTGGCGGCCACGACGATGCCGTTGGCGGGGAAGGCGGACGCGGCCGGCACCTTGAAGCTCGCCACCGGGCTGGCCAGCGTGGCGCTGACGGCCTGGTACTTGGTGCCCGCGCTGCCGCACAGCGTGCCGCTGGCATCGACCTTGACCGGCAGCGTCGGCACCGGCGTGCTGTCGCCGCTCAGACCGTACATGGCGCTGGTGACGCAGCCCGAACCGTCATACGCCTTGAAGCCGCGATACGTCAGCAAGTCGGCCGAGCGGACGTCACCCGAAAACGAATAACCGCTGGCGCTGGGCGCGCCGACGCTGGCGTTGGTGGTGCCGTTGGTCGAACCATTCACCGGCGTGCCGTTGGGCAGCGAGGTGCCGGTGATGGCACGCAGCGGATAGGTGGCGAGCGGGCCGGACACGGTCGAGTGGCCGTGGTCGGACACCACCACGATGTTGGTGGTGCTGTCCATGCCATGGGCACGCAGCGCCGAGATCAGCTCGCCCAGGCGGGCATCCTGCGAGCGCAGGCCCGCTTTCATGTTGGCCGAGCCCGGGCCGTAGCCGTGTTCGACGTTGTCCGGCGTGCGGAACCAGATCAGCGACAGCATCGGCTTTTTCTGCGGCAGCAGGTACTGCGTGAAGACCGACATCATGTACTTGTTGGCGGCATCGGCCGGTTCGCCCTGCGTGGCGTCGGACGAATCGCGGGCAGCGACCGTGATGGCAGGCGTGGCGGCCGTATCGTAGGCAGTCGTGTTGAACGTGATGTAGCCGGCGCGCGCCGTCGGATTGCCGTTGGTGGAGGCCAGCGTGACGGCATCCGTGCCGCTGTAGTTGTAGACCGTGTTGGCCGGCAAGGCATAACCGGCGTTCTGCAGTTCGGTGACGAGCGCGCGCGGCTGCACGGTGTTCTCGTCCAGGAAGTACCCGCCCTTGCCCAGATCCTGGATATAGGCCGCGCCGGATTTGCCGACCACCGCCGTCGTCAGGCCAGCGCTCTGCGCCGTGGCGAACAGCGATTTCACCAGCAGCAACTGACCGCCGTAGTAGTTGTTCAGCGTGGTCAGGATCTGATAATCCTCGGTAAAGACCGGGTCCTGGTAGTCGGCAGCCGTGCCGCCCGCGCCGTTACCGGCCGGAATCGTCGCGGCACTGCCCTGCGGCGGCGTCCAGAAGGTATTGCCGTAGAAACCGCTGGTTTTGGGGAACGAACCCGTCGCGAATGACGAGCCGTTCATCATCGTGAAGGTCGGATAGGTCGAGTGGTTGTCGGTGAAGTTCACGCCGGTCTGGCGCAGTTGATACAGGTTGGGGGTATCGGTGGCATTGACCGAATCCGGGCGCAGGCCATCCCACACCATGATGATCGTGCGGGTCGGTGTCACCGTGGCGGCGGGCGAATCGTCCGCCGAACTCGAATTACCGCCACAGGCACTCAGCACCGTGCCGAACACCATGGCAGCCCATATCGCAAGACGCCGTTTATTGCGCATTTCAATAGCCGTTTTCATATCTGGAATATCTCCTGGAGCATTACCACAAATGAATATCGCAGGGTGCATCCAATAACCCCGCGAACAGGCCGGAACGGTACGTCTACGTGATGACGAATTGATGAATGTAATTAAAAAGCACCAACGATCCGTTTTTCGTCCAAATATAAATCGGACAAAAATCAGTATATTTTTTTGGTTAAGAATATATTTGGTGCGAATTCAACTACCCCTGAAACCAGGCGTGATCGGGCCTTCAACCGGGAGGGATATTTATTCCGAATGATGCGCAAGAAAAAACGGGGGATTTGATTCAACGGACAAAGTGAATATCCGCCGCAATCGACTGCGGCGATTGGGGCGCACCCATTTCTATGAGAACGGCATTTTATCCGTCTTGCGGCAGACCGCCACAAGGTGGCAAACCGATCATGCCGCGCGAAGATGCCGAGCGATACGCCTCGGCCTTTACACCCTTGAAATGAATCATCCTGCCTGGATCGGCACGGCGATCATGTAGTTCGGCGCGCCGCCGTGGGGGCGCGCCGGGCCGCGACCGCACAACAGCAAGGGCACCACGT
>JASGFB010000202.1:0-3846 GCA_047605765.1 Rhodocyclaceae bacterium
AGGCCGGCGGGGATGTGGGGGTCGTTTCTTTGGTTAGCTTTCTTGTCGATACAAGAAAGTAACTCGCCCGCCGGGGCGAGACCCGGCCAACGAACGCCCGCAAAAGCGAAGCAGCAGAAAACAACGAAGACCCAAGCAAGTACGAACACCGAACACCGAACACCGAACAACGGACAGCGAACACCGGCAAGAACCCCGAAACGAAAGCCCAAACAGTAAACAACAAGCCCTGACCCCACCCACCATTACCCCCACCCATACCACCCCCCTCACCCCATCCCCCCAACCCCACGACACCCCCACAACCGTCGCCGACAACCCCAGCGACCCCAGATACCGCGCCAAAGTCGAAGCCGCCGCCGAAAAATTCGAATCCTTCTTCATCGCCAGCATGCTGCAGCAAATGCGCCGCACCACCCGCGAACTGGCCGACGACGACAGCCCATCGAAAGACCCCATCAACCAGGACATGCTGGAAATGGCCGACGCCAAGCTTGCCGACGTCATGGCCGGCCAGCGCGCATTCGGCATCGCCGACGCCATCCTGCGGCAGATACTGCCCGCCGCGCCCACCGACAAGGCCAGCGTTTAAGACGCGCGCCCGCACGGTCGCCTATACCCGATGAGCCGCGGACGTCGCCCACCTGACCCACACCCGAGACCCCGAGCATGAGCACCATCAACAACGCCCTGACCGGAGCCCTGGCGGCACAAGCCGGCCTTGCCACGACCAGCCAGAACATCGCCAACGTCATGACCGAGGGCTACACGCGCCAAGGCGTGCTGCTCAGCTCGATCCAGCCGGCCAAGAGCGGCCCGCTGGCGGCCGGCGGGGGCGTGGCCGTGTCCTCGCTGTTGCGCTTCTCGGATGGCTACAAGAGCGTGCAGATGTGGAACGCGGCCTCCAACCTCGGCCGCTATACCGTGTCGCAGCCCTACCTGACGCAGCTGGAGCAGGTCATGGGAGACGACACCTCCGGCCTCAACGCCGGCCTCGACGCCTTCTTCTCGGCACTCAACGCGGCCAGCGTGGAGCCGACCTCCAGCCCCTTGCGCCAGCAGGTGATCACCGCCGCCGACGCGCTGGCGCAGCGCTTCAACAGTCTCAGCCAGGTGATGTCCAGCCAGCGCCTGGCGATCCAGCAGCAGCGCAGCACCGCGGTGGCGCAGATCAACACGATCTCCAGCGACATCGCCGCGCTCAACAAACAGATCGCGGCCACGCAGGCCACCGGCGTGAACGCCTCCGGCCTCATCGATGAGCGCGACCGCAAGATCGATTCGCTGTCGAGCATGGTGTCGCTGCAAGTGGTCGACCAGGCCGACGGCACACGCAGCGTGTCGTTCAAGAGCGGCCAGCCGCTGGTGGTGGGGGGCATTGCCGCCACCGTCAGCGCCGAAGGCAACACCGACGGTTCGCAGACCCTCAAGGTGGTGTTCGGCAAGGAAAACTACACGCTCACGGGGGGCAGCCTCGGCGGGCAACTGGGCGGGCTGGACGATCTCGAACAGAACGTGCTCGTGCCGATGATGAAATCGATCACCGACATGGCGAGCCAGATGGCCAGCAAGGTCAACACGCAGCTCATGGCCGGCTATGCGCAGGACGGCAGCGGCGGGGTGGCGCTGTTCCAGTTCGATGCCACCAGCACCACCGGCATGCTCAAGGTCAATGCGTCCGTGGTGGCGCAGGATCTGGGCTTTTCCACCGATCCGTCGCAGCCCGGTGACAGCGGCAACCTGCTCAAGCTCATCGACATCAAGAACCAGACGTTGTCGCTGACGTCGCTGGGCAACGTCACGCTGGGGGACGCGGTGACGCAGTTGGTCGGCAAGCTGGGCATGGCGAGCCAGCAGAACCAGGCCTCTCTGGATACGGCGCAGACGGTGCGCGATCAGGCCGAAGAAAGCTGGAAGTCCACCAGCGGCGTCAACAGCGACGAGGAAGCGATCAACCTCATCCAGTACCAGCAGATGTACCAGTCGAATCTCAAGGTGATCGCCGTGGCCAATGAACTGTTCGACGCGACCCTGGCGATGATGGGCTGATGCCATGTGCGCCCTGCCGTCGGAGGCCTGCGTGAGCGAACCGGTGCGGTCCGAGGCGGATCTGTCGCCGTACTTCGTCACCGAGCCGCTGGAAATCGACATGGCGCTGCGCGCGCTGGTCGACAGCAAGACCATCGTCACGCTGTATCCGCCGGCGGGCGCACCGCGCGTGCTGGGGTGGCTGGCGGCGGTGGACGGCGCCGGGGGGCGCTTCGTGTTCGAGACCATCGAGCCGCTGGCCACGCAGGACGGTGCCTTGCTATTCGTTGCCACGCTCAATGGCGTCAAGCTGCAATTCACCTGCCCGGACGCCCCGGTGCCGGTGTCGCCGTCATGCATTGCGCTGGCGGTGCCGCCGCATATCATCCGCTTGCAGCGGCGTCGTTACTCGCGCTTCGAAGCCCCGCTCGGCCTGCCCTTTCGCGCCCAGTTCGGCGTTGGCGGCAAGCAATGCGAGGCCGGCGTCGACAACCTCGCGCTGGGCGGCATTGGCCTGCGCCTGACGCCGGCCGAAGGAAAACTGCTGTACATCGGGCGCCAACTACGTGGTGTGCGAATCGCTCTGGGCCATGACGGTGACATTGTGGTGGACCTGGAGGTGCGCTCGGTGCGCACCTGGAGTTCGTACCTGCTGGGCAAGCTGGTGCTGGTGGGCTGCCGCTTCGTGGGGCTGCCGGCCGCGGCCGAAGCCCAGTTGCGCCACACGCTGGATCGCCTGGCCCACCGATGAGGATCGGCGTCCACGCCGCACCACAAGACTGAACGACCGAACAACGCGACGAACCGCAGGAACCGTGACATGCGCATCTCCAGTACGCAGTACCACAGCACCATGAACAGCGCGCTGCAGTCGGCCTCCGCCCGGCTCGAGACGATCATGCAGAAGATGGCCACCGGCCAGAAGCTGCAACTGCCGTCGGACGATCCGGTCACCCACGTGCGCCTGTCGCGCCTGACGCGCGAAGAAGCTTCGCTCACCCAGTACCGCAGCAACATCGGCGCGCTGCGCGTGCGCCTGCAACAGAACGAAACCAGCCTGGACGCCATGAGCACCGATCTGCAGGAAGCGCGCGACCTGTTGGTGTGGGCGCTCGACGGCGCCAACGGCGAAGAGGACGTGGCGGCCATGTCCGGCTCCTTGAAGGCTTTGTCGGAGAGCCTGTTCTACAGCGCCAACGGCAAGGATCAGGAAGGCCGCTATCTGTTTTCCGGCACCGCCACCGGCACCGCCGCGCTGAGCTATGACGCTGCCCAGCCGGTCGGTTCGCGCTATCAGTTCAAGGGCGACACCGGCAAGCAGATGGTGGTGGTCGGCAATGGTGTCACCCAGGCCGCCAACGTCACGGTGGAAGAACTCGCCGCCACGCTCAACCGCATGGAAGGCACCATCGAGGCGCTGCAGGCGCCGGGGGCCGACGTCAACGATGCGACCACGCGCGCGCAGTTGAACGCCACGCTCGACAGCATCGACGCCAGCATGGGCACGCTGGGCGCCAAGATCGCCGGCCTCGGCGGCATGCAGAACATCCTTGAGACGATGGACACCAATCATGCCAACGTCAGCCTGTCGAACCAGCAGGCGCTGATCGATCTCGGCCAGCTCGACTATGGCGACGCGGCCGTCAAGCTCAATGGTTACAGCACTGCGTTGCAGGCCACCCAGAAGGCCTATGCGCAGGTGAGCAAGCTGTCGTTGTTCGACATTCTCTGAGGTGTCGATGCAAGTTTCCGCCCTCGCCACGCGCCAGGCGCCCGCCGCCGGCACCGCTTCGACCGCCGCCAGCGCCAGCCGGGCGA
>JASGFB010000203.1:0-3787 GCA_047605765.1 Rhodocyclaceae bacterium
AGCGCGTCGAGCGCGTGCGCACGCTGGCGCGCTGGGTCGCCGACCGTATCGGCACCGAGCCGGCGCTGGCCGACCGCGCGGCCGAACTGGCCAAGGCCGACCTGCTGACCGACATGGTCGGCGAGTTCCCCGAACTGCAAGGCATCATGGGCGGCTACTATGCCCGCCACGATGGTGAAGACGCCCGCGTGGCCGATGCCATCGCCACGCAATACCTGGTGCGCCGCGACGAGACCACCGAGGCCAGCAACCTGGTGGGCGAGGCGCTGACCATTGCCGACCGCGTCGAGACCCTGATCGGTATCTGGGGCATCGGCCTCAAGCCGACCGGCGACAAGGACCCCTTTGCGCTGCGTCGCCACGCGCTGTCGGTGATCAAATCCTTCGAGCTGATCGGCACGGCGTCGCCCGATCTGAACGAACTGCTGGCGTTTGCCGTGTCGGTGTTCCCGCCAGGCCTGCTGGCCGCCGGTACGGCCGATGAAGTGCGCCAGTTCATTTACGAGCGCTACTGGAACCAACTGGCACCCACTTACGGCGCCACCACGGTCGAATCGGTGATCGCGCTGCAACCGCCGTTGCATGAGGTGGTGGCGCGCATCCGCGCGGTGGTCGAATTCCAGAAGCTGCCGGAAGCGGCAGCGCTGGCGGCTGCCAACAAGCGCATCACCAACATCCTCAAGAAGTCGCCCGCTCCGCAGGGCGAAGCCCGCGCCGAGCTGTTGCGCGAGGACGCCGAACGCGCCCTGGCCAACTGGTCGGTCGAGCATGCGCCGGCCATCCGCCAGGCCTTTGGCCAGGGCGACTACACCGGCGCCCTGGTGCGCATGGCGGCGCTGCGCGAGCCGGTCGACCGCTTCTTCGATGACGTCATGGTCAACGTCGAGGACGAGGCCGTGCGGCAGAACCGCCTGGCGCTGCTGGCGCGCCTGTCCGAGGTCATGAACCAAGTGGCCGATCTGTCGCGGCTGTCGGCCTGAGGAGCGCACGATGCCCCATAAGTTCATCGTTCTCGATCGCGACGGCGTCATCAATTTCGACTCGGCGCAGTTCATCAAGACGCCGGACGAGTGGCGGCCCATCCCGGGCAGTCTGGAAGCCATCGGGCGTCTGGCCGAGGCCGGCTACCGCATCGTCGTGGCGACCAATCAGAGCGGTGTGGGGCGAGGGCTGTTTGACATGGATACCCTCAACGCCATCAACGAGAAGATGATCAAGGCGGTGGCCCAGGCGGGCGGGCGCATCGACGCGATCTTCTTCTGCCCGCATTCGGCCGACTCCACCTGCGAATGCCGCAAGCCCAAGTCGGGCATGTTTCAGCAGATCGCGGCGCGCTTCAATGTCGACCTGAGCGGCGTGCCGACGGTGGGCGACAGCTTGCGTGATCTGCAGGCCGGTATCGACGTCGGCTGCAGGCCCTATCTGGTCCTGACCGGCAAGGGCGAGAAGACCCAGATCGATGGCGACTTGCCCGCCGGCACGCAGGTGTTTGCCGACCTGGCTGCCGTCGTCAATCATCTGATCGGCAAAGAGTAGTCGTATCGCCCCAGGCGGATCGATGCCGCCGTCCCGGGCCGTTGCCTTGACGGCCCGCGTGTTCCGCCGCCCGCTGCGCCCACCGGGCGGGCTTTTTCACCCGGGGGTCTGCACCGGCGCCGGTCCGTCGTATGATTAGGAGCCGGCTGCCACGCCGGCCGTCTTCCCCATCATTCCAACGTCCGTAATGTTCAACATCGTCCGATCGATCGTCTTCGCGCTCGTCATCATTGCCCTGACCCTGCCGTTCGCTTTCATCGCCCTCGCTTCCGCGCCGTTTCCGCCGCAAACGCGCTACCGCTGGATATCCGGCTGGGCCAAAATGATGATGCGTGTGATGCCGGTGGTCCTGGGCATCCGCCACCGTGTGATCGGGCGGGAGAACATCACCGATTCGCCTGCCGTCATCCTCTGCAAGCATCAATCGGCGTGGGAAACCATCGCCATGCAGCAGATCTTTCCGCCGGTGGCCTTCGTCCTCAAGCGCGAGTTGCTGCGCATCCCGTTCTTCGGCTGGGGCCTGGCGCAGATGCCGATCGTTTCGATCGATCGTTCGGCCGGCCGCGACGCGCTGGCCCAGGTCGTCGAGCAGGGCAAACAGCGTCTGGCCGAAGGCTTCTGGGTGGTGGTGTTTCCCGAAGGCACGCGCGCGGCGGTGGGCACGGCCCGCCGCTACAAGGTGGGCGGCGCCACGCTGGCCTGCGAAGCGGGCGTGCCGGTCATCCCGGTGGCGCACAATGCCGGCGAATTCTGGCGCCGCAACGCCTTCGTCAAGAGCGCAGGCGAGATCGTCGTCAGCATCGGCCCCGTGATCGACACCCAGGGCCGCACGCCCGAAGAGGTCAACACCTTGAGCGAGGCGTGGATCGAAAGCGAAATGCAGCGATTGTTCCCCCATCACTACAAGGGCCAGGCCACTCGCATCGTGAGCCACGCCGAAGCAGGTACCCGCTAGCACATGCACGCACGCCAAGCCGCACTGTTCAAGAAGGGCGCCGACGGCCGCGAAGCCGAACAGCGCTCCATCGTGCTGTCCGGGCGTGAAATCACCTATACCCTGCGCCGTAGCCAGCGCCGCACGCTCGGGCTGACAGTCGACCGTCGCGGCCTGACCGTCAGCATTCCCTTGCGCGTGAGCGTGCGCGAAGCCGAGGGCTTCATGCGCGAGCGCGCCGACTGGATACTCGAAAAGCTCTCCGATCTCGAGGCGCGCCCACCTGCCGCGCCGACGGCGCTGACCGATGGCGCGCGCGTCTCGGTGCTGGGGGCGCCGTGCATCGTGCGTCTGCGCGAAGGTACCAATCATTCAGCCTGGGTCGAAGGCTTCTATGGCCGCGAACTGCACATCACCGCGCGCAATGCCACGCAGGCCAAGCTGGTGTTCATGCGCGCGCTGCAACGCTATGCGCTGACCTATTTCAAAGGGCGCATGGAAGAATTCGCCTGGCGCCTGCATCAGTTCGCACCGCAGGTGCGCATCCCGGCCTTGCGTCTGACCAGTGCGCGCACCCGCTGGGGCAGTTGCTCGCAGCGCAGCGGCATCCGTCTCAACTGGCGCCTGATCCACCTGCCGCCGGAGCAGGTCGACTACGTGGTGGCGCACGAGTTGTCGCACCTGCTCGAAATGAACCACTCGGCGCGTTTCTGGGCAGTGGTCGACACGCTGTTCCCGGGCTACGAAGCGCCCAAGGCGGCGCTGCGTGACGCGCACGCATTCATTCCCGTGCTCTGACACGGGCCGTTTCATCGCATTTCTGGAGTCAGTCACACCATGCGCATACTGCACACGATGATCCGCGTCGGCGATCTCGCCCGCTCCATCAAGTTCTATACCGAAGTGCTGGGCATGAAGGTCCTGAAGGAATCGGACCATCCCGAAGGCAAGTTCACCAACGTCTTCATCGGCTACGGCACCACTGAAGAGAGCGCCGAAATCGAGCTGACCTACAACTACGGCGTCGAGACCTACGAAATGGGCACCGCCTTCGGCCACATCGCCCTGGGCGTGCCAGACGCTTACAAGGCGTGCGAAGAGATCAAGCGCCGCGGCGGCAACGTCGTGCGCGAAGCCGGCCCCATGAAGCATGGCAGCACGGTGATCGCCTTCGTGCAAGACCCGGACGGCTACAAGATCGAATTGATCCAGCGCGGGTGAGCGCACCGTCCGTGCAAAAAAAAGGGAAGGCGATGCCTTCCCTTTTTTTTGGTTCAACGAGGAATTCCGGGGAAGGCTGCGCGGATTTTGAGGAAG
>JASGFB010000204.1:0-3591 GCA_047605765.1 Rhodocyclaceae bacterium
AAAATGGGCCGGTCACCGGCGGGGGGGGGGCCCGGCCCCCATCTGTCCTTTTACCTGAGAGATTACGGCGCGCCGCATGGCTGCCTGCCCCTTCGGTGGATGCCGCCAGGGCACCGCTCTCCAGATTCTGTTCCTGGCGTTCGGTCCTTTTGCCTGAGCGGTTCCCGGGGGGTTACGCCTTCGGCGGCCGCCTGTGCGGCGCTCTCCCGAACGTCGGCGGGAGAGTACCGGAATATTCGCCGTGCCGGCAAGTCAATTCGGGCTGGCCGGCGGCGCCTTGGGCCGCGCTGCGGCTGGCGTGCGCTCGGTGAGCGCGAACCAGTTGATGCGCCGTGTGCCGATCATCACCACCGCCAGTACCACGAAGACCAGCGAGGCGCCGAGCAACAGGGCGTTCTGCTCACTTTGCAGGATGCCGTACAGGGCGCCATAGAGCAGGGTCAGCAAGCCGGCGAAGGCCGCGCCGCGCCGCAGGCTGCCGAGTACCGCCGCGATGTAGTAACCGATCAGCACGACGCAGGCGGCCGTTGCCACGACATACGCCAGGGCGAAGCCGATGTGTTCGGAGAGGGCCAGCAGCAACAGGAAGAACATGAACTGTGCCGCCCCCACCAGCAGGTACTGGATGGCATGCACGCGCATGTTGCGCACGAGCTCATAGGCCATGAAGCTGCCCAGCGTGAGGATGATGAACATGAAGGCGTATTTGGTGGCGCGATGGGCCAGGGCGTAGATATCCACGGGCTGGATCAACTGCACCGAGAACGCGCCGTCGAGCTGGGTCAGAAAATGACCGCGTGCGTCCAAGTCGAACGCTTTCTGCTGCCAGCGCGGCCCGGCATCCGTCGCCATGGCGTCGGCGCGCCAGGCCGCCGTGAAGCCCTGGGCGCTGACGTCGCGTTCGACCGGCAGGGCATCGCCGAGGAACGACGGATGGGCCCAGGGCGAGCGCATTTCCATGACGTTGTGCTTGCCGATGGGTATCACGCGAAAGGCGCCGGAGCCTCCCGCCACCAGGGTCATGTCGAACTCGATGTGGGTCTGGCTCGCTTGCGCCTCGGTCAGTTCGACGTGTACACCGCTCATGGTCCCGCCAGACCCCGTGCCGGGTTGGGCTTCGGCTTGCGCTCCGTCGAGCACCACGCCGACCTGGCGCAGACCGCGCGTGTCCGACAGCGTGAGCACGAGTCGCGGTCGCCCGACCGTCAGTTGTGAATCGCTGCCGCCCGTGGACAGTTCGCTTTGCTTGGGCAGGCTGAGGCGCCCCTTGAGATGACCATCGAACTGGTAGGCCATGACCTCGAACAGACCGAGTCGGCGCGGATCGGGCGTCAGATTGCCGACCACCTGGAGCGCATCGGGCCGCACCACGTGCTCGCGTTTCTTTTCTCGCCGCTCGGTGCGCACCACCATCTTGCCTTTCTCTTCGACATAGGTGGTGTGCGTGAAGCGGTCGACGTAAGGCACCACCAGCGCCACCCCGGCGACGGTCAGGTCGCGCGGCAGGCCGGACGTGACGGCTTCGACGGCTTGCTCGCGATACGACAGGCGGTCATAGATGATGCTGCGCACCGACCCCACGCCCACGGTCAGTGCCACGATCAACAGCAATAAGGTCAGCGCTTTGCCCAGCAGTGTTCTCACGATGTTCTCCTCTCGGTGATATGCAACGAGGGTATCGTGAGGGGGCTGTGAGAAGCCCTTATGTGCCGGGCGTGAGCGGCATGTGAAGCGATGGTGAAGTGTTTGCGCCAGGTCAGGCGGCGTTTGTGTGCGCCCAGGTCAAACGCGCTTCGACACCCCCTTCGGGATGATTGTCGACGGCAACCGTGGCGCCATGCAGCGCCGCGATCTGCTGCACGATGGCGAGCCCCAGCCCGCTGCTGCGCCCGCCATTGCGCGGCCGTGGCAGCGAATAGAAGCGCTCGAAAATGCGCGGCAGCGCGTAATCGGGGATGCCCGCGCCATCGTCGCGTACGCGTACCGTGGTGCCGCTCGCGCTGCGTTCGACGGCCAGCACGATGCGTCCGTCGTCGGGCGAAAAATCCAGCGCGTTGTCGAGCAGACTGCCGATGGCCAGCTCCATCAGGTCGGCATCGCCGGCCAGGGGCACGGCGCTCGTCGGAGTGTGGACCGCCAGCGCGATGCGCCGCGCTTGCGCGGCGGCTTCGCGCCCGCTGGCCGTGCGCCGCGCGACCTCGGCCAGATCGAACGTGCCGCGCGTATCGAGCCGGTCCAGCGATTCGAGGCGCGACAGGCGCAGCAGGCGATCGATGAGCGATTGCATGCGCGCTGCCTGGGCTTTGACGCTGTGGGCGAAATGCTGGCGGTCGGCGGGCGGCAGATCGCCGGTGAGCAGTTCCGCCGCACCCGCTACCGCTGCCAGCGGGCTTTTCAATTCATGTGTGAGCGCCTGCACGTAGCCCTCGACGTATTGCTTGCCGTCGAGGCGTTGCCGCATGTCGGCCATGGCGCCGGCCAACTCGTTCAACTCGCGCGCGCTCGAGCGCGGCGCAGCCATGGATTCGCCGCCGGCCACCGCGCGTGCATAGCGCTGCAGGCGGCGGATCGACAGTTGCAGGCGTACGGTCATGTACAGGCCGACCGCCAGCGACACGGCGATCAGCGCGAAGCCGTAGCGCAGGATGGCGTTTTCGCTGCGGCGGATGATGGGGTCGATGCGTGCGATCGGCTTGGATACCGTCAGCGAGCCGATGATGTGCTCGCCATCGATGATGGGCGCCGCCACGTGGAAGACCGTGCTGGCATCCCGGTAGCGAGAATCCTGCGTGCTGCGGGCGCCGTAGTGGCCGGCGAGGGTGCGCCGCACGTCGTTCCACTGAGAAAAATCCATGCCTTCGGCGCGATGTTCGGAATCGAACACCACCTTGCCGCCGGCGTCGGTGACGTAGATGCGGAAATCGAGCGTCGTCTTGCGGAAGTGCCAGATGCGCGCATCCACGCTGCGCGTGCTGTAACGGCTCACGCTGTCGGCGAAATGGCCCTTGGCCAGCGTGCCGGCCTTGAGTTCATCCGCTGCCAGCGCGGCGAGGATGTTGGCGGTGTCGACCATGGTCTCTTCGATGGTCTCCCGCACACTGGGTTTGACCTCGGTGACGACGATATTCAGGACGAATAGACCGGTCAGGCCGACGATCAGAAAATACCCGACGAAGATGCGCAGGGACAGCGTCACGCCGGTTCCGTCCGTTGCAGGGCGTAGCCCAAGCCGCGCAGGGTCTGGATCGGATCTTCACCGGGGGCCACCGCTCGCAGCTTGGCGCGCAGCGTCTTGATGTGGGTGTCGACGGTGCGGTCGGTGCCGTCGTGATCGCCCCCCCATACCGCGTCGAGCAACTGCTCGCGCGAGAACACGCGCCCCGGGTGGGCGATCAGCCAGGCCAGCAACAGGTATTCGTAGCGCGTGAGCGCCAGTGGCTGGCCGTGGTAGCGGATCTGGGCGGCGGCTTCATCCCAGCACCACACGGCATCGGTGGACACCGGGCTTGGCGGTGGCGCGACGCGGCTCAGGATGGAGCGTACGCGGCCGGCGACTACGCGCGGCGAGAACGTCTTGACCACGTAATCGTC
>JASGFB010000205.1:0-3510 GCA_047605765.1 Rhodocyclaceae bacterium
CGACAGGTCGCCGGTGCCGATGACAATGCCATTGTGCTGACCGGCGAGGCGGAACAGGTAATCGGTGCGCAGGCCCGCCTGCACGTTCTCGAAGGGCAGGTCATAGACCGCTTCGCCACGCGCGTAGGGATGGTCCATGTCGGCCAGCATCTGGCGCGCCGCTGGACGAATGTCGATCTCGTGCGCCGCTACGCCGAGCGCCTTCATCAGGCGATGGGCGTTGTTGCGGGTCTGCTCCGACGTGGCGAAGCCGGGCAGTGTGTAGGCCAGGATGTTATGGCGTGGCCAGCCGAGCAGGTCGGCCGCGCGCACGGCGACGATCAGCGCATGGGTCGAATCGAGTCCGCCCGAAATGCCGATCACCATGCGCTGCACGTTGATGGCGCGCAGGCGTTGCACCAGGGCGCTGACCTGGATGTTGTAGGCCTCGTAGCAATCCTGCGCCAGGCGCTCGGCCTGGGCCGGCACGAACGGGAAGCGATCTACCGCGCGCAGCAGGCCGATGTCGGCGGTGGGCGGCGCCAGTGAAAAATCCTGCACCCGATAGTCGTCGAGCGAGACGTCCGCGGCCCGGCGGTTGTCGTCGAAGGTGCCGGTGCGCAGGCGTTCCTGGCGCAGCATGGCCAGATCGACGTCGGCCACGGCGATGCGGGCCTGGACGGGAAAACGATCGCTCTGCGCCAGCAGGGCGCCGTTTTCGTAGATCGAGGTCTGGCCGTCCCAGGCCAGGTCGGTGGTCGATTCGCCGACCCCTGCGGCCGCGTAGAGATAGGCCGCCATGCAGCGCGCCGACTGCGAACGGCACAGCAAATGGCGCGTATCGGCCTTGCCGATGGTGATGTTGCTGGCCGACAGATTCACCAGCACGTGGGCGCCGGCCAGCGCCGCGCGCGTGCTCGGCGGCGCCGGCATCCACAGGTCTTCACAGATCTCGGCATGTACGGTCAGGTCCGGCAGGTCTTGCGCGCGGAACAGAATGTCGGTGCCGAAGGGGGCGCTGTGGCCGCCCACCACGATGGTCTGGCCGGTGATGCCGGCGCCCGACGCGAAGTGGCGGCGTTCGTAGAACTCGCGGTAATTGGGCAGAAAGCTCTTGGGCATGACGCCCAGGATGCGGCCGCGATGGATCGCCACCGCCGTGTTGTACAGCCGCGCTCCGTGGCGCACCGGCGCGCCGACGATGACCAGCGGCAGCCAGTCGCGCGATTGTTCGGCCAGGGCCGCCAGCGCGTCCTGTACGGCGTCCAGCAGGGTGTCCTGCATCAGCAGGTCGTCGATGGCATAGCCGGACAGGCACAGTTCGGGAAACACCGCCACGGCCACGCCCTGGTCGCTGCATTGGCGCGCCAGTTGGGCGATGGTCTCGGCGTTGGCCTGCGGGTGCGCGATGGCACAGGGCAGGGTACAGGTTGCCACGCGCGCCATGCCGTGGCGGTAGATGGAGCGAAAGTCCACGCTGTCATTCTCCGTATCGAGGCGCCGCCGCGCGGCGGCCGCCAGGCGGCAATGGTAACGCGCCCGGCATCAATGGCGCAGGCCCAGGCGCAGTTGCAGGGCCGACGCGGCGATTGCCGCCTTGCCGCTGGCCACGGCGATCTGGTTGATGCCGGTCGACACGTCGCCGATGGCATACAGGCCGTCGACGCGCGTCTGGCAGTGCGCGTCGGTGAGCACATAGCCGTCGGCATCCAGTTCGGCGCCGAGCAGATGCGCCAGGCCGCTATGAACGGTGGTGCCGAGCGCGCAGTAGAGCGAATCGTAATGTGCGCCGCCATCGGCATGTTCGACTTCGACCGCGCGCTCGGCCAGCATCAGGCCGGTCAATGGGCTGTCGGCCAGCGCCAGGCCATCGGCCAGCGCGCGTTGGCGTTCGTCCTCGCCAAGATTGACGTTGGCATCGAGCGGAATGATCACGACGCGCTCGGTGAAGGTGCGCAGGTAGCGCGCTTCCGCCAGGCCGTGATGGTTGCACACGAT
Organism: Rhodocyclaceae bacterium; assembly: GCA_047605765.1. Taxonomy (GTDB): domain Bacteria; phylum Pseudomonadota; class Gammaproteobacteria; order Burkholderiales; family Rhodocyclaceae; genus JBGVSA01. Next base: position 1,978 of record JASGFB010000205.1, read on the forward strand.
GACGCCGATGCGCTTGCCGATGACCTCGAAGCCATCGCAGATGGGACAGTAGCGCAGAAAGCCGCGCTCGATGGCCGGGCCGACTTCAGGCAGCATCAGTTCGTTGTCGCTGACGCCGGTGGCCAGCACGACGAAGCGTGCCCGTACGGCGAAATCGTCGCCCAGGGCGACAAAGCAATCGCCCTCGCGCTGCAACTGGCGCACGCGCCCCGGGCGCACCGTCCCCTCGTAGCGGCTCAGTTGAGCCTGCAGGCGCGCATGGTATTCAGCGCCCCGTATGCCTTGCGGGAAACCCGGCGTATTGTGCGAAAGCGGAATGCGGTGCAGGCGTGAGCCGCCGGCATCGACGATCATCACATCGCGCAGAAAGCGGCGCAGGTACATGCCGCAGGTCAGACCCGCCGCCCCGCCGCCGATGATGAGGATTTCGCATTGTCGATCCATGGTCTGCCGCCAACGTGTGCCCGGGGCACGTCGCTGCCCTGCAGCAAATGCCATACCGCGGAACGGTGCTTGCGGGGCGCTTGAACCGCGTCGCCTTCGAAGCGCGGTATCCGATGAGGAGGGTCCCATGAGCGATACGCTGCGCTTCGGCCGCCTGGTGCCACACCGCACCGCCCACCTGTGCATCGACATGCAACGGCTGTTCGCGCAGGGGTCGCCCTGGCATGCGCCGTGGCTGGAGCGTGTCCTGCCGCGCGTCGTCATGCTGGCGCGGCAGCACCCGGACCGCAATGTATTTACGCGCTTCATGCCGCCCATGCATGCGGGCGATCTGCCGGGGAGTTGGCGGCACTACTACGAGAAGTGGCCACAGGTGACGCTGGCGCACCTGCCGCGCCACATGCTCGATCTGGTGGCGCCACTGGACGAGCTTGCCAAGGTCGGGCACGTCATCGACAAATCCTTCTATTCGCCTTTCCACGGCACCGCCTTGCGTGCCTGGTTGCAGGCGCATGAAGTCGATTCGCTGATCATCAGCGGTACCGAGACCGACGTGTGCGTGGCCGCAGCCGTGTCGACCGCCGTGGATTACGGCTACCGCGTGGTGCTGGCATCGGATGCCGTATGCAGTTCGGCCGACGCCTCGCACGATGCGCAGATGACGCTGTACCGCACGCGCCTGTCGCAGCAGATCGAAGTCGCCGAGGTAGCCGACATCCTGGCGCAGTGGTGAGGTGTTTCGCTAGGGGCGTCCGGTGCTGCGGTCGACGTGTTCGATCTCGCTCGGCGAAGCGGGGCGTTCGTCGAGGTCGTCGGTGCCGGTGACTTCATCGGCGCCCACGTCTTCGGCCACGTCGTCGTCGCCGACATCCGGCCGGACCTCGCTCTGCTCGTCGTACTTCGGCGTGGTTGCCATCGAATATCTCCTGTGCATAGCTGGCCCGGCAGGGCGCATACAGCCCTGACCACCCTCGTATGGCATCCGCCGCAACGGTCGTGCCCGTGCCTGGGGCATGCGTCGCGCACCGGCTTGGTGCAGAAAAGGTGCAAAAAGCGGGGGTGGTGGTGACCTTTGCGGTCCGTCGCGCG
>JASGFB010000206.1:0-3342 GCA_047605765.1 Rhodocyclaceae bacterium
ACCGCCGCCCTGCTCGACCTGGCCCTGCGGGGTGCGCTCATCCGGGCCGGCGGCGAGACCGCCGCCGCGCTGCTGACGATCGATGTGATGAACCTGGCGCTGGCCGCCGGCTTCCTGGCACTGGGCCGCGCCGCCCGCCGCCGCGCCCGCGACGGCCAACCCAACAGCGTGTGGGCCCTGCGCCCCGCCAACGCCCAACCCTGATGTCATCCACGCCGGGCCGGCACTGCCGGCCCGCGCCTCTGCCGTCATCCCTGGCGACACCCCTCACCTTTACGTAAAGCGGCAAATTCTGCCGGCCATATTTGCCGCCCTTTTGGACCGCTTATCTGCGCCTGAAGAGGGACACAGGTTCGCTAAGCTGCACGCAATTCCAAAAAAACCGGTGCCGCTGCTGTGAAGCCAACCTTGATCCGGGCAACGCCCCTTCTCCTGATCCTGAGCCCCGCCGCCCACGCCGCCACCGAAACACCGTCGGTCGCAGGCAGCCTGTTGCAGATGCTGCTCGGTCTGGCCGTCGTGCTGGGCGCGCTGTACGGCGCCCTGCGTCTGCTGCGCAAGGTGCAGGGCAACCGTCAGGCCGGCGCCGGCAGCGTCACGGTGATCTCGGCCACCGCCGTCGGCCCGCGGGAACGCGTGGTGCTGGTGTCGGTCGCCGACAAGGTCCTGGTGCTGGGTGTCGCCCCTGGACGCGTCAACATGCTGCACACACTCGACGCCGAAGCGCTGCCGGCCACGCCGCCGCCCGCACCGATGGCGCCGCTGCCGATCAGTGACTTCGCCGCCCGCTTGAAGGCGAAGATCGAAGGGGTTCGTCGTGGCCGCTAAGCGTTTCCTGAAGCTGCTCGCCAGCTTCGCCATTGCCCTGTTGCCGGTGCTGCCGGAACTGGCCGCCGCCCAGGCGCTGCCGGCACTGACCAGCGCCCCCGGCCCGGGCGGCACGACCAGCTACAGCCTGTCGGTGCAGACCCTGCTGATGCTGACGGCGCTGAGCTTCATCCCGGCCGTTGTGCTGATGATGACCAGCTTCACCCGCATCATCATCGTGATGTCGCTGCTGCGCCACGCCATGGGCACGCAGACCTCGCCCCCCAACCAGGTGATCGTCGGCCTGTCGCTGTTCCTGACCTTTTTCGTGATGTCACCGACCATCGACCGCGTCTACCAGGAAGCCTGGGTGCCGATGTCGCAGAACGAGATCCAGTTCGAAGAGGCCATGACGCGCGCCGCCGTGCCGATGAAGGCGTTCATGCTGGGCCAGGTGCGCGAGCCCGATCTGTCGCTGTTCTCCAGACTGGCCAAGGTGCCCAAGGTCGAACGCGCCGAAGACCTGCCGCTGCGCGTGATCGTGCCGGCCTTCGTGACGAGCGAGCTGAAAACCGCTTTTCAGATCGGTTTCATCATCTTCATACCCTTCCTCATCATCGACATGGTGGTCGCCTCGGTGCTGATGTCGATGGGGATGATGATGATGTCGCCGGTGATCGTATCGCTGCCTTTCAAAATCATGCTGTTCGTCCTGGTGGACGGTTGGAATCTGCTGGTCACTTCTTTGGTTACGAGTTTCGGGAGCTAATAAAACATGACACCCACAACGGTCGTCGCACTGGGTCGGGAAGCACTGGAATTGACGCTGCTGGTGGCCGCGCCGCTGTTCATCGCGGCCCTCGTCACGGGGCTTATCGTGAGCATTTTGCAGGCGGCCACGCAGATCAACGAAATGACATTGTCGTTTGTGCCCAAGCTGGTGGTGATCTTCGGCACGCTGATCATCGCCGGCCCGTGGATGATCACCATGCTCACCGACTACATCCGCCGCCTGTTCGAGTCGATACCGACCCTCATCGGGTAGGCGCCGCCGCATGCTGACCGTCACGAGTGCGCAACTGAGCGCACTGCTCGTCACCTGGCTGTATCCGCTGTTCCGCGTGCTGGGTCTGATGGCGGTGGCACCGCTGTTCGGCAACCAGGCGGTGCCGCGTCGCATCCGCCTGGTGATCGGGCTGGCGGTCACCTTTGCCATCGTGCAGAGCCTGCCCCCGGCCCCGGCCGACCTCGATCCGGGCAGTTACGTGGGGCTGGCGGCGCTGGCCATGCAGATGCTCATCGGCGTCGGCATGGGGATGGTCATGCGCGTGGTGTTCGCCGCCACCGACGTCGCCGGTGAAATCATCGGGCTGGAGATGGGCCTGTCCTTTGCCACCTTCTTCGATCCGCAAAGCCAGGGCCAGACCTCGGTGGTGGCGGAATTCCTCGGCCTGATGACGTCGCTGGTGTTTCTGTCGCTCAATGGGCACCTGCTCATCATCGACGTGCTGGCGCGCAGCTTCGAATGGTTGCCGGTGAGCGCCCAGCCCCTGGCCGCCAAGGGCTGGATGGCACTGGTCAGCACCGGCATGACGATGTTCGCCGCCGGCCTGCTGATCTCGTTGCCGATCGTCGCCGCATTGCTGATCACCAACATCGCCCTGGGGGTGCTGACGCGGGCGGCGCCTCAGTTGAACATCTTCTCGCTGGGCTTTCCGATCACCTGCACGGTGGGCTTCGTGCTGCTGCTGGTATCGCTCAACGTCTTGTCGCCGGTGCTGCAAACCTTGTTCGATCGCGGCTTTGACCTGCTGGCGATGGTCCTCAAGGCCTGGGCAGGCTGATCTCACCCAACCCGCCGGCAACGTCGGACCGGAGCACACCGGCGCACGGCGCGCCGATCCACCAGTCATAAGAAGCACAACGCCACCCAGAGCCGGCCCCATGCCGTCGCACGCCAGCCGAATCGCCCGCCCATGACAGTGCGCCACGCAAGCGCACCGTGCCGCCGAACAACCATCCAGTCCGCCACCCCATGCCCGCCAGGGCCAATGCCGCCAGTGAAGACAAGACATGGTGGTTTTTTCCCGTGCTCCCTTGCCGTGCCCTGCTTCAAAAAGTAGACTCGGGCGGTTTATCAATCCGTAACAGGGCGTGCACGCCCGGAGTCCCACCCGACAATGCAAAAACCCATCGAATTCAAGGCCGGCACCCTGACAGCCATGACGGCGATCATCCGGGAACTGGACAACGTGCGGCTGGCGGACAGCCTGCACACGATGATGGGCGGGATGGGCGAGTTTTTCGCGGACGAGGCGGCCATCATCGACCTCACGCAGCTTGCCACGGTCCCCGATCGGGTAGATTGGTCCGGCCTGGGCAGCCTGCTGCGGCGCTATGGCCTGCAGCCGGTGGCGCTGCGGGGCACGCCCGAGCATCTGCTGGACGGTGCCCGCAAGGCCGGTTGGGCCATCCTTGGCGACAGCGCGGCGCGTCCCGTGCCGGGCGCCAAGGCACAGCCCGTCGAACCGCCCG
>JASGFB010000207.1:0-3332 GCA_047605765.1 Rhodocyclaceae bacterium
AGGTGCACCGCGTGGTGGCCTACCTCAAGAGCCAGGGCGAGCCCGACTACATCGACGGCGTGCTCGAAGGCGGAACTGTGGATGGCGACGATGGTCCGATGGGAGAGGGCGGCGACGCCGGCGGCGAGAAGGACCCGATGTACGACCAAGCGGTCGAGGTCGTCCTCAAGCACCGCAAGGCCAGCATTTCGCTGGTGCAGCGCCACCTGAAGATTGGCTACAACCGCGCGGCCCGACTGGTCGAGGACATGGAAAACGCCGGCTTGGTGAGCGCGATGAGCGGCGCCGGGCAACGTGAGATCCTCGTACCGGCGCGCAGCGAATGAAAGGACCGGAATGCGGAAGTTGATGGTGGGATGCGTGCTGGCGGCGGCGGTGTGCAGCGCCTGGGCGGGTGGACTCGACAGCCTCGGCGCATTTCTGAAGACCGCGCGTTCTGGCAAGGCCGACTTCACACAGACGGTCAGTGCGCCCCCCAAGGACGGTCAGCCCATGCGCGCGAAGACGTCCACCGGCACCTTTGAATTCCAGCGCCCCGGCCAATTCCGCTTCGAGTACCGCAAGCCTTTTGCGCAGACCATCGTGGCCGACGGCAAGACGCTGTGGCTCTACGACGCCGACCTCAACCAGGTGACGCAGCGCCCGCAGGCCCAGGCGCTGGGCTCCACGCCGGCGGCGCTGATCGCATCGGCCGCCGACCTGCGCGCACTGGAATCGGACTTCACCCTGGCCGATGCGCCGGCACGTGACGGCCTGCAATGGGTCAAGGCCACGCCCAAGTCCCGCGACGCGCAACTGCAGAGCGTGGAGATCGGCTTCCAGGGCGATGCACTGGCCGCCCTCGACATCCTCGACGCCTTCGGTCAGCGCTCGGTGCTGCGCTTCTCCAACGTGCAGGTCAATCCTTCGCTGTCTGCCGGCAGCTTCCAGTTCAAGCCACCCGCGGGTGCCGACGTCGTCCGGCAGTGACGCCGCCATGACGGCTGGACAATCGGCGCATGGCCGATCTGTTTGATTCCCCTTCGCCTGCTGCGCCCCTCGCCGAGGCATTGCGCCCTGCCAGCCTCGATGAGGTCATCGGCCAGAGCCACCTGATCGGGCCGGGCCGGCCGCTGCGGCTGGCCTTCGAGTCCGGCAAGCCGCATTCCATGATCCTCTGGGGTCCGCCGGGCGTCGGCAAGACCACGCTGGCGCGGCTTACGGCCAAGGCCTTCGGCTACGAGTTCATCGCGCTGTCTGCGGTGTTCTCGGGCGTCAAGGACATCCGTGCCGCCATGGAGCGTGCCGAGCAGCACCTGGCGTTGGGCCGCAAGACCATCCTGTTCGTCGACGAGATCCACCGCTTCAACAAGAGCCAGCAGGACGGCCTTCTGCCTTTCGTCGAATCCGGCCTGGTCACTTTCGTGGGTGCGACCACCGAGAACCCGTCTTTCGAGGTCAACTCCGCGCTGCTGTCGCGTGCGCAGGTCTACACGCTTCAGTCGCTGAGCGAGGATGAGCTCCGTCAACTGGTCCGCCGTGCGCAGGAGAAGGTGCTGACCCATCTGGCGCTGAGCGACGCGGCGGTCGATACCCTCGTCGGCTATGCGGACGGCGATGCGCGACGCATGCTCAACCTGCTGGAGCAGACCGACACCGCGGCCCGCGCCGCAGGTGTGCAGGAGGTGACGCCCGACTTCCTGCAGAGCGCGCTCACGCTCAACGCCCGCCGCTTCGACAAGGGCGGCGACAACTTCTACGACCAGATCTCGGCCCTGCACAAGTCGGTGCGCGGCTCGCATCCCGATGCCGCCCTGTACTGGCTCACGCGCATGCTCGACGGCGGTGCCGATGCGCGCTATCTCTCGCGGCGCATCGTGCGCATGGCTTGGGAGGACATCGGCCTCGCGGACCCGCGTGCCATGCAGATCGCCAACGATGCCGCCACCACCTTCGATCGGCTTGGTTCGCCCGAGGGCGATCTGGCGCTGGCGCAGGCGGTGATCTACCTCGCCATCGCGCCCAAGAGCAATGCCGGCTACAACGCCTACAACCAGGCTCGGGCGTTCGTGCGGCAGGACAAGTCGCGCGAGGTGCCCATCCACCTGCGTAACGCGCCGACAAAGCTCATGAAGTCGCTGGGCCATGGCAAGGCCTACCGTTATGCGCACGACGAGCCCGAAGGCTACGCAGCCGGCGAGACCTACCTGCCTCAGGACATGGCCGAACCGCGCTGGTACCAGCCAGTGCCCCGCGGCCTGGAGACCAAGATCGCCGAGAAATTGGCGCATCTGCGCCGGCTCGACGCGCAGGCCAGCGAAGACTGAGCCCGTATTTCACCCTATCCGCCAAAGCGCCGACCCGTTCACGCCGCTGCGGGAAACCCCCCAGCCGCCGCGCACCAGAGTGGCGCGGCCGCGTGTCTAAAATCCCGCCCACTTCGACCCGCCTTCCACCCATGCTGGCGGGTTTTTTGCTACCTGAACCACGGCGCCAAACCGGTGCTCCGGCTTGGCAGAAGGCGTCCTCACCGGGACGCATAACAAAAGGGACCTCTCTTTATGGAAATATTGCTGCAACAGATCATCAACGGTCTGGTTCTCGGCAGCATGTACGCCCTGATAGCCCTCGGCTACACCATGGTGTACGGCATCATCAACCTCATCAATTTCGCCCACGGCGAGGTCCTCATGGTCGGCGCATTGACCAGCTGGACCATCATCGGCTGGATGCAGTCGGCGATGCCGGGCACCCCCGGCTGGATCATCCTGATCCTGGCCACGCTGATTGCCTGCGTCGTGGCCGCCACGCTCAACTTCACCATCGAGAAGGTCGCCTACCGGCCGCTGCGCAACAGTCCCAAGCTGGCGCCCCTGATCACGGCCATCGGCATGTCGATCCTGCTGCAGACGCTGGCCATGATCATCTGGCGCCCCACCAACAAGGCCTACCCGACGCTGCTGCCCAGCGACTCGGTGCACATCGCGGGGGCGGCCATCTCGCCGACGCAGATCATGATCCTGGTGGTCACCGCCATCTCGCTGGCGGTGCTGACCTGGCTGGTCAACTACACGCGCCTGGGCCGCGCCATGCGCGCCACGGCCGAGAACCCGCGGGTGGCCGCGCTTATGGGCATCCGGCCCGACACGGTCATCTCGGCCACCTTCATCATCGGCGCCGTGCTGGCGGCCATCGCAGGTGTCATGTACGCCTCCAACTACGGCATCGCGCAGCACGCCATGGGCTTCATCCCCGGCCTCAAGGCCTTCACCGCCGCGGTGTTCGGCGGCATCGGCAACCTGGCGGGCGCCGTGGTGGGCGGCCTGCTGCTGGGCGTGATCGAGGCCGTGGGC
>JASGFB010000208.1:0-3239 GCA_047605765.1 Rhodocyclaceae bacterium
GCCAGGCGCAGCGCCTCGGAACGGCCGGGCAGAATATGCAGATGGGCGTGCACGAAGGCATGGCCCCCGTCGTGGTCGCCGACCCGGAAGACCGCCAGCGGCACGGCGCGCGACTTGATGTTGTCGGCTTCGAACTCGCCGCTGTCGATCAGGCTGCGGTTGGCGGCACGGACGACGGCGCCCGCGTCGAAAGCGGGCGCCAGATTGTCGGTGTACTCGATGATCAGGTGCGGCATGGCGTGGATTCCCCGGGCTCGGCCGCGTTTGTCACCGGCGGCTCAGATGCGCGCGGCGGCGCGATCGATCTCGGCGCGCAGATCGGCATAGGTGCGCACCACCGGATATTGCGGGAACTCGCGCACGACGTTCTCGGGCGGATGCATCAGGATGCCGGCATGCGCCTCGCCCAGCATGGCGGTGTCGTTGTACGAATCGCCGGCGGCGATGACCTTGAAGTTCAGGCCCTTGAACGCCTTCACGGCGGCACGCTTCTGATCCGGCATGCGCAGGTGGTAATTGACCAGCATGCCCTGCTCGTCGGCCTCCAGACGGTGGCAGAACAGCGTCGGCTGGCCCATCTGCGCCATCAGCGGCTTGGCGAATTCATAGAAGGTGTCCGACAGGATGACCACCTGGTAATCCAGGCGCAGCGCGTCGAGGAATTCCTTGCAGCCTTCCATCGGGCCCATTTCGGCAATGACGGCCTGGATATCGCGCAGCCCGAGCTTGTTGCGGGCCAGGATGTCGAGGCGGTACTTCATCAGCTTGTCGTAGTCGGGCTCGTCACGCGTGGTGCGGCGCAACTCCGGGATGCCGGTGCGTTGAGCGAACTCGATCCAGATCTCGGGGACCAGCACGCCTTCCATGTCGAGGCAAACGATATGCACTTGTTCGAACCTTGTCGCAGAGGGTCACAAAATAGCCGCGCATTGTACAACGCGCCGGCCGCGCCACGGCGCGGCATGACGCCGACGGCACAGGCCGCCTTCAGCAGCCGCAGCGAGCCACCACTTCGGCATGGCGCCGGCCACCGCCTTCGTACTGGGTCAGCAAGCGCGCCCGATACACCGTGGCGGTGCAGGCCTGCTTGGGGCGACACGCCTCGGTCACCGTGCCGATGGCCTGGATCTGCCACACCGGATCGGCAAAGAACAGCACCATGCGCTCGCCGTACGGCGCCTGCGGCACGAAGCGTTCGCTGCGCACGCCAACGCGATGCACGCCCTGGGCGTCGCGCAGGATGGCGCGCCGATCGGCCGCGCGCGACCAATACAGCAGCAAGGGGGCATCGCGCCGGGCCGACGCATAGAACCCACAACCGCAGGCCGGGCCAGCCCCTGGCGCCATCGCGATATCCTCATCCGACAGCGGCAGCAGATCGGGTGCAGCAGGGGCGGCCGTCGCCACGCCCGCACACCAGGCCAGCAGGGCGGCCAGGCATGCCAGGACAGGGCGGCGCAAAGAGTTGTGACGCATATTGACGACGCAAGGGAAGAACACGGCGTTACCATTATCGCCATGACAGCCCTCAGCATGCCTGCCGAGCCGACGGCCGCCGACCCCATGCCGCAACCGCCCCGCCAGCCCGACGCCTTCGATTGCTGTGGCAACGAATGCGGCGAAGCCTGCGTATGGACGATCTATGAACACGCCAAGGAAAAATACCAGGCCGACCTGGAAGCCTGGCAGATCAGGCAGTTGCTGAGCGAAGACGACTGAGCGCAGGCGGTGCACCGTCGGGTGCCCGCCATGCTCCCTGGCTCAGTGGCCCTTCAGAGCGAAGATGCCCGGCGCATTGCGCCAGTAGCCCTTGTAGTCCATGCCGCAACCAAAGAGGTAGCGATCGGGCGCTTCGACACCGTAGAAATCGGGGCGCAGGCCAGGTTGGGCCTTGCGGTCGTGGCGCTTGTCGACCAGCGCGGCGCAGAGGACTTCCTTGGCGCCTTCGTTGCGCAGGTGTTCCATCACCGCCACCAGCGTATAGCCTTCGTCGAGGATGTCGTCGAGCACCAGCACGCTGCGTCCGCGCAGGTCCTGCGTCGGACGCACGCGCCAGTCCAGCAGCGTGCCGTTGAGCGCGTGACCATAGCGGCTGGCATGCAGGTACGACACTTCCAACGGGAAATGCAGTCGCGGCAGCAGTTGGCCGGCAAAGACCAAACCACCGTTCATGATCGTGAACACGATCGGATTGGCGTCTTTCAGACGCGCGGTAATGGCCTCGGCCATGTCATCGATGGCGCGCTGCACACCGGCCGCATCGACGATGCAGTCGGCTTCTTCCATGGCGCGCTTGATTTCGGGGAGTTGCTCGCGGTTGGGCATTGCCCGGTCCTTCAGGTGTTGCGATGCGCGATTGTAGCGATCCGGGCCTGGTTCGCCAGCCTGTCGGCACAAGAAAGCCGATGACAGTCCGTCACAAAGTGTGAGAAAGATCGGTCAAAGGGGATGGGATTTTCCTATGTACCGATAGCGCAACTTCGCGCGCAGCCATGAGCGGCGACTGCTAAAATCGTTGATTTTGCAAGCGGAAGAGAAGCCCTTGCAGGGCGGTAAGGCGCATGCCCGCGCACAGTACGCCCGCACCACAGACGGTTGCTTTAGCGAAAAGTTCAAGATTGTGAGCATTTCTTTCAACATCGATGCCTGGGCCGCATGGGCGCCAGGGCTGGATACCCAGGACGCATGGCGTGCCTGGGCCGCCACGCCCACCCTGCCGGTCGGTGACGCCAAGCCGGATCTGCCCGAAATGGCGCCGATGGCGCGTCGCCGTGTCGAGCGCCTGGGCCGCATCGCCTTGCAGGCGGCGTACCGTGTCGTGGAAGACGCTCACCACCCGCTCATCTTCGCCTCACGCCACGGAGACGTCGTGCGCTCGACCGCCATGCTGCGCGAGCTGGCCACCGAGGGCACCGTATCGCCCGCATCGTTCAGCCTGTCGGTTCACAACGCCATCGGCGCACTGTTCTCGATCGTGCGTGGCGACACCGCGCGCCTGTCGGCAGTGTCGGCCGGCTGCGAGACCGCCGAACACGCGCTGGTCGAAGCCTGCGGCCTGCTCCATGAAGGGGCCGACAAGGTCGTCGTGGTCATGTACGACGAACCGCCGCCGGCCGTGCACGACAGCTACCAGGACGAACCCACCGCTTCGTACGCCTGGGCACTGCGGTTGACGCGTGCCGGCGAGGCGCGCCACACGCTGACGTGCGAGGCGGCCGGCGAGGCGGCAACGCCGTCGC
>JASGFB010000209.1:0-3155 GCA_047605765.1 Rhodocyclaceae bacterium
CGGCGCGGGTATTGGCTATGACATTGCCATGCTGACGCACTCCGACCTGATGATGCCTCTGGTTGCGCTCGGCATGGTGGGGTTCCTGGCCGCCGCCACGCAGGCGCCGATCACCGCTTTCATCATCGTCATGGAAATGATTGATGGTCACACGATGGTGCTGAGTTTGATGGCGACTGCCCTGATCGCTTCGCTGATCTCGCGCCTGATTTCGCCGCCGCTCTATCACGCATTGGCCGGGCTGCAGCGTCAAAGCCTGCCGTCGGCGGGACCGCCTTCGCCCCCCGCTGCATAAGCCTTCAGCCGCGCGCGCGGCGGGCCACGTGGCGCAGGAACTCGGCGAGCAGGGGGGCGCTGTCGAGCAGATCGCTCGCGCGCGGCGGGTGGAATTCCGGATGCCATTGCACGCCGTAGACGAAACCATTGCCGTTCCAGCGAATGGCTTCCACCACGCTGTCATGTTCGGCGAGAGCCTCGACCTCCAGCCCGTTTCCCAGATCCTTCACCGCCTGATGGTGGATGCTGGTGACGACGGGCGAATCCTGCGTCGGGTACAGACGTTCCAGCAGCGAACCCTTGGCCAGGCGGATGCCGTGGGCATGGCGATCGTAGGCGTCATGGTCGACATGCCTGAACTCGCCGCCCAACTGCGTGGCGACATCCTGGTAAAGCGTCCCGCCGAAGGCCACATTGATGAGCTGGCAGCCGCGGCAGATGCCCAGCACCGGTTTGTTCTGGATGATGCATTCCCACAGCAGATCCAGTTCGTAAAGATCACGCACGCGATCGCCGCGCCAGTCCGGGTGCAGCGCTTCTTCGCCATAGCTCTGCGGCGCTACGTCGGCGCCGCCCTGCAACACCAGCCCATCGATGGCGCGCACGTAGTCGCTGACGTGGACGGCAGCGCGGCGCAGCGCGCCATCGCTCTCCAGCGTCGGAATCATCAGGGCCAGCGCCCCTTCGGCGATGATCCAGTGCGCCACCGACTGCTCGATGTACTGCAGCTTCTTGCCGCGAAACCCAAGCTCCGCCGGCGGGTTGTGCATCAGGCGCGCCGACAGTCCAATGCGCAGCGGTGCGGGGCGGGCTTGGGTGGGCAGCGGGGTGTCGGCTTTTAGTGGGAGTCGCGCCATAGCTGGGCCTGCTCCCACACCAGATCGCCAAAGGAGCGATTGCGTTGGTAGGCTTGGCGCATCCATTGGGCATGGTTGCCGCCCTCGGTGTCCTGCCAAAGGCTGCGCAACAGATCGGTGGTGTCGAGCTCGGCCGCGTGCGGGGCCAGGCGTTCGAGCGTGGCGGAGAAGTCATCGCGCAGGCCGATGCGCGCCTTGCTGTGCGGGTCGATCAGGCAGCCCTCGAAACCGAATCGCGCGGCCTGGAAACGGTTGTAGGTATAGACGGCGTAGAGCGCTTCGTCGATGACGAAGGGCCGCTCCACCAGCAGGTAGCGGCACACAGTCTGGGCATAGGCGGCCAGCGCTGCGGCGCGCTCGACGGTGAGCGGCGTGTCGCAGATGCGGATCTCGACGGTGCCGAATTCAGGCTTGGGGCGGATGTCCCAGTAGAAATCCTTCATGCTGCTGATGACGCCGAAGCTCAGCATGTCGTTGTAATAAGAGATGAAGTCGCTCCAGCGCTTGACCATCGGCGCTCGTCCCGACAGCGGGAAGGCCGAAATCGCGTTCAGCCGCGATGAATCGAAAGCGGTGTCCACCCCCTGGTAATAGGGCGAGGCGGCCGACAGCGCGATGAAGTGCGGAATGAAACGCGACAGTCCATGCAACAGGAACAGCGCCTCGTCGCCCGACGGGCAACCGACGTGAATATGCTGACCAAATACGGTGAACTGTTTGGCGAGATAACCGTACAGGCTGTTGATCTGGTGAAAACGCGGCGTGTCGAAAATCTTGCGTTCGGCCCAGTGCTGAAACGGGTGTGCGCCGCCGCCGCAGACCAGCAGGTTGAGGCGGTCGGCTTCTTCGATGAGTACCCCTCGAGCGGCATGCAGTTCGTCGAGCAGGGTGTCGCACCGGTGGTGCACGGCGGTGCTCACCTCGATCATGCTCTCGGTGATTTCGGGTTTGAAATCGCCACGATGAGGGCGCCGCCCGATGAGGGCCAGCAATTCGGCGGCGCCGCGTTGCAAATCGCCATCCATGCGGCTGACCAATTGCAGTTCGAGCTCCACACCCAGCGTGAGCGTGTCGGAGGTGGCGAAATCCAGCGTCGCCGGGGCGTCGGCCTCCAGCGGCCGGGCGGTATTGGGAATGTCGTTCATGTTGGCCTCGGCGGATTCAGTCTCGGATCGTCTCGTCGGCGCGGCGCAGTGCGAACTGCAGCGCCGGCGGGCCCAGCATCTCCATGATGACGAGGGCCGTCAGCACGATGGCCGCCAGTTGCGAGCCCAGTTCGGGCCACAGCGCGGTGGTGCGTTCGATCCACAGGAGCGCCGCGCCGGACATTGGCAACAGACCGATCGACAGCAATGAGGCCTTGCGCACCGGCAGGCCCGAGGGGCGGGCAAAGATGAACACGCCGAGCACCTTGCCGAGGGCGCGCGCCGCCAGCAGGCCGATGGCCGGCACCAGCGCGGTGAAGAAGCCATCCGGCCGCAGCAGCGCACCGGTGGATACGAACACCACGATCAGCGCCAGGCGGCCGATGAGGCCGAAATCCATGGGCTGCATGCGGCGGCGCTGGTCGAGCGTGCGGCACAGCACCCCCGCCACCAGCAGGGTAATGACCACCGACAACTGCATTTCGTCGACGATGGCGACGGTGGCGATGATGAGTGCCACGGCCCCGATCGTCTGGCCGTTTTCCTCCGGCCGCATGCGCGCCAGCAGCCACAGCATCAGACTGGCGATGAGGGCCCCCAGCAAGGCTGAGCCGAGGACCAGGTAGAGCGGATGCAGCACGGTGATGGCCAGGGCCGAGGCGTGTTCCTGATGTTGCCAGGCATAGGCCACGCCCAATGCGATGAAGCTGTAGCAACTGGACAGTGCGCACAACAGGTGCACGCGTTCGGTTACTTGGCCGCGCGCACCGGTGTCGCGGCATACCCCCAGGACGACCGCCGGTCCGGTGGCTGCCGCCAGGCCAGCCGCCAGGGCGCAATCCATGGCTGCTGGCGACGAGCGTGGCCGAATCCCTGC
>JASGFB010000210.1:0-3154 GCA_047605765.1 Rhodocyclaceae bacterium
CCACCTGCGCGGGGCGCGCGGGCTGCGGCGGCGCAGCGGGAGGGGGTGGAGAGGACTGGGTGGACGGATCGGTGCCGGGAGAGGCCATGACGATTCACTGAGCTCAGCAAGCCAAATGGGGGGATCGAATGCGCCGCCCCCGCATGCACCTTCCTGCGCCACGAGCACGTCATTCATTGCAGGCTATTGAACCCTCCCCACCGATCGCTCATGTGTCCTGCGTCACCCTCCACAGCATGTCACCGCTCTCCCCTGGATTTGGTACCCGTATCGGGGTGATCGAGGTCAACGCGTGCCGTTTTTATGACGATGTGATGCGGCCCATTCATTCACAAAAACTGTACCCACTCTTCCATTCATCTGAACGATGCCGAAAAAAAACCGGCCCGAAGGCCGGCGCGATCCGAAGGATCAATCCCCGTGCCGGGTGGGCACGGGGTGCTGCAATGGGTAACAAGCGTTACTTGGTCAGGTCGATGCTGTAGCGCACCAGGCCCTTTGAGTCCGGCGTGGCGCTGTCCAAAGTCACGTTGGTGACGCCTTCGGCGGCCATCACGTCGGCCGCTTGCGGCGCCGACGAGAACACCACCTTGCCGGCCTGGGCCGTGAGCTTGGCCAGGCGCCAGTTGCGGTCCGGCGTGAACTTGGCGCTGGTGATGTTGCCCAGGTCCTTGACGTAGTTGATGACCACGTCGCGGTTGGCATCCGGCGAAGCCAGGATCACTTCGACCTCGGCCGGATCGATGTACTTGTAGATGGCCGTGTTGGTGATGCCCGAGGCGCGGTAGTTGTTGGTCGCCACAATGAACTGCTGCGTATCGGTGACCGGCGCATTGTTGTAGCGCAGGTTGACGATGCGGCTGCCGATCGGCTGCGTGACGTCGATTTCATACTGCACGCCATCGATGACGTCGTAGTTGTACACCGCGAAGCTGCTGTTAAGCAGTTGCTGCTCGGTGGTCTTGGCCGGATCGATCTGGTTGAACTGGTTGCCCGAGTTCTCCAGCCAGCCCTTGAGCGCCTTGCCCGAGATCTTCACCGCATAGACCGTGTTCGAGTACAGGTACAGGTCGGCCGCGCTGCGGATCGACACCGGCCCCACCTGCACGTCGGTGTAGTCGGTGGCACCGGCATAGCCGCCCTTGAACGGGGCCTGCGCCGACAGCACCGGCAGCGTTGCGTACTTCGGCAGGTTGGCCTGCACGTACTTGCTCACGTAGTCCTTCTGCGCGGCGTTGAGCACTTCGAGCGAAGCGGTGTCCGCCACTTGCGACAGGTACGAGGACAGGCGCAGTTCGGTCTGGCCGATCGGCGTCTGCACGTACTTGATGGTTTCCTGGTGCAGCGGGCCGACCAGTTCATTAACCTTCGGATCGGCGGCCACCAGCGCTTGCTTGGCGGTTTTGTCGTAGATCTGCTTCACGGCGGCGACCGACTTGGTCTTGTCGACCGACCACTTGCCATCGGTACCGTGCGTCAGTTGCAACTGGATCAGGCCGAGCTGGCTGCCCCAGAAACCGGCCTGCACCACCGGCACGCCCTTGATCAGGCCCTTGGTGTTGTCGACGTCGGCGGCGGTGTATTTGGTGCCGCCGGCAGCGTCGGACGGGAAGTACGTATGCGAATGGCCGGCCACGATGGCGTCGATGCCCGGCACGTCGGCCAGGTAATACACGGCGTTTTCCATGTCGGCGCGATAGGTCTCGGTGCTGATGCCGCTGTGCGCCAGGGCCACCACCACGTCAGCGCCGGCGGCGCGCATCTGCGGCACGTAGCGGGCGGCCGAATCCTTGATGCCTTCGACGGCGACCTTGCCTTCGAGCCAGCGCTTGTCCCATTGCAGGATGGCGGGCGGGGTGAAGCCGATGACGCCGACCTTCACTTCGCGTTGCTTGCCCAGGCTGTCCACGTACTGGCGCGTCAGGATGGTCCACGGCGTGAACATGGCCTTGCCGGTGGCCGCGTCGTTGACGTTGGCGACCACGAACGGCGTGGCCGGCGCCTTGCAGGTGCGGGTGGCGCCGTTGTAGGTGTGCGAGCGGCCCTGCACCTGGTTGAGGTAGTCGAGCCCGTAGTTGAACTCGTGGTTACCCATCGTGCCGATGTCGTACTTCAGGTAATCCATGACCTTGTAGATACCCAGCAGCTCATCGCACTTGAGCGGCGAGACCAGCGCCTGATAGTCGGCCATCGAGGTGCCCTGGATGGTGTCGCCGTTGTCGACCAGCAGCACGTTTTTGTAGGTGGCGCGCGCCTGGTTGATGAGCGCGGCGGTGCGCTCGAAGCCGATGGTCAGGTCATCGGCCGTCTTGTAGTAGTCGTAGCTGAAGACGTTGGTGTGCAGGTCGGTCGTCTCGAGAATGGTCAGATCGATCTGCCCATAGGTCTCGGGCGTCGGCGCCGCCTGTTCGTTGTTGTCGTCATCGCTACCGCAGGCAGCCAGGCTCAGCGCAGCCGCTACGGCCAGCGCAGCCAGACGCATGCGCCGCGTATCAAGTTCAAACATGGATTTGTACTCATGTTGTGAGGGAAGAAGTCCGGCACCGTAACGCGGTCCTGTTGCAAGTCTGTTAAACACTGTAAAGCGCCGCTGCTTCATCTTTCTTTACACGCCAGATAAAAGCCGGAAAACGCGGGCGCGCATGCTGGCAACCTGTCTCTCATCCTGTCGTGCATCCGGCATGAAACAGTTACTTGATCGCCTGCGTCGCGCCCATGGCGGTGGCATGAAGCGTCACGCCAAGCCCGTCGCCATCCCCTTGCAGTGCCCGGCCTGCGGCCGCCTGCGCCTGTTGCGCGGCGCCGACGACCTGCCGCCCCAGGTGGTCGAGGTGCGCGCCCCCTGCCCCGATTGCGCCGGCCACGGCCCAGCCCCGACCGAGTTCGTGTTCGCCGACGGCCACAGCGAGTACGACACGCTGCCGGTGGCAGCAGCCACCCAGACGAGGATGCGCGCATGACAATTTCATGTCCCAAGCGGGCCCTGCTGCTGGCGATGGCGGCCGGCCTGCTGTCCTGTGCCGCCATGCGTCCGCCCGCCGCCGCGCCGGTTTCGCCCAGCTACGTGCCGCTGGCGCTGCAACTGTCGTGGCGCCCGGCGCCGCCCTTGCCGGGCGGCGGCGACACCGCCAAGCCCACCACCCCCCCAAAAGCG
>JASGFB010000211.1:0-3101 GCA_047605765.1 Rhodocyclaceae bacterium
CTCCACCGGCGGCAGCGGGCGCACCACCGGGCGCGGCGCCCGGTGCGGCAGCCGGCACTGCCTTGATCGGCATGCCCGGACGCAACTTGATCAGGTTGTCCACCAGCACACGGTCGCCGGCCTGCAGGCCGCCGTAGATGAGCCAGTCCTTGCCGTCCCACGGGCCGGGCTGGACTGGGCGCGGCTGCACCACGTCTTCACCCTTGTCGTTCTTGCCGGCAACCATCACCAGGAAGGCCTGGTCCGTCTGCATCACCGCCGTCTGCGGCACGCGGAAGACGTTTTCCTTGGTGCCCACCTGCAGGCGCACCTTCACGAACTGACCCGGCAGCACATCGGTCTGCGGATTCGGGAAAGCGGCGCGCAACGAACGCGTGCCCAGTTGCGGATCGATCTGCGTGGCGGTGAAGTCGAGCGAGCCCTTGGCCGCGTACTTGCTGCCATCCGGCAGCACGAGTTCGACGCCGGCCACCTTGCGCGGATCGAGCTTGCCGCCCGGTGCCAGCGCGGTGTCGGTATCGGACAGACCGAAACGCACCTTGATCGGATCGAGCTGGATCACCGTGGTCAGTTCATCGCCCACCGAGATCAGATTGCCTTCATTGCGCAGCGCACGGCCCGTGATGCCCGACACCGGTGCGACGACCTGCGTGTAGCCGACGCTCAGTTGGGCGTTTGACGCTTGCGCCTGCGCCGCCTGCAACTGCGCGCGCGCGGCCTGCTCGGCCGAAACAGCGTCGTCGAGGTCCTTCTTGCTCACTGCATCCTGCTCGGCCAGCCCCTTGTTGCGGGCCACTTCGCGCGTGGCCTGATCCAGGCGCGACTGCGCTTCGGCAACGGCGGCGCGGGCATTCTGCAAGGTCGCGTCGGGTTGGGCACGGTCGAGTACGAACAGCGCCTGGCCCGCCTTGACGGCGTTGCCTTCTTCATAGAGACGCTTTTCGAGGATGCCGCCCACGCGGGCGCGCACTTCGACTTCACGGTTGCCCTCGGTCTGCCCGACCGCTTCGACATACACCGGTGCCGTCGTCGGCTGCGCTTCGACGAAGCTGACCGGCATGAGCTGGCCACCGCCGGCCTGCTGGGGCGGCTGTTCCTTGCCGGAACACGCAGCCAGCACGGCGGCACTCAAGACACCCAGAATCACCGGGCTGACGGCGCGCCTGGCCGGGCGGCACGAAGAATCGATGCGGAGGGACGACATCCGGAAACTCCTTAACAAACTGTTCTTAACGACTGTAGCGGGGAATGAGGCGTGCGGCTGGCCGCGCCCGGAGGTGGCGCGCTGGCATGAGAACGGCGAAGTTTCGCACATGAAAATAGAATTTTGCTTTCTCAGGGGTCGGCTATAATAAACATACACGCATGTATGCTTCAACAGATTTTTGCACATGGTCAGAAAAACCAAAGCCGAAACCGAGAAGACTCGCAACGACATCATCGCCGCCGCGCGTGACATGTTTGCGGAGCACGGAGTGACCCGTACCACGCTCGAACAGATCGCCCAGGCCGCCGGCGTCACCCGCGGCGCCATCTATTGGCACTTCGCCAACAAGCTCGATCTGATGGTGGCACTGCGCGATGACGTTCTCATGCCGTTGCTGGACGAGCTTCAGACCGCGCTGCAGATCGACGGCGGGCGCGATCCGCTCGACGCCATCGAGGCCTTCCTGCTCACCCACATCGATCGGCTCGAAACCGAACCGGCCATGCGCCAGACCTTCGAAGTGCTCATGAACAAGTGCGAGTACGTCGGCGAATTCGGACAACTCCTGCAGTGCGCCTTCGAGCACAGCCGCGACAAGCTCGAACACCTCGAAGTCGCCTACGCCAAGGCCATCGAGTTCGGTTCGATGCGCACCAGCGTGACGCCCAAGGCTGCCGCCAATGACACGCATGCCTTCATGCATGGCGTGGTGCGTCTGTGGATCGGCAAATCGGCGACCGAAGAAAACACCTTCCGCCCGCTGTGCCGCCAAATGGTGCGCGACCACATCAAGCTGCGCCGCGCCTGAGCCCGGCGGCACGGGAACGCACCGTGCGACGCATGCGGGCCGGATGACGACAATCTCTATCCCAGCGGAGTACGTTCATGGCATTTGCTGCCCGAGTGGTCATCGTGGGCGCCGGCTTTGGTGGCCTGTCAGCCGCCAAGGGTCTGGCCCGCGATGCGGTCGACATCGTGGTGGTCGACCGCCGCAACCATCATCTTTTCCAGCCCCTGCTCTACCAGGTGGCCACCGCCGGCCTGTCACCGGCCGACATCGCGGCGCCCATCCGCAGCATCCTGTCGGGCCAGGACAATGCAACGATCGTGCTTGGGGAAGTCTGCGCCGTCGACACGGTCAACAAGATCGTCCATGATGAAGCGGGCCAGCGCATCGGTTATGACTATCTGATCCTCGCCACCGGCGCCCGCCACGCTTATTTTGGTCGCGACGACTGGGAACCCTACGCGCCGGGCCTGAAAACGATCGAGGACGCCACGGCCATCCGCCATCGCCTGCTGGTGGCCTTCGAGCGCGCCGAAATGACGCCGGACGACGACGAGCGCCACCGCCTGCTGACCATCGTCATCGTCGGCGGCGGACCGACCGGTGTCGAGATGGCCGGCGCCACCGCCGAGTTGGCGCGCACGGCCCTGGCGGCGGACTTCCGCCACATCGACCCGCGCCAGGCACGCATCCTGTTGGTCGAAGCCGGCCCGCGCATCCTGACGACCTTTCCGGAGCACCTGTCGGCCAAAGCCACGCGGGCACTCGAAAAGCTCGGCGTCGAAGTCCGCGTCGGTGCCCGCGTGACCGAATGCGACGAAGACGGCGTGGTGGTCAATGGCGAGCGCATCCGCGCCGGTACGATCGTATGGGGCGCCGGCGTGCAGGCCTCGCCCGTCGCCGCCTGGCTCGGCGTGACGGGTGACCGCGCCGGCCGTGTGCCGGTGCAGGGGGATTTCAGCGTGGCCGGCGCGCCTGATGTCTTCGTTATCGGCGACGCGGCTCAGTTGAGTGATGCCACGGGCCGCCCGGTGCCCGGCGTGGCGCCCGCCGCCAAGCAGGCCGGCGCCCATGTGGCGCGCGTCATCGCGGCGCGCCTCGGCAAAG
>JASGFB010000212.1:0-3089 GCA_047605765.1 Rhodocyclaceae bacterium
GCAGGTGTTCAGGTGGCACTTGCGCATCATGATGCAGCCTTCGACGACCAGCGGCGCCGTCGCGAAGCCGAATTCCTCGGCGCCCAGCATGGCGCCGATGATGACGTCGCGGCCGGTCTTCATCTGACCGTCGGCCTGCACGGCAATGCGGCCGCGCAGCCCGTTGAGGACCAGCGTCTGTTGCGTTTCGGCCAGACCCAGTTCCCACGGCGAGCCGGCATGCTTGATCGACGACAGGGGCGAGGCGCCCGTGCCGCCATCATGGCCGGCGATCACGACGTGATCGGCCTTGCACTTGGCCACGCCTGCGGCCACCGTGCCAACGCCGACTTCGGACACCAGCTTGACGCTGATCGAAGCCGACGGATTGACGTTCTTCAGGTCGTGGATGAGCTGCGCCAGATCCTCGATGGAGTAGATGTCATGGTGCGGCGGCGGCGAGATCAGGCCGACACCCGGCACCGAGAAGCGCAGCTTGCCGATGTACTCGGACACCTTGCCGCCCGGCAGTTGCCCGCCTTCGCCAGGCTTGGCGCCCTGGGCCATCTTGATCTGGATCTGGTCAGCCGAGGTCAGGTATTCGGCGGTCACACCGAAGCGGCCCGACGCGACCTGCTTGATCTTGGAACGCAGCGAATCGCCTTCTTCGAACGCGATGTCGCGCTCGATGACGTCCTGGCCCAACACGCCGGCCAGCGTCTCTCCCTTCTTCAGGAAGATGCCCTTCATTTCGTTCTTGTAGCGCTTGTCGTCCTCGCCACCTTCACCGGTGTTCGACTTGCCGCCGATGCGGTTCATGGCGATGGCCAGCGTGGTGTGCGCTTCGGTGCTGATCGAGCCGAGCGACATGGCGCCGGTGGCGAAACGCTTGACGATCTCCTTGGCGGGCTCGACTTCGTCCAGCGGGATGGCGCGCGAGGGATCGATCTTGAACTCGAACAGACCGCGCAGCGTCATGTGGCGCTTGCTCTGGTCGTTGATGATCTGAGCGTATTCCTTGTAGCTCTGGAACGAACCCGAGCGCGTCGAGTGCTGCAGCTTGGCGATGGCGTCCGGCGTCCACATGTGCTCTTCGCCACGCACGCGGAAGGCATATTCGCCGCCCGCGTCCAGCGCGTTGGTCATCACGGGGTTGTCGCCGAATGCCAGCTTGTGCAGGCGGATCGCTTCTTCGGCCACCTGGAAGAGGCCGATGCCTTCGACGTTCGACGGCGTGCCGCGGAAGTACTTGTTGATCAGCGCGTGGTTGAGACCGATGGCTTCGAAGATCTGCGCGCCGCAATACGACATGTAGGTCGAGATGCCCATCTTGGACATGACCTTGTTGAGGCCCTTGCCGACCGCCTTGACGAAGTTCTTGACGGCCTTCTCGGGCGACAGCTCGCCTGGCATGTCCTTCGACATTTCGCGCAGCGTTTCCATCGCCAGGTAGGGGTGGACCGCTTCGGCGCCGTAACCGGCCAGCAAGGCGAAGTGATGCACTTCGCGCGCCGAACCGGTTTCCACCACCAGGCCCGTGCTCGTACGCAGGCCCTTGCGCACCAGGTGCTGGTGCACCGCGCTGGTGGCCAGCAGGGCGGGGATGGCGACGTGTTCGGCGTCGATCAGACGGTCGGACACGATCAGGATGTTGTAGCCCGAACGCACGGCGTCTTCGGCTTCGGCGCACAGCGAGGCGATGCGCGCTTCGACACCTTCATTGCCCCACGCCACCGGATAGCAGATGTTCAGTTCGAACGACTTGAACTTGTTGTCGGTGAACTCTTCGATGTGGCGGATCTTGGCCATGTCCTTGAAGTCCAGCACGGGCTGGGAGACTTCGAGGCGCATCGGCGGATTGATGTTGTTCAGGTCGAGCAGGTTCGGCTTCGGACCGATGAACGACACCAGCGACATCACCAACTGCTCGCGGATCGGATCGATCGGCGGGTTGGTCACCTGCGCGAACAGTTGCTTGAAGTAGTGGTACAGCGGCTTGAGCTTGTTGGACGTGACCGCCAGCGGCGAGTCATTGCCCATCGAACCGATGGCTTCTTCGCCGGCGGCGGCCATCGGCGCCATCAGGAAGCGGATGTCTTCCTGCGTGTAGCCGAACGCCTGTTGGCGATCCAGCAGCGAGGCGCGCGCGGCCGATTGCGGCTCGGGGCCGTCGACTTCATCGAGCTTGATCTGGATGCGCGAAATCCACTCGCGGTACGGCTTGGCGTTGGCGAGCGAATCCTTCAGTTCCTTGTCGTCGATGATGCGACCGGCTTCCATGTCGATCAGGAACATCTTGCCGGGCTGCAGGCGCCACTTCTTGATGATCTTGCTTTCCGGAATCGGCAGCACGCCCGATTCGGACGCCATCACCACGAGGTCGTCCTCGGTCACCAGGTAGCGCGCCGGGCGCAGGCCGTTGCGGTCCAGCGTGGCGCCGATCTGGCGACCATCGGTGAAGGCCATGGCGGCGGGGCCGTCCCACGGCTCCATCATGGCGGCATGGTATTCGTAGAAAGCGCGGCGGTTTTCGTCCATCAGCGTGTGCTGTTCCCACGCCTCGGGCACCATCATCATCATGGCCTGCACCAGCGGGTAGCCGGCCATGGTGAGCAGTTCCACGCAGTTGTCGAAGGTGGCCGTGTCGGACTGGCCTTCGTACACGATGGGATACAGCTTGCGCAGGTCATCGCCCAGCACGGCGGACTTCATCACACCTTCACGGGCACGCAGCCAGTTGAAGTTGCCCTTGACGGTGTTGATTTCACCGTTGTGGGCCAGCATGCGATACGGGTGCGCCAGCGGCCATTCCGGGAAGGTATTGGTCGAGAAGCGCTGGTGGACCAGGGCCAGCGCCGACACACAGCGCGGGTCGGCCAGATCCTTGTAGTAGACGCCGACCTGGTTGGCCAGCAGCAGGCCCTTGTAAACAATGGTGCGGGCCGACATCGACGGCACGAAGTACTCGCCGCCGTGCTTGAGGCTCAATTGCTGGATGGCATGGCTGGCCATCTTGCGGATCACGTACAGCTTGCGCTCGAGCGCCTCGGTCACCATCACGTCGGGGCCGCGGCCGATGAAGATCTGGCGGATCACCGGCTCCTTGGCGC
>JASGFB010000213.1:0-3002 GCA_047605765.1 Rhodocyclaceae bacterium
TTTGAGCTCCGTTTGCCCACAGTTTTATCGTGGGCAAAAAGGGCGAGTTGCGCAGACGCCTTCTCAAGCGAGCAGCGCAGGGGACCGGCCGTAGGCCGGCGGGGATGTGGGGGTCGTTTCTTTGGTTACCTTTCTTGTCGATACAAGAAAGTAACTCGCCCGCCGGGGCGAGTCCCGGCCAACGTACGCGAGCAAGAACACAAAACCAAGGACAGCAACGATCCAAGCAGCAAGACCAAAAAAGCCAAGCACAACGAAAACCCAAACAACAAAAAACAACGAAGCGCGCCCAAACAACCGCGCCAAAAATCAGCACAGGCAAAAGCAAACGCTCGCGAGGTAACGGCCACGCATGCCGTCACACGCACACCACCGAGGAGACAAGCATGCCCAGCACCACCACCCTGCAAGCGTTCCACCAACGCTCCATCGACGACCGCGAAGGCTTCTGGGGCGAACAGGCCGGCCTGATCCACTGGCACACCCCCTTCCACAAAGTCCTCGACTACAGCAACCCACCCTTCGCCCGCTGGTTCATCGGCGGCCAGACCAACCTCTGCTACAACGCCATCGACCGCCACCTGCCGACGCGCCAGGACGACACCGCCCTCATCTGCGTCTCCACCGAAACCGGCCACGAACACAGCTACAGCTTCGGCGAACTGCACCGCGAAGTCATGCGCATGGCGGCCATCATGCAATCGCTCGGCGTCAAGCGCGGCGACCGCGTGCTGATCTACATGCCGATGATCGCCGAAGCGGTATTCGCCATGTACGCCTGCGCCCGCCTGGGCGCCGTGCACAGCGTGGTATTCGGCGGCTTCGCCGCATACAGCCTGGCCTCACGCATCGAAGACGCCGAACCGGTGCTCATCGTGTCGGCCGATGCCGGCTCACGCGGCGGCAAGGTCGTGCCCTACAAGGGGCAACTGGACGAAGCCATCGAGCGCTCGCACTACAAACCCGCCCACGTCCTGCTGGTAGACCGCGGCCTCGCCCCGATGGCCCGCACGGACGGGCGCGATGTGGATTACGCCGCGCAGCGCCAAGCGCACCACGATGCGCAGGTCGATGTGGTGTGGCTGGAATCGAACGAGCCCAGCTACACGCTGTACACCTCGGGCACCACCGGCAAGCCCAAGGGCGTGCAGCGCGACGTGGGGGGCTATGCGGTGGCGCTGGCGGCATCGATGAAATACATCTACTGCGGCAAGCCCGGCGAGACGTATTTCTGCACCAGCGACATCGGCTGGGTGGTCGGGCATTCATACATCATCTACGCCCCGCTCATCGCCGGCATGGCCACGCTGCTGTACGAAGGGCTGCCGATCTGCCCCGATGCCGGCATCCTGTGGCGGCTGGTCGAGAAATACCGCGTCACCCTCATGTTCTCGTCACCGACCGCCATCCGCGTGCTCAAGAAACAGGATCCAGCCTGGCTCACCAAGTACAACACCCGCAGCCTGCGCGCCCTGTTCCTGGCCGGCGAGCCGCTCGACGAACCGACGGCAGCGTGGATCCAGAACGGGCTCGGCCACCCGGTGGTGGACAACTACTGGCAGACCGAAACCGGCTGGCCGATCATGACCGTCGCTCGCGGCATCGAAGACACGCCCACGCGCCTGGGCAGCCCCGGCATGCCCATGTATGGCTATGACGTGCGGATCGTCGATCAGCAGACCGGGAAACCGGTCGGCGCCGGCGAGAAAGGCGTCATCGCCATCGCCCCGCCCCTGCCGCCCGGCTGCATGCAGACCGTCTGGCGCAACGATGCCCGCTTCCTGCACTACTTCGACACCCTGCCCGGCCAGATGCTGTATTCGACCTTCGACTGGGGCACGCGCGACAAGGATGGCTACATGTTCATCCTCGGCCGCACCGACGACGTCATCAATGTGGCCGGCCACCGTCTGGGAACGCGCGAGATCGAAGAATCCATCGCTGGCCACCCGGCGGTGGCCGAATGCGCGGTGGTGGGCATGGCCGACGCGCTCAAGGGGCAGGCGGCGGTGGCCTTTGCGGTGCTGCGCGATAGCCGGGCGAGCGAACGTGAAGCCGACCGCCGCGCACTGGAGGCCGACATCATGAGCACCGTCGACCGTCAGTTGGGCGCCGTGGCGCGCCCGGCCCGCGTGTGCTTCGTCAATGCGCTGCCCAAGACGCGCTCGGGCAAGATCCTGCGCCGCACGATCCAGGCGCTGTGCGAAGGAAAGGATCCGGGCGATCTGACCACCATCGAGGATGCCGGCGTGCTGGAGCAGATCCGCAGCGCGCTGGCGGCTTGAGCCGGGGGCGGGCCGCCGGGGGGGCGGCGGCTCGCCCGCTCAGGCGTTGGACAGGTAGCGTTCCACCAGGCGCACCCAGTACGAAGCGCCCAGCGGCAGGATGCTGTCATTGAAGTCGTAGCGGGCGTTGTGCAGGCCGCAGCCGCCCTCGCCCGCCCCGTTGCCGATCCACACGTAGCAACCGGGGCATCGCTCCAGCAGGTAGGCGAAATCCTCGGCCCCCATGCTGGGCCGGTGGGCCCATGCCACGTTGGCCTCGCCGACCAGCTCTTGCGCCACGGCGCGGCACAGGGCGGCCTCATCGGCGGTATTGACGGTCGGCGGATAACCTTCGTGGAACTGCACGTCGATGGTGACGCCGAGCGCGCTGGCGATGCCACCGGCGATCTGACGCAGCCGCTCGCGCGTGGCGGCCCGCAAAGTGGGGCTCAGGGTGCGGAGGGTGCCGGCCAATTGGGCCTCGGTGGGGATGGCGTTGTATGCCTCGCCGGCATGGAACTGGGTGACCGACACCA
Source organism: Rhodocyclaceae bacterium (assembly GCA_047605765.1). Lineage (GTDB taxonomy): Bacteria > Pseudomonadota > Gammaproteobacteria > Burkholderiales > Rhodocyclaceae > JBGVSA01. The sequence continues at coordinate 2,801 of JASGFB010000213.1, forward strand.
CCGCCGCGTCGAGCGGGTCGACCGTGCGCGACACGATGGACTGCAAAGCGCTGACCAGTTGCGCGCCCGCCACCACCGGATCGATACCCAGGTGCGGCATGGCGGCATGGCCGCCACGACCACGGATGACGATGTCAAAACGGTCGGTGGCCGCCATCACCGGCCCCGGCGTCACGCCGAACTGCCCTGCCGGCATGCCCGG
>JASGFB010000214.1:0-2946 GCA_047605765.1 Rhodocyclaceae bacterium
CGAGCCCGCGAAGATCGCCACACCGATAAAGCCGCTGGTCCACCCGCTTGCTGCCCTGTCCATCGAAAAATCCCCGTCATTGAGTGGTGCTCAGTAGAGCATCGACAGGGGCGGGCAGGACAGGCACACTCCAGTACAATCCAAAAGAACTGTAATGCACACAATTCCAGTACGGTGATCAAACATGACTAAAGACGGTACCCGTATCGGCGCGGTGATGAGCGACATCCAGTCGAAGATCGCCGCCCGCGCCTATCCACCGGGCGGCCGCCTGCCGTCGGTGCGGGCGCAGGCGCGCGCCATGCAGCTGTCGGTGTCGACGGTGGTCGAGGCGTACGAGCGCTTGGCTGCGCAAGGCACCATCAGTGCCCGCCCCGGATCGGGCTTTTACGTGAGCGGGCCGGCCGCGCCGCTGGCACTGACCGAGCTGAGCCCCAAGCTCGATCGCGAGGTCGACCCCCTGTGGGTATCGCGCCAGTCGCTCGAAACCGATGCTTCGGTCTTGAAGCCGGGTTGCGGCTGGCTGCCGGCTGGCTGGATGTATGACCTGGGCATGCGCCGCGCCTTGCGGGCATTGGCGCGGGCCGACACGCTGGAACTGACCGAATACGCCACGCTGCTGGGGTATCCGCCGCTGCGCCAGTTCTTGTCGCGTCGGTTGCAGAGCAGCGGCATCGAGGCGACGCCCGAGCAGATCATGCTGACCGAATCGAGCACTCACGCCATCGACCTGATCTGCCGGTATCTGCTGGAGCCGGGCGACACCGTGCTGGTCGATGACCCATGCTATTTCAACTTTCATGCGCTGCTCAAAGCGCACCGCGCGCATGTGGTGGGTGTGCCGTATACGCCGAACGGGCCGGATACGGCAATGTTCGAAGCCGCCCTGCGGCAGCACGCGCCGCGCCTCTACATCACCAACTCGGGCATCCACAATCCCACCGGTGCGGTGCTGTCGCCCGTCGTCGCGCACCGCTTGCTGAAGCTCATCGACAGCTCGAACCTGGTCGTCGTCGAGGACGACATCTTCGCCGACTTCGAGACCACCCCCGCGCCACGTCTGGCGGCGTTTGACGGCCTGTCGCGCGTCATCCACATCGGCAGTTTTTCCAAGACCGTATCGGCCGCCGTGCGCTGCGGCTACATAGCCGCCCGGCCGGACTGGCTCGAAGGCCTGGCCGACTTGAAGATCGCCACGGCATTCGGGGGCGGGCGCATGGCCGCCGACATCGTGCTGACCGCCTTGACCGACAGCGGCTATCGCCGCCACATGGAATCGATACGGGCGCGGCTCGCCGGCCAGATGCAGAAGACCGTCGCGCGCCTGAAGGCCATCGGCATCACGCCCTGGATCGTGCCGCAGGCCGGCATGTTCCTGTGGTGCCGGCTGCCAGCGGGGCGGGACGCCGCCGCCATCGCCCAGGCCTGCCTGAAAGAAGGGGTGATCCTGGCTCCCGGCAACGCCTTCAGCCAATCATTGAGCGCCAGCGATTTTCTGCGCTTTAACGTTGCGCAATGCGCCGATGAGCGCATCTTCGATGTCGTGGGGCGGGCGCTTGGGCGTGGGTGAGGCGCGCGGGGCGATGCGGGGAACGCCCCGCCAAGGCCTCTGCGCGACCTCGTTGGGTTGCGGAATCCCGATGGCCTGCGAGGTGTTTCGCGAATCACGCCGCGTTCTGCTGACGCCGCTCCAATCTCTCGTCGGTCCCCGATCATCTCCACGTTGAAAGACTGCTTCCTGGCACCTCGCAAGACACCCACAGGGTCATAAGCCCTTTGGCCGATGAGGTCGATTGCGGGCAGGAACGGGCTGTGGGTTTGGTGTCGTAAAGTCGCGCACTCTCTTGATGTGAAAGAGACATTGGCATGCCATCTGTCTACTTCGATATTGCCCATCGTCGATGGGTCGAGAAGTTTCTTGTATGCTCATGGCAAGTCAGGGTTCTGCGATTTAGCACTCCCGCCGCTCTGTGGATCGTCGGGTTCGCCTACTTACGGTAAGCCACTCACCTCAGGAAATCCGCAACGCATGTTCACGCTCGCACGTCTTCTTGTCATCGGGATTGTTGCTATGGTCATCGTCGGATGCGCCACGCGTCCCGCGTCCAATCCAGAAGCCGCACTCGTTCCAGACAGTCAGCCTATTGACGCGAAGCTCTCAAAGCCAACTCTGCTTGTCTTTCGACTCACAATCCAAAGCTCGTACTCCGACAACGAGGAGCGTGAAGCGGAAGAGGATCGTTTTGACACCGTTCAGTGGTGGATCTCGGAAAACGAAACATGGCGCATCAAGACGTTTGCCATCGATCAGGACATTCACGTGCACCGCATCTCAGGGGCGGTGCCGGAAGAGGTCGCTTTAGACAATACAATGAAGAACTACGACGACGTCATCGCTTCGATGTTTACCGTCAAGTTTGACGATCTAAATGACGAGACCAAGGTTTCGCAAGCCATGAAGCACTTCGGTGGCGCTGCTGCGTTGGAGGTTGCCCGCAATGGCGAAAATTTCGCCTTCTGGAATCCGAAGCACGTGAAGTATTCGTCGAAGACTCAACCGAGATGATGTTCCTGTCATTCATCTGGGCCATCTGAAACACGGCAGCATGACGCGGGGCGGTCGACGGTTGTCTCTGCCCACTCCTCACCACTAGCCCTTATTCCGGCGCAAGCAAGCCCGATTGAGAATGATCGTGTATTCGCTGACGAGCAGCGTGTGTGCGTCTTCAACGCATCGACAAACAAAGCCGCCTCGTATTCGCGAGCTCTGACCGTAGCGTCTCCGCCGATGTTGGACCTCACATGGATGGGGACGACGGCAAAAATCGTGACCTCCCCCCGGATATCCGAGCGGCCAGCGTTAGAGATTTCCGGCCTCAAGGTGAGCGAGCCGGAACTCGCTCGGGGTCAGATCGCCCAGTGAGCTATGCGGCCTGAATTCGTTGT
>JASGFB010000215.1:0-2914 GCA_047605765.1 Rhodocyclaceae bacterium
CGGCGACGACGTCGACGGCGGCCGGCGCCAAGCACAGCACCTCGCGCCGCAAGAGCGCCTGAGCCGATCGGAGCCTTTCGTGCCCGCCACCGAACGCCTCACGCGTTACCACGCCAAGCGCCACTTCGACGTCACGCGCGAACCGCGTGGCGGCAGTGACCGCGCAGCCGCCCGCGCCCTGTCATTCGTCATCCAGCGACACGAAGCGCGGCGCCTGCACTACGACTTTCGCCTCGAATGGGACGGCGTGCTGGTCAGTTGGGCCGTCCCCAAAGGGCCGAGCCTGGACCCGGACATCAAGCGTCTGGCCATGCACGTGGAAGACCATCCGATCGAATACGGCGGCTTCGAAGGCAACATCCCCGCTGGCCAGTACGGCGCCGGCCATGTCGACATCTGGGATGCCGGCACTTGGGAGCCGCTCGATACCGACGCCGGCGCGGCGCTGGCCAAGGGGCACCTCAAGTTTCGCCTGGCGGGGGAACGGCTGCATGGCGATTGGATATTGATCCGCACCGGCATGGGCGGCGGGCGTAACAAGGATGCCTGGATCCTGCGCAAACTCGACGACGCCGACGCGCAAGCGGGCCACGACGCCGAAGCCGACCCTGGCCCCCTGGGCCAGCGCGTGCCGGCCAAACCCGCACCGCGTGCCGCCAAGGCGCCGACTGCCGCAGGTGTCCCACCGGCGGCACGGTCCAAAGTCGTCAAGGCAACCAAGGCCGAACTGCCCGCCAGCCTCGATCCGCAACGGGCCACGCTAGTGGATCGCCCGCCGCAAGGCGCGGGCTGGATCTACGAGGTCAAGTACGACGGCTATCGCATGCTCACCCGCGTGGCGGGCGGCAAGCGCGGCGACATCAAGCTCACCAGCCGCAACGGCCGCGACTGGCTGGGCAAGCTGCCGCACATCGTCGCCGCGCTCAAGGCGGCGGGGCTGCCTGCGTGCTGGCTCGATGGCGAGATCATCGTGCCCACGCGCGACGGCTCGGATTTCCAGGCTCTGCAGAACGCCCTGTCGAGCGATTCGTCGGGCGTGCTGTACATGGTGTTCGACGTGCCTTTCTGGAACGGCCGCGATCTGCGCGCGGCGCCCCTCGCCGAACGACGCCAGGCCTTGCAGGACGTTGCGGCGCGTCTGCCCGCCGAGGGCCCCATCCGTCTCAGCGAAGTGGTGTCGGAAGACGGCGAAGCCGCCTATGGCGAAGCCTGTCGCCTGGGCCTCGAAGGCCTCATCGGCAAGCGCCTGGATGCGCCCTATACGGCCACCCGCAGCACCGCGTGGATCAAGCTCAAATGCCGCCCGCGCCAGGAGTTCGTCATCGGCGGTTATTCGGAACCGGCCGGCACGCGCAGCGGCCTGGGCTCGCTGCTGCTGGGCATGTACGAGGGCGGCGTGCTGCGCTATGCCGGGCGGGTTGGCACGGGGTTCGGCGTGGCGACGCTCGATCGGCTCATCGCATCGCTCAAGGCGCTCGAACGCCCACGTTGTCCGTTCGACAAGGCCCCCTCGCAGGCCGGCCGTGCCACGCGCGTGCATTGGGTCGCCCCGAAGCTGGTGGCGGAAGTGTCCTTCGCCGGCTGGACGAGCGAGAAGATCCTGCGCCAGGCGTCCTTCGAAGGGCTGCGCGAAGACAAGGCCCCGCGCGAGATCCACCAGGAACGCGCCATGCCTGCCGACGACATCACGGCGCCCGTGCAGGGCGTGCGCATCAGCCACCCCGACCGCGAAATCTTCCCCGACGTGCATCTGCGCAAGATCGATCTGGCGCGCTATTACGAGGCCGTCGCCGAAGCCTTCATGCCGCACCTCAAGGGGCGGCCGCTGAGCCTGGTGCGCTGTCCGCAGGGCAGCGAAAAAGCCTGCTTTTTCCAGAAACACGTACCGGAAGCGCCGGCTGGCGCCAAGCAGGTATCCATCGCGCTGGCCGGCGAGGGCAAGGACGATCTGGTGGTCGTCGAGCGCATTGCCGGCGCCATCGGCCTGGTGCAGTGGGGCGCCATCGAATTCCATACCTGGGGCGCGCGTACGCCCAAGCTCGAACAGCCCGATCGCATCACCTTCGATCTGGACCCCGATGCGGAGGTGGCGTGGAAGACCGTGGTGGAAGCCGCGCAACTGACCCGTGCGCTGTTGCAGGAGCTGAAGCTGACTCCGTTCCTGAAGACCACCGGCGGCAAGGGGTTGCACATCGTGGTGCCGATTCGCGCCACGCAGGGGTGGGAGGTGGTGAAGGCTTTCGCGAAGGGCGTTGCCGAGCATCTCGAAGCGGTGATGCCGGATCGTTTCGTCGCCAGCATGTCGAAGGCCAGGCGGCGCAATCGGGTGTTCGTCGATTATCTGCGCAACGGCCGCGAAGCCACGGCCATCGCGGCTTATTCCGCCCGCGCGCGGGCCGGGGCCAGCGTGTCGATGCCATTGGATTGGGCTGAGCTGGATGCCAGGCACGATGTGCGCGGGGCGTTTTACAACATCCGCAATGTGCCGGGGATCATTGCCGGGCGGGATGATCCGTGGGCGGGGTATGACGCGGAGCGGCGTACTTTGAGTGTGGGGGTGTTGAGGCGATTCGTGAAGGGGTGATCGGGCGTTCGTCGATGGCTGCCTTGCGATATGCGATGTGCGTAGCAGATCGGTGGTCTTTGATCGGACTTTCGTTGATCTTGGTTTTGCGTTTTGGGTGGCGTGCGTTGGCCGGATCGTTGTTGTTCTTGGGTTTTTGTTTTTGCTGATGTTCGTTGGCCGGGGCTTGGTCGCCCGGCGTCTGTGCTGCTTGGATCGTCGCTGTCCTTGGTTTTGTGTTCTTGCTCGCGTACGTTGGCCGGGACTCGCCCCGGCGGGCGAGTTACTTTCTTGTGCGGACAAGAAAGCTAACCAAAGAAACCGCCCCCGCATCCCCGCCGGCCGTTGGCC
>JASGFB010000216.1:0-2873 GCA_047605765.1 Rhodocyclaceae bacterium
CACGGGCGGGGCCGCGGGTGATGGGACCAGCGGCACGGGTGGCGCGGGTGGCGCCATCGCGCTCAATGCCGGCACCTTCGAGATGTCCAACAGCATCAGTGGCAGCTTCACCAACGGCGCCGGCATCATCATCAACGCGCAGAACACCGGCATCGCCGCGCTCGTGCAGCAAAGCGCCAACGTCCAGGCCAACCTCGGCGTGCGCTGATCAGTGCGTAGGACGCCCCGCGCAAGGCGGGGCGGCGGCGCCCGCCGTCCATGTGCAATTCATGGCCGGGCGCCGCATCACGGAGGACGCTGCCATGAAACACGATCTGCCGATGCTGGCCCTGACGCTGGCGTTGGTCGCCCTGATGGGGATCGCCAACCCGGCGCGTGCGCAGGACGGCGCAGGGGATGCAACCAGACTGGCCTTGCAGGCGCGCGCCGTGGCCGATCTCGACACGCTGGACGCGCAACGTGGCGGCGCCGATCAGGCGCTCAGCACCATCCGCGCGGGCGGCACGGTGAGCGAGGTGGGCGTCAGCGATGTATTGACCGGTCATAACGTCGTTACCGAAGGGGCGCTGGCCGGCGCCAGCGGCGTACCGATGCTGATCCAGAATAGTGGCAACGGCGTGCTGATCCAGAACGCCGTGATTCTCAATGTCCAGATGCAATGACCCGGGGCGTTGGGCGCGCCGCGCCGGCGCCGCGTTGTGCGGCGCCGTGGCGCTGGCCGCCGCGCACGCGGGCGACATGACGCTGTCCACGCCGGATGGCCCTTACGCCCTGCGCGTTACCAGCCTCAAGGAAATGCGCTTTGCCTCGACCATGCGCCAGCGCTACGACTTCAGTTGCGGCTCGGCGGCGGTGGCGACCTTGCTGACGTATCAATACGGGCTCAAGGTGAGCGAGGCGATGGCGTTTCAGCGCATGTACGCCGCCGGCAATCAGCCGAAGATCCAGCGCGAAGGCTTCTCGATGCTCGACATGAAGCGCTATCTCGATAGCCTCGGCTACCTGGCCCAGGGGGTGGAGGTGACGCTCGATCAACTCGCCGAGGCACGCGTGCCCGCCATCGCGCTGGTGCGCGAGAACAACTACCTGCACTTTGTCGTCATCAAGGGCTTGCGCGGTGATCGCATGCTGCTCGGCGATCCTGCGCTGGGGACGCGCACCGTGGCGCGCGACGCTTTCGAACGCATCTGGATGAACGGCATCCTGCTGGTGGTCACCAGCCATACCGAGCAGGCGGTATTCAACGATGAACGCGACTGGCGCGCGCGACCGATGGCTCCGTTGCGGCGAGCCTTTGATCTGACCGGCATGGATACGCAACTCTTGCGGCGCGGGCCGATGGACTACTGATATGCGCCGTCTGCCTGCCCTGCGTGCTGCGTTGGCTGCCATCCTGGCACTGCCGTTGGTGGCGTTGGGGGAGGGCACGCCGCACACGGCCACACCGTTCGGTGCGATGGCCGTCGCCAGCGACGATATGCTCGACAGCCTGCGCGGCGGCTATGCATTGCCGGGTGGCCTGGTGGTGTCCTTCGGCATCGCACGCGAAATCTACGTGAACGGTGAGCTTGCGCACGCCAGCCATACCCAGATCGATGCGTTGGGCAACGTCGTTGCCAACACCGCGCTGAACGACAGCACGACCTTGATCCAGCGCGGCATCGGCAACATGGCGGATCTGTCCGGCCTGGCCGGTGATGCGCATGCGATCGTCATTCAGAACAGCCTGGACGGGCAGCAGTTCAACGCCCTCACCACCATCGACGTGCGCGTTAACAGCCTGCAACTGATGCGCGACCAGATGATGCAGCACGCCATTGGCGACGCGCTGGACACTGCGCGCCTGCGTTGATGCCGGCGCGCGTCGTTCACAGCGAGATTGGCAACCGCACAGTGAGTTGCAGATCGGGCGTGTCGCGTGTCAGCCCGGCCCCGAGCGAAATGTTCAAGGTGCGCTGGGCGTCCAGCCGGTACGAATAGCCCAGCAGCAAGGTGCCCAACTGCACGCGCACCGAAGCCGGTGCCGGTGAACCGTTCTGCTTGAGACGCGCGACCGATTGCTGGTCGTAGCCCACGCTGAACGATGCGCGTTCGTTGATCGACAGCCCCATGCCAAAGCCGAATTCAAACACGCCGCCCGGCTGGACCGCACCGAGGTCTTCATAACCGGCGTCGGTCTTGGCCTGCACGCTGTTGCGCTTGAAGTTGTATTGATAGCTGAGGTTGGCGAAGAACACCGCCGGGTCGGACGGAAACAGAATCGTCAGCGTGGGCTGCAGAGAATAGAAGCCCGTGCCCGTCGGCAGCTCCGTCTGCAGGCCGGTGCCCCGGCCACCGGGCAGCGTACGATTGGTCTCGACTTCGAACGGGTCCTTGCCGGTGCGCGTCTTGAAGCGCAGCGAAGCGATGTAGAACGGCTTGTCGATACCCCCGTTGTTGAGTTGGTAGCGTCCGACCAGTTCGATATCGCCCAGGCCCCTGCCGTCGCTGTCGAAGACGCTGTCCACTGCCGAGCCCTGGTAGATCTCGCGGCTGACCGACGAATCGAAGCGGTACACATAGGGCACGCGTGCTTCGACCTCGAAGCGGTTGGTGATGCCGCGGCGCACGGTGATGGCGCCGATCATGGTGTTGCGCTTGACCTCGCGCACATCGATCAGACCGATCAGGATGGCCGGGATCACCGTATAGCCGATCAGCGCGATGCGATTGCTCGACGCATACGAATACTGGAACGAAGGCTCTATCACCCACACGCCTTTGGGCGTGAGCACACCGGGACCGTCGAAGATCGGCGCCACGGCAGGCGGCGCGACATAACCGTCGTCGGCGCGGGCGACCTGGGCACGGGCGGGCGGTGGCGCGGCGGCTGC
>JASGFB010000217.1:0-2850 GCA_047605765.1 Rhodocyclaceae bacterium
GTCGCGGCGGCCCTGCCCAGGCTGCCCCCGCCACCGGCTTCGACGCCGAACGCGCGGCGCGCACGCTGCCGCTGCTGCGCGCCCTGCTGGGATTGAACGGAGAACAGCCATGACCATCGCCGACGAAGAACGGCTCAAACGCTGGCGTCTGGTGTTGGGCGAAGCCGCTCACGAAGCCTGCGGCGCGCCCAGCCTGGACACCCTGCTCGGCGGCATCGACCAGGCCCTGGCGGCGCTCTACGACGCCGACGGCACCCACGGTCTGCGCGGCAGCGGCAGCGGCGCGTCCTCGCCCCGCGTGGCGCGCTGGCTGGGCGATATCCGCAAGTATTTCCCTGCGCCGATCGTGCAGGTCATGCAAAAGGACGCGCTCGAACGCCTCAACCTGCGCAGCATGCTGTTGCAGCCCGAAATGCTCGAAGCCGTCCAGCCCGACGTGCACCTGGTGGCAACCCTGATGTCGCTGGGCGCGGCGATTCCGGCCAAGACGCGCGACACCGCGCGCAGAGTGGTGCGCAAGGTGGTCGAAGCGCTCCTCAAGAAGCTCGAAGAACCGATGCGCAGCGCGGTGTCCGGCGCGCTCAACCGCAGCGTGCGCAACCGCCGTCCGCGCCATGCCGAGGTGGACTGGTCGCGCACCATCCGCGCCAACCTGCGGCATTGGCAGGAGGACTATCGCACCATCGTGCCCGCGCAGCTGATCGGCTACGGCCGCAAGAACCATCGCGTGCAGCGCGAGGTGATCCTGTGCATCGACCAGAGCGGATCGATGGCCGCCTCGGTGGTGTATGCCAGCATCTTCGGCGCCGTCATGGCCTCGCTGCCGGCGGTGCAGACCCGGCTGGTGGTCTTCGACACGGCGGTGGTCGATCTCACCGAAGAACTCGACGACCCCGTCGACGTGCTGTTCGGCGTGCAACTGGGCGGCGGCACCGACATCAACCGCGCCGTCGGCTATTGCCAATCGCTGGTGCGCGAGCCGCGCAACACCATCCTGGTGCTGATCTCCGACCTCTATGAGGGCGGCGTCGAACGCAACCTTCTGCAGCGCGCCAGCGAACTGGTGGAATCGGGCGTCCAGTTCATCACCCTGCTGGCCCTGAGCGACGAAGGCGCGCCTTCGTACGATCGCGAACTGGCGGCCAAGCTCGCCGCCCTCGGCGTGCCCTCTTTCGCATGCTCGCCGGATCAGTTCCCGGCCATGATGGCGGCGGCCATCCGCCGCGAAGACGTCGGCCTGTGGGCGGCCGGCGAAGGCCTCGCCACGGCGCGCCCGGCACGCTAGACGGCGCCGCCGCCGATGCGGCTTGCGGCGCTTCGTCGACGCACTATGCTGTGCACGTAACGCCGCGTCGGGGCACCCGCGCGCGTATCGCGGCCGGGCGCCCCGGCCATTCAGGCAATGGGGTCTCGATCATGACGCGTGGGTTTGTCGCCGGCGGCACGCTGGCCCGCTGTCTGCTGCTGTGGGCCGTCGCCGCCTGGGGCGTGGCCCATGCCCAGGCCCCCTTCGCCACCAACGACCGCTGGACGGGCCAGTACCGCTGCGCCCAGGGCGTCACCCCGGCCATTCTCGAAGTCGGCCGGGTGGTCGACAACGGTGCCACGCTGTCGCTCGAAGGCGTCTTCAAGTTCGGCGGCGGCCAGCGCCCGCAAGGCGCCTACCTGGTAACGGGGCGCTACGATGCCGCCAGCGGCCGCCTGGTGCTGGTGCCGGATCGCTGGATCATGCGTCCCGGCAACTACGTGGCGGTCGGCCTGAGCGCGCAACTGGGCAACGACGGCACGGCCCTCGACGGACAGATGGATTACGCGCCCTGCGGCGAGGTCAGTCTGCGCAAGGAAGGCGGCCGGCCGGCCACGGCGCGGGCAAATACCGAAGCGCCACCCGCCGTCGCACCGGCGCCCGTACCAGCCACGCCGCCACCGCCAGCCGCCCGCGCGCCGAGCCAGCGCGCCTTTGCCCCGCTGGTGGGTCTGGCATTCAATGCGCGTTTCGATTACCCCGGGTGCACGGTCAACAGCATCGCCGCCAAAGAGCGCTGCGTCCTGCAAGTGCCCGCCGTGTTCACCGACCGCCCATGGACGCCCAAGCCCGATGGCCTCTACACGCTGATCAACATCAAGCTGCCGCCGGCCGGCCAGGCCATCCTCGGCGAACTCATCGCCTACCGGGGCGACAACAAGGTGAGCCTTGCCCTGGCATCGGGCCGCGTGACGCACATCAGGAAGTTCGTCAAGGAGATCAGCCTGGGCGGTTCCGAACTGATGACCCTGCTCGACGATTATTTCGGTCCGGCTGAGGTCCTGGCAAACGAAAGGACCAAACTGCTGACCAGCGAAGAAAACCTGCAACGGCTGAAAACCGGCGCCCCGGTTCCCAAGGTCAAGGTCACCACCTACCGCTGGCAGGCTGCCGATTCGGTCATCGAATTCGAATACTATGGCGGCGGCTACGAGCTGACTGCCACGTCGCGTTGAGCGCCGGCACGACGCCATCATCAGGACCATGCCCGCATGAAGAACCAGGTCGCCGAACACCTTGTCGATGCCTTCCGCCTGTTCGGGCCGATCAGCCTGCGCCGGATGTTCGGCGGCTACGGCGTATTCCGCGAAGGCCTGATGTTCGGGCTGATCCTCGACCACACGCTGTACCTGAAAGCGGATGCGGCCAACGTGGCCGAGTTCGAGCGCCTGGGGCTCAAGCCGTTTGAATACATGCGCCAGGGCAAGCTGATCGGCCTGTCGTATTACGAGGCCCCCGAGTCGGTCCTCGAAGACGTGCACGAAGCCGCCCTGTGGGCGCGCCGCTCGTTCGACGCGGCGCTGCGCAAGGCCCACGGCGTCACC
>JASGFB010000218.1:0-2732 GCA_047605765.1 Rhodocyclaceae bacterium
GGTGTTCTACTTCACCACCTGCGGCTGGATGATGTGGAACACCCGATCGCCAGCCCGCACGTCGCTGTGCAACTGGTGCTCCTTCATGTGCTGCAGCAAGGTGCCGCCAGCGCCATGCACGATGCATTTGGGCACGCCGGTGGTACCGGACGAAAACAGGATGTAGAGCGGCGCATCGAAGGGCATGTCGGCATATTCGATATCACCGACGCTGGCGAACGGCGCCACGAAATCACGCCATACCACGCCGTGGGCGATCCCGGAGACGACCGGCGCCTCGCTCACATAAGGCACTATCACGACGCGACGCAGGCTGGGCAGACGGGCCGCCACGTCGGCCACGCGCGGCAGGTTGTCGATGCGTTTGCCGCCGTAGAAGGCGCCGTCGGCGGCGATCAGAATCTTGGGTTCGATCTGGCCGAAGCGATCGAGCACCCCCTGGACACCGAAATCCGGCGAGGCGGACGAAAATATGGCACCGATGCTGGCCGTGGCCAGCATGGCGATCAGCGTTTCGGGCATGTTGGGCAGGTAGGCCGCCACGCGATCGCCGGCCTCCACGCCCTGCGCCCGCAGTGCAGCAGCCAGGCGGGCCACTTCGGCATGCAGGCTATCGTGGCTGAGGCGGCGCGCGACCTTGTCTTCGCCACGAAACACGATGGCATCACCCGGCCCGCGCTGGCGTAACAGGTTGCGGGCGAAGTTCAGGCGCGCATCCGGAAACCAGCGCGCGCCGGGCATGCGCTCACCATCCTCGACGATACGGGCGCCTTTATCCCCCATGACGGCGGCAAAATCCCATAATGCCGACCAGAATGCGGGGGCGTGGTTGGTCGACCACCGGTGCAGATCGGCGTAATCGCTGAAGCGCTGCCCGGTGTGGGCTTCGAGCTGACGCGTGAATGCGGTCAGGCGGGTGCGGGCGACGGCGGCCGGGTCTGGCTGCCAAAGCGGACGGTCCATGGGCACTCTCCGGTCGGATCGAATCGGGCCACGCGCGACGATAACCGCACCGCACGTCGCCATAACGGCTCATCGCGCATCAACAGTGGCGTCAAATGCCGTCGCTGCGAGAAAATAGCGGCTTTTGTGCTTTTTGGGATTGGGGAGAAACACTGATGGAACGCGAATCGATGGCGTTCGACCTGTTGATTGTCGGCGGCGGCCCGGCGGGCCTGGCGGCGGCGATCCGCGCCAAGCAATTGGCGCAACAGGCGGAGCGCGAACTATCGGTGTGTGTGATTGAAAAAGGTGCCGAAATCGGCGCCCATGTGCTGTCCGGCGCGGTGCTGGACCCGCGCGCGCTGACCGAACTGCTGCCCGACTGGAAAACCCGGGGCGCACCGTTGGACACCGAGGTCAGCGAAGACCGCTTCTTGATGCTTACCGCCACCGGCGGCCTGCAGGTGCCCGAGTTTGCCCTGCCCGACTGCTTCAAGAACCACGGCAATTTCATCGTTAGCGTCGGCCAGCTGTGCCGCTGGCTCGGCGAACAGGCCGAAGCGCTGGGCGTGGATGTCTATCCCGGCTTTGCCGGCGCCGAAGTGCTGTACGACGAGCAGGGGCGCGTCAAAGGCGTCGTCACGGGTGACATGGGTGTGCTGCGCGATGGCAGCCAGGGCCCGCACTACCAGCCCGGCATGGAACTGCACGCGGCCTATACGCTGTTTGCCGAAGGCAGTCGCGGCCACCTGGGCAAGCAACTCGAAGCACGCTTCGACCTGCGCGCCGGCGTCGATCCGCAAACATATGGCATCGGCATCAAGGAACTCTGGGAAGTCCCGGCCGCGCAGCACAAGCCCGGCCTGGTCATGCACACGGCCGGCTGGCCGCTGGACGGCGCGACCTATGGCGGCTCGTTCATGTACCACTATGGCGACAACAAGGTTGCCGTGGGCTACACGGTCGGGCTCAATTACAGCAACCCGTTCCTGTCGCCGTTCGACGAATTCCAGCGCTACAAGACCCACCCCAAGGTGCGTGTGTACCTCGAAGGCGGCCAGCGCATCGCCTACGGCGCACGCGCGATCACCGCTGGCGGCCTGCAATCCTTGCCCAAGCTGGTCTTCCCTGGCGGCGCGCTGATCGGCTGCGACGCGGGCTTTCTCAACGCCGCGCGCATCAAGGGCACGCATGCCGCCATCAAGACCGGCATGCTCGCCGCCGAAGCCGCCGTGGCGGCGGTGTTCGAAGGCCGTGCCCAGGATGAACTGAGCGCCTACCCATCGGCCTTCCGTCAGAGCTGGCTGCACAAGGAACTGCACGCCGCGCGCAACTTCAAGCCACTGATGAAGAAGGGGCTGTGGCTGGGCTCGTTCCTGTTCGGCGTCGATCAGAAGATCTTTGGCGGCCAGGCGCCGTGGACCCTTCACAACGAAGCGGACCACACGCAGCTGAAGCCTGCCGCCGAATGTGAGCCCATCACCTATCCGAAGCCGGATGGCGTGCTCACCTTCGACCGCATGTCGTCGGTATTCCTGTCGAACACCAACCACGAAGAAGACGAGCCCTGCCATCTGCAACTGCTCGATCCGGCCCGTGCCATCGCGGTGAATCTGGCGGTGTACGACGCGCCCGAACAACGCTATTGCCCGGCCGGCGTCTACGAAATCGTGCGCGAGGCGGGTGGCGAGCCGCGCCTGCAGATCAACGCGCAGAACTGCGTGCACTGCAAGAGCTGCGACATCAAGGACCCGACCCAGAACATCAACTGGGTGCCGCCGCAAGGGGGT
>JASGFB010000219.1:0-2680 GCA_047605765.1 Rhodocyclaceae bacterium
CGCCACCACCTTCACGCTGATCGCGGTGTTCCTGCCCACCGCCTTCATGAGCGGCATCGTCGGGCGCTTTTTCAAGCAGTTCGGCTGGACCGCCTCGCTCGCCGTGTTCGCCTCGCTGGTGGTGGCACGGCTGCTCACGCCCATGATGGCGGCATACATCCTCAAGCCCCTGGCGGCCCACGCCCACGAGCCGCGCTGGCTGACCATCTACATGCGCTGGGTGCAGGCCTGCCTGCGCCACCGCGTGCTGACCATGGTCGGCGCCACGCTGTTCTTCATCGGCTCGCTGGCGCTGATCCCGTTCCTGCCGTCGGGCTTCATTCCGCCCGACGACAACGTGCAGACCCAGGTGCGCGTCGAGCTGCCGCCGGGCAGCAAACTCGAACAGACCATGGCGGCCGCCGAACAGGTGCGCCAGCGCCTGCTCAAGATCGACCACATCGGCGACGTTTACACCGCCATCGGCGCAGGCAGCGCCGGCGCCGATCCGTTCTCCGGCAATTTCGTCGAAGCGCGCAAGGCAACGCTCACGTTGCAACTGGCGCCGCGCGGCCAGCGCCCCAAAAAGCAGGTCATCGAAGCACAGATCCGCGAAGCCCTCGGCGATCTGCCGGGCGTGCGCTACGGCGTCGGCCTGGGCGGCTCCAACGACAAATACGTGCTGGCGCTGTCGAGCCAGGATCCAAATGCGCTGCGCGAAGCGGCGACGGCGGTCGAGCGCGATCTGCGCACGCTGCCCGGCATCGGCAACGTCACCTCGCTGGCCAGCCTGGTGCGCCCCGAAATCGTGGTACGCCCCGACTTCGCCAAAGCGGCCGATCTGGGCGTCACCAGCACCGTCATCGCCGACACGCTGCGCGTGGCCACCATGGGCGACTATGACAACAACCTGCCCAAGCTGAACCTGGCCGAGCGGCAAGTGCCGATACTGGTGCGCCTGGCCGATACCGCCCGCGAAGACCTCGCCCAGCTCGAACGCCTGACGGTGCCGGGCTCGCGCGGGCCGGTGCGCCTGGGTGAGATCGCCAGCTTCGAGATGGGGGGCGGGCCGGCGGTGATCAGCCGTTATGACCGCGCTCGCAACATGAACTTCGAAATCGAACTGGGCACACGCGGCCTCAACGATCTGGTCGAAGCCGTGCGCCAACTGCCGGCAGTGAAAAACCTGCCGCCCAGCGTGCACATCATCGACGTGGGCGACGCCGAAGCCATGGCCGAACTGTTCACCGGCTTCGGGCTGGCCATGCTCACGGGCATCGTGTGCATCTACATCGTGCTGGTGCTGCTGTTCAAGGATTTCCTGCAGCCGGTCACCATTCTGGCCGCCCTGCCGCTATCCCTCGGCGGCGCCTTCGTGGGCCTGCTGATCGCCAACAAGAGCTTTTCGATGCCCTCGCTCATCGGGCTGGTCATGCTCATGGGCATCGCCACCAAGAACTCGATCCTGCTGGTGGAATACGCCATCGTGGCCCGCCGCGAACACGGCATGAATCGCTGGGAAGCCCTGCTCGACGCCTGTCACAAGCGCGCCCGGCCCATCATCATGACAACGCTGGCAATGGGCGCCGGCATGCTGCCCATCGCCATCGGCTGGGGCGCCGCCGACGCCAGCTTCCGCTCGCCGATGGCGACGGCGGTCATTGGCGGCCTGATCACCTCGACCGTGTTGAGCCTGCTGGTCGTGCCGGCCGTGTTCACCTACGTCGATGATTTCGAGCAATGGATGCGCCGCCGCTGGCGGGCGCTCACCGGCCGGCGCCAGGCGGCGGAACACACACCGTAACGCGTCAGGCCAGAGGCGCCAGGCGCGCAACGAGCAGTTGCGCGCGGCCATCCAGCGCCTTGGCCAGCGCCTGGAACGCCGGCGCCTCGACATGGCGCGCCAGGGCGGCTTCGTCCTGCCAGCGCTCGATCATGACGAATTGATGGGGATTGGCCAGATCGCGGTGCAATTCGTAACGCTCGCACCCCGCTTCTTCGCGCACGGCGGGCACCGCGATACGCAGCGCTTCTTCAACCTGCCGGGCATGTTCGGCGTGAGCGGTGATGGTGGCGACGACGGCAATGGTCTGGGGCATGAGGGGGTCCTTTATAGTGGGGCGCCAACGGTAGCGCGCCAGGCATCTTCCCCCACTCGTTTCGCATGCGAAACATCATAGCGCAAACATTCCCATCAAAATGCCGGGCGCTGAAGCGGACGAATGGAGTCTGCCGATGCATACGCTCCAGAGGCCGCTTTACGCCAAAGAACGGCCGAATAGCGTGGGTGCGCAATTCGGCCGAAGCGGACGGTGAACCTACATTTCATGAATGACCGCTGAGCAGCGGGTGCGGTCTGTTGCCTGACGGCTGATTCAATGCATCAGCGCGACAAATCTGAGAGCCCCGTCAGCGGTCGTTCGCGTCGGCCAGCAATCGACCCCAAGCGGAAGTTGCTGGCTCACAAAGCGGACGTTCAGAGGAGTTTTGCGTGACGACCTCATGTGGCGGTGAGGCTGCGAAGAAATCCATTGGGCGCTCTCGCAGAGCCCTAAAAATCAGAACCGGGGTGCTTTCGTGATATGAAACGAGTATTGGCGGAGCGAGCTACCCCGATGTGTATTGACCCAGCGAAATCTGCTCAGGTTATGCGGCTACTGCAAATGCTTCAGCCGGGGTCTTCATTCCCAGCGCCTGGTGT
>JASGFB010000220.1:0-2606 GCA_047605765.1 Rhodocyclaceae bacterium
TCGTGCGCCGCGATGTTGGCCATGCCGATGCGGGTCAAGTCCTCAGCCCGGAGCAGCAGGCGCTGCTGATGCGGCGCCTGAAGCAGAAAAAGGCCGAGCGGGCCGGGCAGGACGGCGCCGCTGACGCCCACGCCGCCATCCCGCGCGCGCCGCGCGATCAGCCACTGCCCTTGTCCTTTGCCCAGCAGCGGCTGTGGTTCCTGGCGCAACTGGAGCCGGACAACCCGTTCTACAACATCCCGATGGCCTTGCGCCTGCGCGGCACGCTCGACTGTGCGGTGCTGCAGCGTGTGCTCGACGAGGTGGTACGCCGCCATGAGGCGCTGCGCACCACCTTCAGCCGCGTGGATGGCCTGCCGTGGCAGGTGGTGCACGAAGCCGTCGGCGTGCCCATCGCGCTGAACGATCTGTCGGCCATGCCCGCTGACGAAGCTCGCGCCAGGGCGGACGAACTCGTGCTGGCGGCCTCGCGGCAGGCCTTCGATCTGGCGCACGACCTGCCGCTGCGCGTGGGCCTGATCCGGCTCGGCGAGCGCGAACACGTGGTGACCTTCACCCTGCATCACATCGTGGCGGACGGCTGGTCGGCCGGCGTCCTGATCCGTGAAGTGGCGACGCTGTACACCGCCTTTCAGCAGGGGCAGGCGGCGGCGCTGGCGCCCTTGCCGCTGCAATACGCCGATTTCGCCGCCTGGCAGCGCGGCCGCCTCACCGGCAGCGCGCTCGAAACGCAACTGGCGTTCTGGAAGGATCGCCTGGCCGGCGCACCGGCCTTGCTCGAATTGCCCACCGACCACCCGCGCCCGGCCGTCCAGGGCCATCGCGGACGGCGCCACCGCTTTGCGCTCGGCACCGCGCTGGCCGGCCAATTGCGGCAATCGAGCCGCAGCCATGGCGTCACGCTCTACATGACGCTGTTGTCGGCCTTCAATGTGCTGTTGATGCGTTACAGCGGGCAGACGGACATCTGCGTCGGCACCGCCATCGCCAACCGCAACCGCGCCGAGATCGAGCCGCTGATCGGCTTTTTCGTGAACACGCTGGTCATGCGCGGCGATCTGTCGGGCGACCCGACCTTCGCCACGCTGCTGCGCCGTACCGAGGCCTTTGCCAAAGCGGCGTACTCGCATCAGGACGTGCCGTTCGAGCACATCGTCGAAGCCCTCAGCCCGGCGCGCAGCCTCAGTCATTCGGCGCTCATCCAGGTGTACTTCGTGCTCGAACCGCCGGCGCAGCCGCTGCGCCTGCCGGGGTTGGAGATCGACAAAGTGGGCGGCGACAACCACACGGCCCAATTCGATCTGACGCTCCAGCTCAATGACGACGACATGCTGAGCGGCGAATTCCATTACAGCAGCGAGCTGTTCGAGCCGGCCACCCTGGCGCGCCTGGAGGTGCACTTCAAGACGCTGCTGCAGGCCGTGGTCGACGACGCGGCCACGCCCATCGGCGCGCTGCCACTGTTGCCACCGGGCGCGCTGGCGGTGCAGCTGGCACCGTGGAACGCCACCGACGCAGCGTATCCGCCGGCCTGTGTGCACGATCTGTTCGAAGCGCAGGCGCGCGCCACGCCCGATGCGCTGGCGGTGGTGTACGGCGACAGGGCGGTCGATTACCGCCGGCTCGATGCCTGGGCCGACCGGCTGGCCAGCAGCCTGCGCGCGCGCGGCATCGGCGCCGAAAGCCTGGTCGGCGTGTGCTGTGCGCGCTCGCTCGACAGGGTGGTGGCGGTGCTGGGCATCCTCAAGGCCGGCGCGGCCTACCTGCCGCTCGACCCGGATTACCCCGCCGAACGGCTCGGCCAGATCATCGATGAAGCGGTCGCGCATCTGATCGTGGCCGATGCCGATGGGCGCGAAGCGCTGGCGGCCGTGGCGCAGCGGCGGAGCATTGACGTATGCGGTGTCGGCGACAGCGACAGCGCGCCGCCGTCCACCGCCGACAAGGCGGCCCGCGTCACGCCGGCCAATCTGGCCTATGTGCTGTACACCTCCGGGTCGACCGGACGCCCCAAGGGCGTGGCGATGCCTCATGGGGCCCTGTGCAATCTGTTGCGCTGGCAGACCGCACCGGCGACGCGACAGGGCGGGCGTTGCCTGCACCTGACCTCACTCAACTTCGACGTCAGCTTCCAGGAGATCTTCGCCACCCTCGTCAGCGGCGGCACGCTGCTCATCGCGCCGGCCGATCTGCGCGGCGACATGGCGCGGCTGGCCGATTTCATCGTGGCGCAGCGCGTCGAGCGCCTGTTTGCGCCTTACGTGGTCCTCCAGCATCTGGCCGAAGCGCTGACCGAGCGCGATCTGTCCACCTGTGCGCTGCGCGAGATCATCACCGCCGGCGAGCAGTTGAAGATCGCCGGCGCGTTGCCGGCCCTGTTCGCCGCCTTGCCGCAGTGCGCGCTCGCCAACCAGTACGGCCCGACCGAAGCGCACGTGGTGACCGAATGCCTGTTGCCGGCCGATCGCGCGGCGTGGCCGCTGCTGCCGAGCATCGGCCGGCCGATCGCCAATCTGCGCATGCATGTGCTCGACGCGCGGTTGCGGCCACTGCCGGTGGGCGTGCCCGGCGAGCTGTACATCGCCGGCGCGGGGCTGGCGCGCGGC